>NZ_JACOOT010000017.1:0-116575 GCF_014287535.1 Blautia segnis | reverse complement strand
TGCTGTCTGCTGGAGTATAAAGAAATTCCTTTTTCTTTTATGTACTTCTCGTATTCCTTGGCTATGTACATCAGATCACGCAGCGGGATATTAGGATTGTACGTAGATTGATGCTCCCACAGAAATAAATCTAGATCCAGGATAAATGCCAGGTCATTCTTCATACTCATATATATGGCATTCTCCAATGTTACAATCTCCAGCTTGTCACAATCGCTGTAATTTTTCCCGTTCAACGCATTGTACAACGACAGCAAATTTTTCTTATCTGAAAAAAGCATTCGAAAAATGGTATCCTTGTACTTCTTGTTTGCAGCCGGAAGGATGCTTTGCTCCTCCTGTACTCCACTGCCAGCTTGTAGTTCCATCATAATAGGTACTCCTTTCCCAGGAGACCTGAACACGCTTATTCCGAAATCTCCTGCTCTTAAATGTTTTTGAATTAAAAGCATAGATTTCTGAAATGTGTTTAGATAATACAAGATAGTGCCAACGCACTTTGATAATTGAAAGAAATATGCTTTGTGTTTATCTTAGCACAGTCTGGGCTTTTTGGAAATAAAAAATATATTAAAAATATATAAAATAAATTTTATAATTCAATATTTCTCTTTTTACCTTCTTTCAAAAAAGCATACAAAAAAAATGCCTAAATAAAAAAAGCCCCGCAAGGCTATATGTTTCAAATGATAAAAACATATCGCACCTGGCGGAGCTTGTTTGGGTTGTGTTAGAGCGTGCCCCCAAAAGGCTTTCTGCAAGATGTGCGTCACAATTTGTGGGAGATTTTGTCCGGATGAGGGTGCCGTAGCGGGCTACGGCAACTGAATTCGGGCAAAATATACCGCAAAGTGGGGCGTGCAGATTGCGGGAATGATTTTTCAAACAGACTCTAGTTCAGTCTGTAGACGTCTGCGCTTTGCAGTCCGAATGCAAGAGCTTCGGAGTGGCTGCCGCAGTAGATGTCAACGTGGCCGTAAGGGGTTCCAAGATCCTCTACGGTGTATACAGTTCCGTTGATCAGAAGCTGGGTTCCGAATGGTACGCCTGCCATGGCAACGGTTCTGCCTGCTGTAGGAACGGTTCCGCTGGCGGTAAGGTTTCCGGCGGTTCCGCAGCACTGTGCACAGTTGCAGTATGCGGTCAGAGTAAAGTTGCCAAGATAGGTTCCCTGAGAGGAAGAGCTGCTTCCGCTCTCGGATATACTTTCGGAATTATCTGTACTATCGGAAGACGCTGTGTAAGAGTCGTCAGAGGAATCCTCATAATCGCTGTAGGAATCATCGGATTCTGTGTAGTCACTGTCGGATTCACTGTAATCGCTATAGCCGTTATCTGCCTCACTGTAATCTTCCTCAGAAGACTCAGACTGACTGTTATCCTCTGCACTATCGTAATTTTCCTCAGAAGCACTTTCTGCCTGTACAGCAGCCGCTGCTGCCGCTTCCTCTGCCGCACGCTCCGCCTCAGCAGCCTGCATCAGACTGTAGATGCTGCTGTCTGCACTGCTGATCTGTGCGTTCAGAGCACTAATTTCGTCCTGGCTGGCACTGATCTGATAAATGTAGGACTGGATATTGTCGTTTGTATTAGCAGTGAGTACCAGAACCTCCTGCTGCTTGGCGGATTTCTCCGCAAGAAGGTCATTAATGGACTGTGCTTCCTCCTCAGCCTGCTCTTCCTGTGCCTTAATGTCAGCCTGAAGCTTCTTATATTTGTCCAGCATATCACGGTCATACTGGGAAATCTGTGCAATATTCTCGGCACGGTTCAAAAACTGCGCCAGATCCTGAGAGGATAAAAGCAGCTCCAGCATAGATGCACTGCCATTCTCATACATGTAAACAATACGCTTCTTCATATCCTCGTACTGCTTGTCGGATGTGGCCTTGGCCTCTTCAAGCTGTGCCTGAAGAGTTTTCAGCTCGTCCTCTTTCTCTGCTGCCTGGATTCCAAGCTCGGACACGCTGTTGGTAAGCTCTGTATACTGCGCATTCAGCTCTGCCAGATAGCTCTCAAGCTCCTGCTTCTTGCTCTCCAGGGATGCCATATTGGCCTGCTCCTGTGCCAGATCTGCCTGTGCGGCTTCCTTCTGGGCCTGTACGTCTGCAAGCTGCTCTTCTGTGGAAGATGCATATACAAAAGCGGGTGCGGATACGCTCATAATTCCTGTCAACAGTAACGCAAAAACTTTCTTAAATCTCATATATGTAAACACCTCATTATCTTTTTTCTAGGTTTAGTATAACACACTTTGTAATTATTGCAACACTTTATTTAAATTTCGTAACAATTGTGTAATATTTAAGAATTTTCCAAAATGTCATAAGTGCATTTACAGCATAAAAAAATCCCCGCATCTCCTGGATTTCTCCCAGAAATGCGGGGTGTAAAAACCTCTTGTATTATACCGCTGCTTCCTCAGCAGCAGCTTCCTGATACTTCTCGAGAATGATCGTCTGAATCTTGTCACGAGTGGAAGAATTGATGGGATGTGCAATATCCCGGTATTCTCCATCGGTTGCTTTGCGGCTTGGCATTGCGATGAAAAGTCCCTTCTCGCCCTCAATCACCTTGATGTCATGTACTACAAATTCTTCATCAATGGTGATGGAAACTACGGCTTTCATCTTTCCCTCCTTCGCAACCTTTCTCACCCGTACATCTGTAATGTTCATTTTTGCTGCCCCTTTCCTCTCAACCGCTTCTGCTGCGGTTGAAGTCTTTTTTATTATAAGGTATATCTTTCGTTTTTCTCTACGACGATCTTCACTTCTCCTTCGCCGCTGTAATAAGAGTTGGCACGGATGGTATCCCTGCTCTCTACGATACAATTCTCGATATGTGTATTATCCCCCAGATACACATCGTTCAGGATTACGGAATTCTTAATTACACAGTTGTTTCCAACAAATACATCCTTAAACAGAACGGAATTCTCAACCACTCCGTTTACAATACAGCCGCTGGAGATCAGACTGTTCTTCACCACTGCGCCAGGGTTGTATTTGGCTGGCGGAAGGTCATCGATCTTGGTCTTGATTCCAGGCTCCTGCTTGAAGAAATAGTTGCGGATCTCCGGCTTCAGGAAATCCATGTTGGTCTTATAATAGGATTCCACAGTGGAAATATTGCTCCAGTAGCTGTCGATCTTGTAGCCATAGATTCGCTTCAGATTCTTGTAGCGAATGAGAATATCTTTTACAAAATCATTGCGACCTTCCTGGGCAGCTTTCTCGATAAGCTCGATCAGCTGTCTTCTTCGGATCACATAGATACCTGTGGAAATGGTGTTGTACGGGGAAACCATAGGCTTCTCCTCGAACTCCTCAATCCTGCAGTCCTCATTCATGCGAAGAACACCGAAACGCTCTACCTCGGACGGATCCGGGCATGTGGTGCACACAACGGTAATGTCAGCGCGTTTCGCAATGTGATATTCCAGAACCTTGTTGTAGTCCATCTTGTAAACGCAGTCACCGGAAGCGATTACAACGTAAGGTTCATGGCTGTTTTTCAAAAAGCTTAAGTTCTGATAAATAGCATCTGCGGTTCCCTGATACCAGAAACCGTTTTCTTTGGTGATAGTAGGTGTAAATACGAAAAGACCGCCTTGCTTTCTTCCGAAATCCCACCACTTGGAGGAGCTTAAATGCTCATTCAGGGAACGGGCATTGTACTGGGTCAGTACTGCAACCTTCTGGATGCGGGAGTTTGCCATATTGCTAAGGGCAAAATCTATACTTCTGTAGCTTCCGGCAATCGGCATTGCTGCAATTGCCCTCTTATCTGATAATTCTCTCATGCGGTTGTTATTACCGCCAGCTAAAATAATACCAATCGCTCTCATGCTTTGTCACCGTCCTTTGCTGCAATTACCTGTCCGCTTTCCAGAATGCCCTCCGGATAATCCTCCGCTTTGGTCACGCCGGAAACCGCCGTGTTCTTTCCAATCTTAACATTGTCCGGAATCACGGAGCCTTCTCCTATGGTCGCAATGCCAAATGCATATACAGCAGGCTTCAGCACATTTGGTGCTTCCTCGCCGCAGCCAAGAACCACGTTATTGCCGATGGTTACATCCTCTGCTACAATAGCCTTGTCCATGTCTACATTCTCGCCGATGGTTGTATTTCGCATAATAATGGAATTCTTAATTACGCTTCCTTTACCGATTACAACGTTCGGCCCGATTACAGAATTATGTATCTCGCCATAAATTTCAGAGCCCTCGCCGATCAGACATCTGTCCAGAACAGCCTCCTCGGAAATATACTGCGGCTGGATAATATCGCCTTTGGTGTAGATTTTCCAGAATTCCTCATAAAGATTGAACTCCGGAATAATATCGATAAGCTCCATATTTGCTTCCCAGTAGGAGCCAAGAGTTCCTACGTCTTTCCAGTAGCCGTTGTACTCATAAGCAAAAAGACGCTGTCCCTTTTCCTTACAGTATGGAAGAATGTGTTTACCAAAATCACAGCTTTGCTGATCCTTCAATGCATAAAGAGCTTCTTTAAGAACCGACCAGCTGAAAATATAAATACCCATGGAAGCAAGATTGCTGCTTGGATGCTCCGGTTTCTCTTCAAATTCCGTTACGCGGAAGGTCTCATCTGTTACCATGATACCAAAACGGCTGGCTTCCTCAATAGGTACCGGCATACAGGCGATGGTCACATCTGCCTTGTTCGCCTTATGGAAGTCGAGCATAACCTCGTAATCCATCTTATATATATGATCTCCGGAAAGGATAAGCACATAATCAGGATTGTACTGCTCCATATACGCCATATTCTGGAAAATGGCATTGGCTGTTCCTGTGTACCACTCGCTGTTTGTGCTCTTCTCGTAAGGTGGAAGTACGGTTACGCCGCCTTCATTTCTGTCCAGGTCCCACGGAACACCGATACCGATATGGGTATTCAGTCTCAGAGGCTGATACTGTGTCAGAACTCCTACTGTATCAATTCCTGAATTAATACAGTTACTTAATGGAAAATCAATGATACGGTATTTTCCTCCAAAAGCTACTGCTGGTTTGGCCACTTTTTCTGTCAGTACCCCAAGTCTGCTGCCTTGGCCGCCGGCTAAGAGCATGGCAATCATTTCTTTTTTAATCATGCTATCACCTCTTGTTGTAGTTATGATTTATCATTATACCATACTTCTCCTGTTTAGTGAACATTTATTACAATTTTTTTGGTCTCATTTTACTTTTTTTATCGTTATTGTACATGTTTTTTCGACAGCATTCGAATTTGGCTTATTGCTTTTGGATATTTTGTACAGGAAGAAAGAAATACTTTTCATTTTTCATGGTTCGGGGTATAATAAATGAAAATAAAAACGCAGTTTTCTCATTATGGGAAGCTGTCACATTCATTTTATGAGGAGATTAATATGTATCAGATAGACTTTCATAAACCGCTTCATATTCACTTTATCGGTATTGGCGGAATCAGCATGAGCGGACTTGCTGAGATCCTTCTGGGTGAGGAGTTCAAGGTATCCGGTTCTGATGCCAAGGAGAGCCCCCTTACGGATTCTCTTACGAAGAAGGGTGCACGTATTTTTTACGGACAGCGCGCTTCCAATATTACAGACGATGTAGAGCTTGTGGTTTACACTGCAGCCATCCATCCTGACAACCCGGAATACGCCTGCGCAGTGGAAAAAGGCATTCCTATGCTTACCCGAGCCCAGCTTCTTGGACAGATCATGCGTAACTACGACACACCGATCGCTGTTTCCGGAACTCATGGCAAAACTACCACTACCTCTATGATTTCCCAGATTCTTCTGGAGGCAGACGCAGATCCTACCATCAGCGTTGGCGGAATTCTTCCGTCCATCGGGGGAAATATCCGAGTAGGACAGTCTGAGACCTTTGTCACAGAGGCTTGCGAGTATACCAACAGCTTTTTAAGCTTTTTCCCGAAGATCAGCATTATCCTGAACATTGACGCAGACCATCTGGACTTTTTCAAGGATATTGACGACATCCGTCATTCCTTCCGCAAATTTGCCCAGCTGCTGCCATCTGACGGAGCCCTGATCATCAATGCGGACACACCTCGCTATGAGGAAATTATCGAAGGACTTCCCTGCAAGGTCATTACATACGGCCTGGAGCACGACGCACAGTATCAGGCTGCTGATATCACCTATGACAAATACGGTCACGCTTCCTTCACCGTTATGAAGGATGGTAAGAAAGCCGGAAGCTTCTATCTGAAGGTTCCGGGCAGCCACAATGTTTCCAATGCACTGGCTGCGATTGCACTGGCACAGCTTCTTCAGATCCCGGACGAGGTTACCGTGAAGGGACTTGGAAGCTTCACAGGTACAGACCGCCGTTTCCAGTACAAGGGTGAAGTGGCAGGCGTTACCATTGTGGATGATTATGCACATCATCCCACAGAGATCCAGGCAACCTTAAACGCAGCACACAATTATCCCCACAAGAAGCTGTGGTGCGTTTTTCAGCCGCACACTTATACTCGTACCAAGGCACTTCTTCCAGAGTTTGCCAAGGCACTTACCCTGGCTGACCATGTAGTTCTGGCTGACATTTATGCGGCAAGAGAAACCGATACTCTTGGAATTTCTTCCGAGGATCTTCAGGCGAAGATTAAAGAGCTGGGTACTCCATGCGAATACTTCCCTACCTTTGACGAGATCGAGACTTATCTTCTGAACAACTGCGCTCCTGGAGATCTGCTGATCACAATGGGTGCCGGAGATGTTGTGAAAATCGGGGAGCAGCTGCTTGGCAAATAAGATTTGTACGGTATTTCGCCGGTTCCAGCAATAAAATATAAAAATGTTATCCACATCAAAAGAAGCTTGTATTTGCAAGCTTCTTTTTAGTTATCCACATTATCCACATGCTTATGCACATTTTCACATTGTGCTGCATGTGGATTCTTTTGTGCATAATCCACTTAACATAATATTACGACAGAGTTCGACACGAATTGCTATTTTTCTTTATTTTTCAAGAGGTTACAGGTTTCCCATAAACATTATGCGCAACTTGATTTCCACATTATCCACATTATCCACACTGTAATCCACACACATTCCGGCGGAAAAATATTCTATTCTCTTTTAAAAAAGGTTGTGCTATAATGCAGACAACAACCGCAAGGAGAATATCACATGATCACGTTACATAGTACAGAGGCAAATGATGTCACTGTTTTATCCAATGTTTTTATCGACCGTTTTATGCCAAGAGCAGGCGGCGAATTTGTAAAAGTATATATTTATCTGCTGCGCATGCTTGGCAGCCCCCAGGAAGCCTTCGGGCTTTCCCAGATGGCAGATTCTCTGCTTTGTACAGAGGGTGATATTCTCCGTGCACTGAAATACTGGGAGAATGAGAAACTGGTTTCTCTTATATATGAAGGAAATGCGCTGACGGGGATTACACTTCTGACACCGCGGAACAAGGCAGATGAAATTTCTGTAAATGCAGAGCAGGATTTCCCTGTCCAGGAAAATCCTCTGTCAAATTTAGAGAATGCGGCTGCTGTCTCATCACAGGACACTGCATTCCCGGTCCCTGACAGAACTGGATCTTCTTCCTCTTCACCCGCTCCTTCCAAGCCCCTTTCCGAGAGCAGGCATCTTACCCCGGACCGGGTGAAGGAGCTGAAGCAGAACGAAGATATTGTCCAGCTGCTTTACATTGCGGAGCAGTATCTGGGCAAGACCCTTACCCCTACGGAGACCCGCAAGATCCTGTTTTTCTATGATGAGCTGCATATGTCTGTGGATCTTATTGATTATCTGATCGAGTACTGTGTGGGACGGGATCACCGCAGCATCCGTTATATTGAGACCGTAGCCATGGCATGGAAGGAGGAGGGAATCACAACCGTAGAAATGGCCAAGGATTCCACCTCCCGCTACAGCAAAGAATATTTCACCGTTCTCAAAGCCATGGGAATTACCAACCGCAATCCTGCCGACACAGAGATTGCCCTGATCAACACCTGGACCAAAGAGTACGGCTTTACCATGGACCTGATCCAGGAGGCCTGTTCCCGCACGGTTCTTCAGACCGGACAGCCCAGCTTCCCATATGCAGACAAGATCCTGCAAAGCTGGAGTAAGAAGAAGATCCGTACCCTGGAGGATGTACGCCTTCAGGATGCCCAGCACCAGAAGCGCAAGCTGGAAAAGGCAGCCAAGACACCAGCTCCGCTGCCAAAGGCCACCAACCGCTTCAATAATTTCCACCAGCGGGATTACGATTTCGCAGAATACGAGAAGAAGCTCCTGAATAACAGCACCAACTAGAAGGAGAAATTTACATGCCTTTACAGAATTACCAGTACGATACCATTATGCGTGAATATAATCGAAGACAGGCCCAGAACCGCCGCATTCAGGAGGAACACCAGGCAGAGGCCTACGAGAAGATTCCCCGCCTTCGGGAGATTGACGAGGAGGTTGCCACCTTAAGCGCAAGGAAGGTCCGTGCCCTGATCAACCGCCAGGAGAGCGGCATCGATGATCTGCGCAATGATATCGCCCTTCTTTCCCAGGAGAGGACTGCTCTTTTGCTTTCTTCTGGCTATCCGGCGGATTATCTGGAGATGCCCTGCACCTGTCCCATCTGCCAGGATACGGGATATGTAGGCAGCCAGAAATGCTCCTGTTTCAAAAAAGCAGAGATCGAACTTCTGTATACCCAGTCAAATTTGAAAGAAATTCTTGAAAAAGAGAACTTTGACCACTTTTCATTTGCCTTTTATTCTGATACAATAACAAATGATTCAACGGGGCTCACAGAACGCGAGACCGCCCGCCGTGCTTACAATCTTGCGAAGGACTTTGTTGCTGGCTTTGACAATACCTTTGAGAATCTGTTTTTCTACGGCGATACCGGTGTGGGCAAGACCTTTCTTTCCCACTGTATTGCGCATGAGCTTCTGGAGAGTGCACACTGCGTGCTGTATTTTTCCGCATTTGATCTTTTTGATTTTCTTGCGGGCTCTGCATTTTCCAGGAAGAATGATACTCCCGATGATGAACTGATTTTTGACTGTGACCTGCTGATCATTGATGACCTTGGAACGGAGCTGACCAACAGCTTTGTATCCTCACAGCTTTTCCTGTGCATCAATGAGCGGATCATGCGCAAAAAATCCACGATTATTTCCACAAACCTGAAACTGGAAGATTTCTCAGCTACGTATTCTGAGAGAACCTTTTCCCGCATTGCCAGCAATTACCGCATGACCAAACTTGTGGGAAAGGACATCCGCATTCAGAAAATTTTTTTAGGAGGAAAGTAAAGAATGGCACAAGAAGAATTGACTACACTTCCCGTCGGAAGGCTGGGATTAGTTCCTTTGGAAAGCTGCAAGAGTTTAGGACAGAAGGTGGACGAATGGCTTGTACAGTGGCGTAAGGAACGTGAGCATTCAGAAACAGATTCTTTCGCCTTTGAAGGATACAAAAGAGATTCCTATGTGGTAAAGGTTCAGAACCCAAGATTTGGCTCCGGCGAGGGCAAATGCGTTGTTACCGAGTCTGTGCGAGGCGACGATATTTATGTTCTTGTAGATGTATGCAATTACAATATCTCTTACCCCATCGGCAAATACACCAACCTGATGTCTCCTGACGATCATTATCAGGATCTGAAGCGTGTAATTGCAGCAATCGGAGGCAAGGCCCGCCGTGTAAACGTAATCATGCCTTATCTCTATGAGGGACGCCAGAGCAAGCGTATCGGAAGAGAGTCACTTGACTGTGCTACTTCCCTCCATGAACTTATCAATATGGGTGTTGAGAACATCATCACCTTCGATGCACATGACCCGCAGATCCAGAACGCTACACCGCTTCACGGATTTGAGACTGTGCATCCGTCTTACCAGTTTATCAAAGCTCTTCTGAAGAACGAGCAGGGACTTCACATTGACAATGAGCACTTTATGATCATCAGCCCGGATGAGGGAAGCATGAACCGTGCTATTTATCTTGCCAATATCCTTGGAGTCGATATGGGTATGTACTACAAGCGCCTTGACTATTCCAAGAATGTAGACGGCAGACATCCTATCGCCGCTTATGAATTCCTTGGACCAAATGTAGCAGGCAAGGATCTGATTCTCATCGACGATATGATTTCTTCTGGCGAGACTATTCTGAAGATTGCTTCTCTTCTGAAAGAAAGAGGTGCAGGCAAAATTTATCTGTGCTCCACATTTGGACTGTTTACCGACAGCCTTAAGAAATTTGACGAGGCACATGAGGCAGGGGTATTTGACAAACTTCTTACCACTAACCTGGTTTACCAGCCGGAGGAGCTGCTTGCGAAGCCGTATTATATCTCCTGCGATATGAGCAAATATATTGCGCTGATCATTGATACCCTGAATCATGATATGTCTGTCAGCCATCTGCTGAACCCGGTTGACCGAATTAAGCGCTGCGTAAAAAATTATATGGCTCAGTATGAGAAATAAGCTGTTATGTCAGGAGCAACGGGGATTTGGTTTCTGATATCGTAAGAGATAATTAGATTTGAAATCGTTTAAGGCTGAAGTTTTATCAGATAGTGATAAAGCCTCAGCCTTATTTTTCGTGACGGAAACGGGAAAGGCTTTGTTTCCTGTCACATTTTCGTATATTCAATGTGCTCTAGAAGTTCTGTGATTTTAGCATTGTCGGTTCTTATAAATATCTGTCCTGGCTGTTTTTTCAGCCATTTAAGAGCGGACAGTATTTGTTCTTCCGGGCAGCCGCTCCAGAGATCATCCAGCATTACAGGCAGTGTGGTCTTCGCAGCAAGCAGCTCTCCTGCTGCCATACGGATGGCGAAGTAAACCAGCTTCATATCAGCCAGGCTGAATTTCTCCAGTTCTGCCTGACCCTGTTCCGTATCGAGCATAATGTGCTGCTGGTTGTCGCGGAAAACTTCTATGAATTTACCATCCGTCAGCTCTCTTAAGATTCTGGAAGCACGTATGCGGATCTTCCTGCCGCTCTCCCTGTAAATATCCCCGGACAGCGTCCCGATGGTCTCCATTGCAAGATTCAGCGCCTGGATCTCAAGATCCTCAGACCTTGGCAGTGCCGTCTCCGTTTCGTATTCCTGGTAATCCTTCTGAATATTGGTAAAAGCAGTCAGCATCTCATTATAATTTTCATCAAGATCCTCCTGACTGAATTTCAGCTTGTCCTGATGAACCTGCATGCGGGCTTTTTTCTTCTTTTGCTTTGCAAGTTCGCTGCGCAGCCTTCTCCTCACGGAAAAAGAGTAGATGATGGCAATCACAGCAGCAGCCACGCAAACATCCATTCCAACTCTGGACATTTCATCTCCCATCTGGAAGTGTCCCACAAGACCTACAATTCCAACCACAGCTGCGATTACAGCAACTGCAATCATCTCCAGATTTTTCTTTTCCGTTGTACGGATCTGCTCGCCCAGAAGAGTCTCCTCTTCCCTGCTGGCAGAAGAATAGATTTCTGTCTGCTGCTGTGCAACCTGACCTTTCCTGTCCCGGAGCTCATCTAACTGGGATTCCAGTTCTTCCAGTCTGGCGGACATTTTATCCTGCTGGCGCTGTACGTCCTTCTGCCAGCGCTCCTTCTGGCTTAAATAGCCCTTTCTCCACATCTTCAGCATCTGGTCCGCTCTGCCAAGCTGCATGCTGCTGTCCCAGGATTTCTCCAGAGCGCCCAGATAATTGTGAAGCTCTCTTGCAAAATCCGCGGCGGAAGTGCCCTTCAGGGCTTTTACATCTGCTGCATTCTCATATAATTTCTCACTGAGCTTTCCAAAAATCAAGTGGGCAGGAGTGTCTGAGCCTAGTTCCAGAACATTCTCGTTCTCCTGGCAGAAAAGCTGGCAGACGTAGGTCTCTTTTCCAAAATCACGAGTCAGGCGGTAATTTTTCCCATGGTCCTCAAACCAGAGAATTCCACCGTATTCCTGGCCTTGTTCTGGCTGATACCGGGTATAAAGATCGTTTTCACAGCCTTTTCCATACGGGTCTGAAAATCCGAAAAACATGATTTTGATAAAATCAAAAAGGATTTCTCGTTCTTCTTCAGCACAGATCAGGTTCAATCCAGGAGCAAATTCCATTGTACGGTTATAAATGGCACCAAAATTATTGATTGTTATGCGATTTAAGATCATTTATGTGTTCCTCTGTTCATACGCTTGTTTCCAGCAAAGCCTGAAGGCCGTAATACATGGCCTTCTCTTCCACTGTGTTCCTGTTTTTCCCCTGGAAATAGCTGATGTAGTCACCGATCAGGGTACCTGCATACTGCCGCTGCAAAGCTTCCAGATCATAGGCAGGAACCGTCTCATCCAGAACCTCCGTGATATTTCCAAAAGCTTTCAGACGCTCGGGGATCAGAAGAAGCTCGGGCTTTCTTTTTCCCTGAAGGATCACGCGGTAGATATTCAGACCGCCTCTTTTAAAGAGCTCTTCTTTCAGGTTATCCTCAAGGGAAAGCTGTGTGCTTTCGGTATTCACATTCAAAAGAAGCTGCTGGTAGGTCCGCATGGAAAATGGAACAAAGCTGGTCTTTATTCTGCCATTCTCAGCCCGGCCTTCTATATATCCATGCTCTCCGAAATCATTTGGCTTAAGAGGTTCCGGGGCACCGCTGTAAAGGGCTCTATCCCGTATGAGAACCCTAGGCGCATGCGTGTGTCCCAGGGCAGCATAGTCAAAGCCTGCGGCAGCAAGCTTCGCTGCATCAAGGGGACAGTGCTGACGGTCTCCGCCGTGGGCCAGAAGGATATGGATTCCTTCCTTATTTTCCGGACGGATGCCAGCATACAGATCCTCTGTGATTACGGGATGCTCGTAGCTCATGCCATATACATACACATCCAGCTTCTCATCCTTCACACAGGCAACCTTCTCTTCTGCAAAAAACACAACATTGGAAGCCCAGGAAAAGGTTCTGTAAAAAGAGTCTATTTTCATGTAATCCTGATCCCCAGCCATAAGATAAACCCTGGTTTTCGGGATGGATGCAAACAGTTCATTGACTTCCTTCAGTTCGCTTAAAAGGGGCTGGCGGTGAAACAGATCTCCGGCTATAAATAACAAATCCACCGGATTCTCACGGATACCCGTAATAACCCGGCGGAATGTTTCCCAGATTTCATTCTCCCGCTTCTCGCTCCACGGGCAGCCTCTGTCAGGGACTGCCCCAAGATTTACGTCTGCAAGATGAATAAATCTCATTCTTCTACCTCATTTTATAAATCGCAGTTGTTAACTGTTCTCGGGAACGGGATTACGTCGCGGATGTTGCCCATTCCTGTCAGATACATAACGCAACGCTCAAAGCCAAGGCCGTATCCGGAATGGCGTGTGGAACCATATTTACGAAGATCAAGATAGAAATCATAATCCTCTTCTTTCAGTCCAAGCTCATCCATACGTGCTTTCAGTTTGCCGTAGTCGTCCTCTCTCTGGCTTCCTCCGATGATCTCACCGATTCCAGGAACAAGGCAGTCCATGGCAGCTACTGTCTTTCCATCCTCGTTCATCTTCATGTAGAATGCTTTGATTTCCTTCGGATAGTCTGTAACGAAAATCGGTTTCTTAAAGATCTGCTCGGTCAGATAGCGCTCATGCTCTGTCTGCAGGTCACATCCCCAGGATACCTTGTAGTCAAACTTATCGTTGTTTTTCTCAAGAAGCTTGATTGCCTCTGTGTAGGTAACACGTCCGAACTCAGAGTTGGCAACATGGTTCAGACGGTCCAGAAGTCCCTTGTCTACGAAGGAATTGAAGAAGTTCATCTCTTCCGGAGCATTCTCAAGTACATAGCGGATCACATATTTCAGCATGGACTCTGCAAGGTTCATGTTATCCTCGAGGTCAGCGAATGCACACTCTGGCTCGATCATCCAGAACTCAGCTGCATGACGTGTGGTGTTGGAGTTCTCTGCACGGAATGTAGGTCCGAATGTGTATACATTGCGGAATGCCTGTGCAAAGGTCTCGCAGTTCAGCTGACCGCTTACTGTCAGGTTGGTCTCCTTGCCGAAGAAGTCCTTGGAATAATCGATGTTTCCCTTCTCATCGGTAGGGATGTTATTCAGATCCATAGTCGTAACCTGGAACATCTCTCCAGCACCCTCACAGTCGCTTCCTGTGATAAGCGGTGTGTGTACATAGACAAATCCTCTCTCCTGGAAGAACTTATGGATTGCATATGCACAAAGGGAACGTACACGGAACACAGCCTGGAAGGTATTTGTTCTGGAACGAAGGTGTGTGATCGTTCTTAAGTATTCAAGGCTGTGACGTTTCTTCTGAAGAGGATAATCCGGTGCGGAAGCGCCCTCTACTGAAATTTCTGTGGCCTGGATCTCGAATGGCTGCTTCGCCTGAGGTGTAGCTACCAGAGTTCCTTTTACAATAATTGCTGCGCCTACATTCAGTTTGGAAATCTCAGCAAAATTATCCATTGTATCGTGGTAAACGACCTGAAGGGTCTCAAAATATGTTCCATCATGGAGAACAACAAATCCAAAAGTCTTGGAATCACGAACGCTTCGTACCCAGCCGCCTACAGTAATCTCCTGGTCCAGGTATTTCTCCCGTTCTCTGTAAATCTCTTTTACTGTTGTAAGTTTCATAATCTGCTCCTCTTTCTCCTCATTTTTCCAAACACTCGTTTCTCTATAGTATAGACTATTCCTCTTCTTCGCGCAAGGTTATTTTCACAAAAAGAAGACCGCAGATTTCTGCCGGAACTGCTGTTTCCCGGCAGGATCATCCTGGTCTTCTTTGGTTCATTGCTTCGTGTTCTCTTGAATTCGTATTCTCTTGTTAGTGCTCGCTTAGATAGTCAAGACAATACTTGAATATCCGCTTATAGGTCTTGGTGGTGTAGTGGAGACCATCATCTACGGTAACATCCGCGCCGCCAGCACCGCGATTGGTGCCAAATCCTGTATTAAGCAGGTAGGAATAGGTATCAATGTAGGTATAGGTTCCATTCAGTCCCGCACTCACAACTGTGTTGAACTTACGCACAACCTCCTCTGTTCTCAGCTTGTTAAAGCCACGTACCTGGATTACCTTGCTGTTAACCGGATTCACTGACATGAAGAACAGCTTGCAGTTCTTTTTCTGCAGTTCTCCGGCAATCTGCTTAAGATACGTTACATAATTATACATCTGCCCCGGATCGTTTACACCCAGATTGAAGATGACTGCTGTCGGTCTCTGTACGGAATAGTAGGCCTGTGCCTTAGAAAGAATACTGTTCATTCCAGTCTCTTTCAGCCAGCTAAGTCCCTGCCCTTCCTGGCACACGAAATCGATATCCCGCAGAACATTGGAATCTGTGCCGAACTGTCTCTGCAGGGTCAGCTGCATGCGCACGGTTCTGGAATCACCCACGAATATGATATGATTATATCCTCTGCTGGTGCTTCCGTTTCCCATTCTCCATCCGCTGCTTGCAAGCAGATCAGAAGAACTTAGCTCTTCTTCTGCTGACCGGTTAAATACTACTGCGTATAATTTCACGTTTCCATTTACAGTAATGGATTCTCCCGCTTCATAACGCGGGGCAACACACTTGCCAGGCTGATAATCCCAGCCCATAAATGTATATCCGGAAGCGTTGCTTACGGAAGGAAGCTTATAAGAAGTTCCGGATCTGACGCTTATGGTCTTATAAACGGCTCCATTGTTCTTGCAAAGCGTTACTGTAGCATTCTTTTTATAAACAGCATAAAGCCTCTGCGATTTCTTGATCCGTATCTTCTTGCCGACTGCATAATTTGCACGGGAAGCATTCTTGCTGGTGCTCCATCCCAGAACCTCATATCCGCTCTTAGCCGGAACGGACGGCAGTGTCAGGTAATCATTCTTGGTAACCGTCGTCTTCAGCTTGGCAAAAGCTGTACTGGAGGAACCATTGCTGTTATAAAATGCAACTGTATAAGTTCCTACTTTTTTGCGGACTGCATACAGACTTAAATTCTTCTTCAAAGTGATCGTCTGACCAGCTTTGTAGGTGATCTTCGTCGCATTCTTTCTGGTAGACCATCCAAGATTCCGATACCCCTTGACAGATGGAACGGACGGCAACTTAATTCTCTTTCCCGCTGTGGTCTTGATCCGAAGCTGATTGTAAACAGGCCTGCCGTTTGTATTCCAGAATCTGGCTACTACATTGGTGGTTGCAGCCTGTACATTATAGGTACCTCCACCGGATCTGCCGCTTCCTGTCAGGCTTCCGTACCATACCAGCGCTGCCAGCAGCAGAACCCAGAAAATCCTTTGCTTTCTTTTATGCTTATCTCTCATAGACACTCCTCTGCTCCATAAATCTGTTTCCGTCACAATGTACACAAAGTGAATCGTTGCTTTTCTATTTCCTGTTGGCTTTAGTATAACGGAAATTCCTTTTTCTTTCAACCAAAATCCAACATGTTTTGTAGTTTTGTTACATTTTTGTTACTTATATGTTGCAAACGAGCTGTTTCCCATCAAGATTTACAGTGCCTGAACAAATCTCATGAAGGCTTCTCTGCCCTCTTCCGTGCATTTGTATACACCTGCATCTTCCAAGACATGTACAAATACATTTCCCACTTCTTTGTGCAGAACTTCTTCAATGTTATCTTTGTCCAGATGATCGTATTTTGGAAGGAAGCCTTTTACCCAGTCCGCATGCTTCTCAATCTTCTCATTGGAGGAAATATCCTTACCTTCCAGAATGTACTCTGCAAGCAGCTCCAGTTCCTCTTTCAGTCTTGCAGGAAGAACCGCAAGTCCCATAACCTCGATCAGACCGATGTTCTCCTTCTTAATATGATGATACTCTGCATGAGGATGATATACGCCCAGCGGATTCTCCTCTGTAGTGATGTTGTTTCTTAATGTAAGATCCAGCTCGAACATGTCACCTCTTTTACGTGCGATCGGAGTGATGGTGTTGTGCGGTTCTCCGTCTGTTTCTGCATAAATAAATGCAGCCTCATCGGTGTAGCCTCTCCATACCTCCAGCACATGAGTGGCAAGATCCACCAGTCTCTTCTCATCCTTGTGGCGGATACGAAGAACGGAAAGCGGCCATTTTACAATTCCAGCTTCCACATCCTCATAGCCCGGAATCGTTACCGACTTCTCGATTTCTGCTTTTGCCATAGCAAAGGTATAATGTCCGCCCTGGAAATGATCGTGGCTTAAAATGGAGCCTCCAACAATCGGAAGATCCGCATTGGAGCCAAGGAAGTAATGAGGAAACAGCTTCACGAAATCAAATAGCTTGATAAATGTGTTTCTCTCAATCTTCATCGGAGTATGCCTGCAGTTAAATACAATACAGTGCTCATTGTAATATACATATGGAGAATACTGCATTCCCCACGAGCTGTCATTGATGGTGAGCGGAATGATTCTGTGATTCTCTCTTGCCGGATGGTTGGCGCGTCCTGCATATCCCTCATTCTCCGGGCAAAGAAGGCATTTCGGATAGCTGCTGGATTTAATCAGCTTGGCTGCTGCAATGGCTTTTGGATCCTTCTCCGGCTTAGAAAGGTTGATGGTGATATCCATGGTTCCATAAGGAGAATCTACGGTCCACTTCTGATCCTTCTTTACACGATAGCGGCGGATGTAGTCACTGTCCTGGCTTAATTTATAGAAATAATCAGTCGCTTCTTCCGGGGATTCCTTATATTTTTCCCAGAAAGTGTTCTGAACCTGAGCAGGACGAGGCATAAGACAGTTCATCAGCCTAGTATCAAACAAGTCTCTGTAAACTACGCTGTCCTGAATCAGGCCGCGTTCTACAGCTTCGTCAAGAAGTTCCTTCAGAACCTCTTCCAGATTAATATTGGAGTATTCCTCTTCCGGTTCTGTGTACTCGTCTTCCTTAAAAACATCAAGCAGAAGATTTGTTGTGTAATTTTTCTCGCAGGCAGGAGTCAGTCCTGTCTCAATTCCGTACTGTACCAGTTTTTTGATGTTTTCGCTTAACATTTTTCTGTCCTTTCCTGTTGCTTTATTTTTTATGTCAGGGGGCAAAATGAATTTGCCCCAGCTGCTTCATTGCTCCAGCTCATCAGAAATCCGGATTTTCTATATAACTGATAAAAATATTGCCTGCTGCCTCAAATAATGCAGTGCTGTCATTCATACCATAAGGATATGTCTCTCCCTTCACAGGATCGTAAAGATAGGTGTTGTATTCATCATATCCGACGATCACCACACTGGTATTATCACCGGTTTTGGCAATGACAGGTCTTTGGGCACTGATCTCATAGAGTACGCTGTCCAGGGTACATCCGGAAAGATCAATTACAGTTCCCCCATCTCCAAGGCTTTCCTGTAAAACAGCCACATCCAGGGATGCGCTCTTCATTGCTTCCGGTATGTCATCAAGATTCAGCGTCAGCTTTGTCTTCTTGTTTCCGCGCTCCCATACATACTGCTGGGCGCGGTTCAGTACTACTCCAGTCTGTTCATCTGCCCTTAAAACTGCCTGGGCAGGATCTGTGTATGTGCTGTCCAGACCGCCTTTCGCATATACATAATATACGTTGTCATCCGGCACCTGAGTGTCCAGGGCAATATATTCATCCTTCACACTCTTCATCTTTGAATAGATTACTAATGGTTCCTGGATTTCCGGTGCTTCATCCAGGGACAGTCTGATCTGTGTTCCTGCTCTGGTGCTGCTTACCAGTTCTACAGATACTGTGTTGGCAGATGCCTTTGTATTGTTCAGGATATTATCTTTATCTACTGCCTGATAGCCGCTGCCTGTCTTCTGGGAAAGCTGAAACTCCATTATGGTGCTTCCCATTGTCACATTGGTTATATAAAGTCCTTCCTGATGATATTCCTTTTTTAGGGTTCCGTCAAATGCTTCTATGCGGATTGTATGAATTCCTGTGGTTTCATGGCCATTGCTGTCTGTCACAATATCGCCATCCACCACAATTCCATAAACCATATCCTCATTCATGAATCCGGAAAGCACAAGTGACTGTCCGTCTGACGGCGCAAGGGTTCTGGTTTCCAGGGTTTCAAAATCAATTTCCTTTATGTTTCCGGCACTCTCTCCCTTCTGGATCACCCAGGCTGCATGAGCATTTGTCTCTGAAACCGCGAACTCATCTGTATGAATTCCCTCATCCAGCACCTCGCTGGTTCCCTCTGAAATATTGACTCTGTACAGCTTCTGTGCAAACAAAAGAAACAGAGAATTATCTGTGCTTACGTAAGACAATGTTCCAAGGTCTTCCTTAAGGAACTCATAAGATTCTGTTGATGGAATGAAGACTTTCTCTTCCACCACATTCTGGTCATTGCTGTAGTGGTATACACAGACACCGCAGTATCCTTCCCGGACACCCCGGTTCATATATCCATACAGCACAAAATCCACATCTCCGTTGTCTTCCACACGAATGATCTTAATATCGTGCTTGTATCTTGCATCTCTGAAATCTCCATCATTCTCCTTACGGAAGCTGAAAATTCTGGAAAACTTACCATCTGTCGGAGAATAGGACCACAAATCACCCTCCTGAACAAATGCCAGAACTCCGGCAGTTTCATTCATCATATATTCCACATTCTTATCTCTTACCCCAAGGAGAAGTCCCTTGTCCGAAATATAAATGGAATTCTCGTTGAATACCTGGGATGCACTTCGCTTGAAATCCAGAAGCATAATTCTGGTTTCTGTGTAGCGCATTCTGTAAAACTCTGTTACATCATAAATTTCCTGATTTCCATTATCATCCAGAGCGGCAATCTGATATTCCAGGGAAACACTGGCAGTTGTCTCATTGATATCCTTCACAACCGGGATTCCGCTTCTGTATATCTGCGGGCTTAAATTTCCCCAGCTGATCTGGGCAAATGTGGAATTGATGTCCACATCTGTATAATTGACTGTAGTTCTGGAATTGTCCGGTTCCAGATAACTGGTCAGATCCTCTGCCGCCGCTTTATCCATGCATTTCTCATAAAAGCTTGTGACAAACTTAATATACTGGGATGCATTCACATTGGATCTGGAAACAACGCGGGTATAGTAGTAAGCCGTTCCTTTATTTGTTTCCAGCGAGATCTGCAGGGAATACTCCTGGTTCATCAGAAGGTCACTGCTGATCTTTATAGTCGTGGCCAGATAGCTGTCCAGCTTGTCCAGACTTTTGACCTTGCGGTTTTCCAGTACCTTGCTGCCGTCGGAAGTACGGATCTCATAGGAAAGACTTGTAACCTTCGTATCATAGGGATTCACCACCAGGGACAATTCCTTCGAAGTATCCAGCGGGGTTACACTGTCTCTGGTAAAATCCGACTGCATGGGCTGCGCATAACCGTACATCCTGTTTCCATAGTTTCCGTCAAAATTAACCATTACTTCCGGGAAAACCGGATCATTCATATCAGAGCGGTCATCCGTGGTCTCGCTGTTCAGCAGAAGTGAGCTTCCTGCCACGCCAAGAACAAAAATAAACAGGAGAATCACTGCTCTGCGTAAAAATTTTATCATTTTTTCTCCCCTTAATTTTCTGAATGTACCTCCCCCTCCGGGTACAGAAGTTTTTCCAGTGTCGGCCTGATATGCAAAGCATTCATAAGCTCTGCTGCATCATCCATTTTTCTTTTATTACCAGTTTTTACTGCACGGATCAGAAGATTCTTAGGCGTATGCTCCATGTCGATAAACTCCAGGATCTGAGTCTCATACCCCATACTTTCCAGCAGATTGGCACGAATTCCATCTGTGAGTAAAGCAGACATTCTTTCCTTGAGAATCCCATACTTCAGAATCGGTTCCAGCGTGTCATTCTTAATCTGGCGGTTCACCTCATGCTGACAGCATGGAACAGAAAGGATTACTTTGGCGCCCCACTCTACAGCTTTGGCAAGTGCGTAATCCGTGGCAGTATCGCAGGCATGAAGAGTCACTACCATATCTACAGAAGATACACCCTCATAATCTGCAATATCTCCCTGATAAAAATGCAGCTTCTCATAGCCGTATTTAACAGCCAGCCCATTACATTTCTCAATGACATCTGTTTTCAGATCCAAGCCGATAATATTTACATCATAGCCTTTAAGTTCTCTTAAATAATAATACATGGCAAAAGTAAGGTAGGACTTTCCGCAGCCAAAATCCAATATCGTAACTTCCTTCTGCTGATCCAGCTTTGGAAGAATGTCCTGGATAAATTCCAGAAAGCGGTTGATCTGCCGGAATTTATCATATTTCTGCGTGATGATCCGTCCCTCTTTATTCATAACTCCAAGGTCCACAAGGAATGGAACTGGAGTATTTTCTTTGAGAATATACTGCTTCACACGGTTGTGTGCCAGTATCTGTTTCTTTTCACCAGTCTGGGCAGGCTTGTCTTTCCCAGAAGTACTCTGGTTCTGTGCATTACCGGGATGACGTCTGGTCTTAATGGTTACTTTTCCCTTCTTGCTCACCAGAACAGTACCGTCCAGCGTCATCCCACTGGACTGAAGCTGTGAAAAGTGATGCTGCAGTCCCTCTTTCAGATACTGTATCAGTTCCTCACGGTGATAATTCCTGTGAAGTACTTTCGTTCCAACAGTCTCAGAAACCTGGTAAATCACCTGTCCTTTGATTTCTACAGGACGTATCTTCGCTTTGGAAGGCCCTTCTCCTTTGCTTCCGCTTAATACGGCCTGGCATAACTGCTCATTGATCTGTTCGTCTAAATATTCGTCTATTGTTTTCATCTTTTTAATATTATAAAGCTTCCACTATATCTATTGTAAAATTCTGTTATCATATTTTGCTTCGGTCAGGGCTTCCTTCTTTTAATACCAGCCCCGGCATCTGCGTCTCCGGCACCGTCTGCGTGATATTTCGTGAAATAAAAGCACCTGAACAAGATCCTCCAGAAGACCGTCTGACATAGCTTCCATACCTGCCTGCGGGCTGACATCATCCATGATCTTCCTGCCAAGATGATACAGCATGTAGCGGTCCGGATGTTCATCGTACAGCCTGCTGCCCTCGTAATCCAGAAGATCACATTCTTCTTCCACTTTCTCCTGAATCCTTCTGGCAGTCTCCGGATAATAAGATTTCATCAGGGAAAACTCTTCTTCCTGTTCTTTCTCCCCTCTGTAAAGCATGGGATTGGCATAGCTCGCGTAAAATGGATAAAAATCTTTATATATCATATCAGCATTCTGATTCCTTTTCCATTTCACTTCCAGTATATGCAGCATTCCCGGCAGGCGTTAATTATGCAAGTCTTGCAAGCATATTCAAAGTCAGCTTCACACTGTGCTCGATTGCTTTTTTCTCAAATTCACTGTAATCCATCTGCGCACTTCCGTCTGCCTTGTCAGAAATAGCGCGGATCACAAGGAATGGAATCTCATTGAGATAAGCAGCCTGTCCAATGGCAGCGCCTTCCATCTCGGTTGCGTATGCGGCAAACTCAGATACAATACCGTCCTTCACGCCCTGGTCGCAGACAAACTGATCACCGGATGCAATTCTGCCCTCAAATACCTGGATATCGGGGTTCACCTCGCGGCATACCTCTGCTGCTAACTGGCGAAGCTTCTCATCTGCTGCAAAATAAAATACCGGCATCTGTGGAATCTGGCCTTTGCGATATCCGAATCCGGTAGCATCCATGTCGTGCTGCACAACATCTGTAGAGAGAACAATGTCCCCAATATTGATGTCCTTATTCAGGCTTCCTGCGATTCCTGTGTTGATGATTGCTTCTACTGAAAATACGTCAGCAAGAATCTGCGCGCAGATTCCAGCATTTACCTTGCCAATTCCGGAACGCACTACAACGGCTTTTCTTCCAGCCAGAGTTCCCTCATAAAAATCCATGGAAGCTTTCTTGATAATTCTCACATCTTCCATTTTTTCTTTTAAAATGGCAACTTCTTCTTCCATTGCCCCGATAATACCTATGCTTTTCATTTTGTATTCTCCTGTTGTAAATATAATTTAACATTTATTGCCGCTGTCACAAAGTAACCAGCAGCCTTTTACCTCTTGATTCTTCTTTATTATAACAAAACTTCCCCTTATATCCAACTTAAATTTAGAATGGAAACTTATATTATGTTCTGCTATAATAATAGCTGGATCAGAAACTGATCCGATCCTGTTATTTTATAAAAAACAATTGGAGGAAAAATCAATGGAATATAAGACAAAAGGTGTTTGCTCTATGGCAATCCAGTATGATCTTGATGATGAACAGAAGGTTCACAATGTGAAATTTATCGGTGGCTGCTCTGGAAACACTCAGGGTGTAGCAAAGCTTGTAGAAGGCATGCCGGCTAAGGAAGTTATCGCACGTCTGGAGGGAATCCAGTGCGGCCGCAGACCAACTTCATGTCCAGACCAGCTTGCAACAGCTTTAAAAGAGGCACTTTCTTAATTTAAGTTTTGTATTTTTTGCCCCGGGATTTCCCCGGGGCATTTTTACATTTCATAGATTCGCTGTCTGCATCGGCAGACTCAATTGGCAAATAAAAATCAGATATCCGTTCTGTCCCACTTGTCGCACAGGGATTGAACTTCTCTGGAAAATTTCTCCAGGTCTTTATTAGGGCATCCTTCGTTCTTACGGATAACAGACAACAGACGGTGTCCAAGGGCAAGAAGCTTATTGTATGCCCTTGCAGCTTTAGAAGCCTTCTGAACTGCGGAAGGCTTCTGGATGCGAATTCCCTGCGCCTCGTACAGAAATTCCCCTGTGGCCAGGTCAAATTCCGTTCCGCTAAACGGTGCGTAGGCATCGTATCCCATTTCATCCCGCAGTCTTGCGGAAAATACTTCTGTTACACTGTCTTCTCCATGGGTAACAAAGACTTTCTGTGGTTTTTCTTCGAATGCCTTGATCCAGTCAATTAAACCATTTACATCAGCATGACCGCTGATTCCAGGCATCCGGCAGATCTTCGCCGCCACATGAACCGGCTCACCGAACAGCTTGATCTCCGTTGCCCCTTCGATCAGTGCACGTCCTGCTGTTCCCTCTGCCTGATATCCTACAAACAGAATGGTGCTGTCTTCCCTCCACAGATTGTGTTTCAAATGATGCTTAATTCTGCCCGCATCACACATTCCGCTGGCGGATATAATTACCTTGCAGTCCTCATCAAAGTTGATTGCCCTGGAATCTTCACTGGTAACAGAAATTTTCAGTCCCGGAAAGCTGATGGGATTGATTCCTTTATTGATCAGTTCCATGGCTTCTTCATCGAAGCAGTCATACTTATGCATTCCAAAAATATTGGTTGCCTCATTCGCAAGGGGACTGTCAACAAATACCTTAAAGTTTCCATGACCGTGAACCATGTTCTCTGCTTTGATCTGTCGGATGAAATACAGCATTTCCTGGGTTCTTCCCACTGCGAAGGACGGAATCACAACATTTCCGCCTCTGTCAAAAGTCTCCTGGATAATGTCGGCAAGAAGCCTTACATAATCAGGCCGCTCTCCGTGGCTTCTGTCCCCATATGTGGACTCCATCACCACATAATCCGCTTTTTTGAAATAAACCGGATCTTTTATCAAAGGCTGATCTTTATTTCCAATGTCTCCGGAAAATACAATGGTCTTTTCCACTCCATCTTCCTGAATATTCACTTCGATGCTGCTGGAACCAAGAAGATGACCTGCGTCAATAAATTTTACCCGCAGTCCCTCTCCAAGAATGATTCCCTTGTCATAAGGACAGCCTACAAAGTTTCGGATCACGCCCATGGCGTCTTCCATGGTATAAGCCGGAACAAACTCCGGTTTCCCCTGGCGCTTCGCCTTACGGTTGCGCCATTCAGCCTCAAACATCTGGATATGGGCACTGTCACGGAGCATAATGTCGCAAAGATTGCAGGTTGCTTCAGTGGCATAGATTGGTCCCTTAAATCCTTTTGCGTAAATTGCAGGAAGATTGCCGGAATGGTCCATATGCGCATGCGTCAGAAGAACAAAATCCAAATCTCCCGGCGGCACAGGAATATCCTTATTCTCGTAGTAATTAGGCCCCTGTTCCATTCCGCAGTCTACCAGAAACTTTTTTCCGGCTGCTTCCAGATAATAGCAGCTTCCGGTAACCTCATGTGTTGCTCCAATAAAAGTGATCTTCATGCAGATTCCCCCTTTTACCCAGAACTTTATTTATTTTTCAGCCAGCCTTCACGGCATAGTGTTATGATCTATAATATGCTCAATGGTACTGACAAATTTCGCATTATCCGCCTGGCTCGCCATACTTCCTGCAAGAAGACCGATTGCTGCAAGAAGGATAAAGCCAGACGCTTTTGCAAGCTTGTACCATGACTTCGGTTTCTCAATTTCAATGGGATGTATCATATTCGAAAGCTCATTGACAAAATTGTTCTCTTCCTGAACAGGATCCTGATCATCCCAGGAATCATCCACAGTTCTGCCAATCTCTTCTAATTCTCTTTCCCATTTATCCATTCCCCGGGATCCGGGAAATTTCACAATTTCTGCTGTCTGTGTATCCTGGCTGTTTTCTTTTTGCAGGCCTTCTTTTTTTACGCGCTGCATAAACCTTTCATAAGCCTTATCAATTTCTTCATCAGAGACTGAAGGCTCATCTGCATGGTCTCCCAGAAGGCTTTTCTCTATCATCTTAGCCTCTCGGAACAGCTCATCTTCCAACAGCTTGTCTACTTCCTCATCCTTTATTTCTTTACTCATTATTTTCTCCCAGATTTTTTTCTTTTCTTGACAATTCCACTGCAAGGGTTCATATTTATTAAATAAAAAATGCTATTCAGGAGGATCCTATGAAACATATTATCCTTACCGGCGGTGGTACTGCCGGACATGTCACCCCGAATATTGCCCTGATTCCTGCTTTAAAGGAAAAAGGTTATGAAATCTCTTACATCGGCTCCTACGATGGTATCGAAAAGAAACTGATCGAGGAGCTTGGAATTCCTTATTACGGAATTGCTTCCGGTAAATTAAGACGCTACTTTGACTGGAAAAACTTTTCAGACCCATTCCGTGTTCTGAAAGGTTATTTTCAGGCAAAAAAACTTATGAAAAAACTGAAACCTGATGTGGTTTTCTCAAAGGGCGGATTCGTTACCGTCCCAGTAGTAATCGCAGCCGGAAAGCGTCACATTCCAGCGATTATTCATGAATCCGACATGACCCCGGGTCTTGCAAACAAGCTGTGTCTTTCTTCAGCTTCAAAAATCTGCTGCAACTTCCCGGAAACAGTAAACAGTCTTCCCAAAGATAAGGCAGTCCTTACCGGAACGCCTATCCGCCAGGAGCTTCTTCACGGAGACAAGGAACGCGCCCGCGCATACTGCGGCTTCACTTCCGAGAAGCCGGTTCTGCTTGTAATCGGCGGCAGTCTCGGTGCTGCTTCTGTAAATGAAAATGTACGGAAAATTCTTCCTGAACTTCTGAAAGAATTCCAGGTTATTCATATTTGTGGTAAGGGAAAAATGGATGAAAGTATCCAAATGACAGGTTATGTGCAGTACGAATATGTACAGGAACAGCTTCCTGACATGTTTGCACTGGCAGATGTAGTGATCTCCCGTGCAGGAGCTAACGCAATCTGTGAACTTGCCGCACTTTCAAAACCAAATCTCCTGATTCCGTTATCTGCAAAGGCAAGCCGCGGTGACCAGATTCTCAATGCCCGTTCCTTCGAACGCCAGGGCTACAGCATGGTTCTTGAAGAAGAGGAAATTACGGAATCCACTCTGATGGAAGCAATCCACAGGCTCTATCTGGATCGTGACAAATATATTTCGGCTATGTCCGCAGGTAAAAATCTGAATTCCATTCAGCATATTGTTGAGTTAATTGAAGAATGTACCCGTTCCTGATTGTTACTGCATACCTCTGCGATCCTGCAGAGGTATGCTTTTTCAGTCAAATTATTCTTTGTCCAGTCTTGCAAGCTCTTCCAAAAGCCATTTCTTGGCTCTGAGGACTCTGTTGTTAACATTGTTTCTTGTATATCCAAACTCCCGTGCAACTTCATCAGTGGAAATGTCAAGCATGACCACCCTCATAAAAATTTCATAATTCACTGGATTCTTCTGATGGAGATTCTCAAATGCCATGGTGATATACTGTGCCTTCTCCATACCGAGCAATGCTGCTTCTGCGCTTTCCACACTTTTATATTGCAGTTCAGACACTTCATTATCAAACATTACTTCCCGCTTCACATAAGATTTTCTGAGATAATCTCTGCCTTTATTGGTTGTTTCCGTGACTACCAGCGAATACAGCTTTCTTTCGCTGGACATATCAAGTCTGTCTTTGATTCTGTAAAAATATAAAAATACTTCCTGTGTAACATCCTCCGCTGTAAAATGACTCTGTACAATTCTGCTTGCAAGTTTAACTGAGACATCATAGTAACGCCTATAAAAAGCTCTGAATTCTTCACTATTCATCTCTCGTACCTTGTCCTGATCAGCAGTTCATTTTTTCCAGAATCTCATTCTTCATTTCGTCAGTTAATGTTCCTGGCTCCCAGGCAATTCCAACCTTGTCGCCCTTATATCTTGGAATCAGATGCATGTGAAAATGAAAGACAGTCTGTCCTGCCTGCTCACCATTGTTCTGAACAATGTTAAAGCCGTCGCAGCCCAGTGCATCTGTCATCTTCGTAGCCATTTTCTTTGCCAGAACCATTGCCTTGGCAGCCATTTCATCTGAAATTTCATAGATGTTGGCAGCATGTGCCTTGGGCAGGATCAGTGCATGTCCCTTGCTTGCCGGGCCCAGATCCAGAATTACTCTGAAATCTTCATCCTCGTATAAGGTTGCTGCTGGAATTTCTCCGTTTGCGATTTTACAAAAAATACAATTTTCCATAGTCTTTTCCTCCCAAAAAAGATATATAAATAATACGTTTGTGAATAGCTAAAATCACATTTTTTATTAAAAAAATTTTATAGTTTTTCGTTGTCGAGTATTGTCGATTTTTTCAGTACGATTTTGTTTGTCATTTTTTTACACTGATGTTACACTTCCCATGAGGTGATCTTATGCAGAACAATACATTAAAGGAACCAGATGAATCCCGTCTGCTTCTTTCCAGATTTTCTCATGAAATCCGCAATCCCATTTCCCTGATCAACAGTGAGCTTCAGATGATCGAGGAAACACATCCAGAGGTTGCATCCTACCGTTACTGGAATGATATTATGGATAATCTGGAATACACAAAAATACTTTTAAACAATCTTTCTGAGTATAATAATGCTGACAGGCTTATGCCCCGCAAAACAGATTTCCACAGGTATCTTTCCTCGCTTATTTCCAGCATCCGTCCCACATGTGAGTATCTGGGAATTGCACTGGATGTTCAGATTCCGGATACACTGCCTGCCATTTTCATTGATCAGGTAAAATTGAAGCAGGCCCTTCTGAATCTGCTGCGAAATGCTTCCGAAGCCGTTTCACTTCCTGGTGGAAAAATATCCTTCCATGTGGTCTTGCAGGAAGGCTATATTCACATTTCCATAAAGGACAATGGATGCGGCATAGCAGGAAATCAGCTAGACCAGATCTTCCAGCCGTTTGTAACCTTTAAGGAAAATGGAACCGGGCTTGGTCTGGCAATCACCAGGCAGATCATACAGGCACATGGCGGAAGCATTCAGGTAGAAAGCACTCCCGGCCAGGGAAGTGAATTTCATATTCTTCTGCCGGAAACTTTTCCCGGATGATATAAAAGAGCTGCCAGTATAAATCCGCAGACCAGTCCGCCTACATGTGCTGCATTATCCACGCCCGTACTTGTAAAGCCAAAATACAGGGAAAATCCTGCCATAATCATCATCTGACGTACAGAAATGTCCTGAATGCGTCCGCGGCTTCGGATCACTACATAGAGCATTGCTCCCATCACCGCAAACACTGCGCCGGATGCGCCGGCTGATACTGCGTATTCAGCCTTTTTGGTCTCCATCAGGAGAGAGAAAATATTGCCGCCAAGACCGCCCAGCAGGTAAACCAGGATAAATTTCACTTTTCCCAACACCGGCTCCAGGCGCTGGCCAAGTACAAACAGAACCAGCATATTATTGGCAATGTGATAGATTCCAAAGTGAAGAAACATGCAGGTAAATAATCTGTATGTCTCGCCCTCTTCCAGAATCAGCGGCGGATATGCCGCTCCGCATGCGATCATATGTACAGTATTCTCACTGCCTCCTGTAAAATCTACAATCACAAATATCAGTATATTCAGAAGTATAAAAAGAACCGTCACAGGTTCTTTTTTTATTTCCTCCAAGCAAT
The DNA here is from genome assembly GCF_014287535.1 of Blautia segnis. NCBI lineage: Bacteria > Bacillati > Bacillota > Clostridia > Lachnospirales > Lachnospiraceae > Blautia > Blautia segnis. The sequence goes on along the minus strand of NZ_JACOOT010000017.1, from coordinate 87,247 downwards.
CACCCCGATGAAAATTTTTCAGTTTATCATAGCATAAGAACTTGCATTATTACTTTCTGATAATAACGTAAGTATAGCACAATTTCTCTGATACCTCAATATTTTTATGGCAGATTATCCTGGACAAAATGCAGGAAATGTAAGGTTTCTTCATTTATTTCAGAAATACATATCTTGCCTGGGCAAAGTCTACCTCGTCCTGATCCTGAAGGCAGTATTCTTCGGAACTCTTTAGCATTTTTCCGTTTACAGAGGTTCCGTTCCGTGAATTCAGATCTGTAAGATAATATTCTCCATCCCGTTTTCGGATTTTTGCATGAATTCGGCTTACTGTGGGAAGGTCTATGACTGCATCTGCTGCCGTTTCCATTTTTCCGATCACAGTCAGCTCTTCCTGCAGATAAATAGTTGCAAGCTCCCCTGGTTCCCGGCTGACTAAAGTTGCCGGGCCAGTGACAATGTTCGCGGACAAAACTACAGTTTCTCCAAAATTGGTTTTCTGGCTTTTGGAAGTACAGCTGCTGTTTTCTGTGTAGATTTCTTCCTGTTTCTTTCCAGTTTTTTCCTCAGTCCTTTCAGTTCCATATGTTTCATCTTCAGATATTTCCATATGCTTCAGGGACTGTTTTCCACACTTTCTGCTTTCCTTTGGCATTGGGGTTTCCTGATTTTCGGATATTTTTTGACCTTTTTTCTTCAACAGCGACAAAATCCAGACATACAGCATACCAATGCCCATAGCCACTATCACACATCCAAGCACGGCTGTCACAGAAATTCTGGGCAGATATCCCAGTGTTTCCGCAATAATCACCAGCAATGCCACGGCCGCAACCGAAAGACACCAGATAAAGATTCCTTTCTCCTGGGATTTTCCGGACTTTCTGCTTTCTTTGGCAGGTTCCTCCTGCCACATAACCTCTTCCGGATTTATATTTATTTCTTCTTGCTCCGTCTTCCCGTTTGGTCTGGCTGAAAAGTCAGTACCGGGGTGCGCAGCAGCAACATCCATAAAGCCCGTGTCTGTTCCCTCTTTGTCCGTCTTTTGCCGGGAAGCTGCATTTATGGCCGAGTCTGTTTTGGCAGTCTCAGAACGTTCCTGGTATAATTCCTGTTTAATGTGTTCCAGATGAAAGCTGTCCTCCAGCGCTCTTCTGTATATTCCGTATCCCAGCATTACAGCCCTGGAATCCTCATGATCAAGCAGCGGAAGAATATATTCTGTCAGCTCCTGAAATTCCTGCCGCACATCCTGGTCGTAACCCGGCAAATAACAGAAATACAGCTGTCTTTTCTCCACATCCACATACATATATTCCGGCTTTAGCAACAGCCTGGACGGATTCAGCAAATACTCCGCCATCTCCTCCATGACCTGCACAAAACCGCCAAGGATCATCTGAAGGTCCTCATATCCAATCTTCTTTTCCTCATATAACGAAAGTACAGACTGTTTCGAAGTAATGTCGAAGCAGACCATAAACTGTCCGTCCACGCCCTGCACCCTGCACTTTAAAACGGACGGAATGGTATTTCCCACCAGCATTCTCATCTGATAGGAGGAAGTGTCTGGCTCTTCTTCCTCGTACAGCACCAGATAATTCCCACTCAGGTCTCTTTTATATTCCGCTTTCATTTTTGCTTATTCCCCCTTTATACTTTCTGATGCACTTTTCACTTTGCGAATCCAGGACACAGGATCTATCACTTTCACAGCTTCCTGAACCTTCAGATGACTGCGAAATCCTCCATAAACGGAAAACGTATCCAAATCATACGTGACCTGTACCTTTTTGCCCTCCTCCGCCTGCACCTTCAGATTTTCACTCCCAAAAAAGCCTGTATCCCCAAGCTCATTTCCTTTTTTCAGCGCCGCTTCCCGGCTGTTTCCGTCTGGAACTGCTGCTTCCATACTTCCTGAAAGAGCAGCCTCGTATGCAGCAGCTGTAAGCCACGCCCTGTTATGTACATAAAAAAACAAATATAGCACCGTCATAATTACCAGCAGGATCACAGGCATTAAAAGTGCCGTTTCTATTGCCATGCTTCCCTTTCTCAACTGCTTTTTCAATAAATCAGTCCTCCTATATATCCAAGCAAAAGAAACGGAACAAAGGGAATCTCGGTCTTTCTTCCAGTGCGCGGCAATATGAGCAGAATGATTCCCCACACACCGCAGCACAAAAGCCCCATCATAAATACACCCAGCAGTTCTCCAAAGGTGAGCACGGTTCCAAGAGCTGCCAGAACCAGTCCGTCTCCCATTCCCACTGCTCCTTTTGAAACTACACTCAGCGCGATCAGTGCAGTGCCAAATCCTACGGCCCCAATCCACTCCCAGAATATAGTTCCGTGCCAGAGCGCATTTATGATTCCAATCACAGCAAATATTCCGGTTGCAAGCAGAGAAACCTCCCTTTTTCGGATATCCTTCCAGCTGTTTATTCCCAGAAACGCAAGCACAAAAATCTGTTCCACTTTCATCCCCTCCATGTTTTTCGTTTCTTTCACAAACATGCAGCACAGTACCTTATCCGCATCTTTTGCAGACAGACAGGTTCGCTGCTTTTGACTCTTTTACCAGACGCACCGTTCTTTTCAGTCCGCTGCAGGTTCTGTCATTGTGAAAACGGTTCCCGGATTTGGTAATGTAAACATAGCTTCCCGGCTTCTGGCCTTTGCTGCAGCTTTCGCAGGCATAATATTTCTCTCCGGAATCATTTCTCTTAGAGGAAACCTCTGACCCTGAAATCCGGGAAACCGACAGCTTCAAATGACTGCAGTCCAGGCTCTTGTGGTATACCGTTCCGGAAGCTGTCACATAGACCATTTTCTCCGGGCTTTCGTTTGGATCACTGGTCTCCTCCCAGCTGGCTCCTGTCCACGCATGGACTTTTACGGAATTGTAATTCCATTTGGCTGGGAGCGGTATGATTCCTGCCACAGGCTTATAGGAATAGACATCCGGAAGCGTAATCTCTTCTGTTCCTCCGCTTACTGCATAGGCGTACATTCCTGCATCCTTGGCATTCTGGCACAGCTTGCTCAGATGCTCTGTCTGAAGCTTGTATAAATCCATAAAAGAAATCATAGTTACCATTGTCAGGAAAAACAGAGGCAGTACCATTGCCGCCTCTACAGTAAGACTGGCTTTCTTTAGCTTTGTACTTAAGTTTTTCAAAAAGGCGCACAAAGACGCTTTGCCGAAAGGGTTCCGCACCAAAGCCGGGGATGCTTTTGCGAAATGGTTTCCCAGAGAACTATTCCTTCTTGTTCTTCGCTCTTTCAGAGTCTGTATATCTTTTTGCATAATCTCATCCAATATTCCCATCTCCTTTTCGGAAAAGCATCTCTCTGCGCCTTTTTCTTTATTTTTAAATATAGTGGTATGCTCTCGTAACCGTAAACGTTTTCCGCTTATTTGCTTTTACATCAGCAGACACTTCCATTGCTGTAATGCAGTGATCCAGCTGAAACCAGTTCCAGTTCTTCGCTTCCTGAACAGAAGTTTCCACCATATCCATGCCGCCATCTATTTTCTTTGCCTTGGAACAGGAAAACAGAAAAACCTGCAGGTAATCTTCGTACGATACTCCTGTCTCATCCGTCCTTCTTATGGTGTCCAGGCTGTCGAACAATGCAGGAAGATTCTGCAGGGACAGCTGCCAGTTTACAGCATTTTTTACAAGAGGGACTTTTCCTCCGTCAAAAAGCTCCCGGACATCCAATATACTTTCCGCAAAAGCCCAGCATAAGATCAGTGCACTTTTGATCACGCCAGCTGCCGGAGGGATAAGAAAACTGGCTGCTATAGCCGCTGCGACAGATGTCACCTGTGCCACTTTCACAGGGTCCGCCATAAGGCCTGCCACATTGATTCCTTCTCTCACACGCAAAAGCTTGTTCGCAACTGTTTTTAAATTGGCTTCATCATTGTCCTTTCCGGCAATTATATATTCGATCTGATAATCCAGGTCACCATTTCCCGGATTTATAAAATTCCCCAGCTTTTCCATCAGGTATTGCTGGTACAGCGCCTGGGACGTAATCGAGCAGTCTGCTTTGACTGAGTCTTCCATAGCAAATCCAGCTTCCAGGTTTCGCCCGGAAACCAGCTTCTCCTTGTCTGCCTTCTTATCTGAAATTGCCTTCCATGGAGATATTACCAGATCAAGGATCCCCATTTTCCGAATGCGGCGGATTGCAGGAATTGGATTATCAACCGGCTCAGGCTCATATCTTTCACCAGTACCAGAGGACGAAGTTCCATCCGAAAAGCCGCTTGAATCCACTGTACCCTGTTCATTATTCGTCATTTCGTCAAGCTTCGCCTGGCTTTTCTCCTGGGCCGAATTCATTTCAGATTCATAGCTTTCAATTGTCCCTTTGTCTTCCAGTTCATTTCCTTTCTTCTCCGCTTCGGTTGTTTTTCTTTCCGTATTCCGGATCTTGTTTAAAAGAAGAGCTGCCCCGTGGCTTCCGAGAGTTTCTTTCATATACTGAACCGCTTGCTGGTAAAAGACCTCACCATCTGCATCTGTCATCAGAAGATAACCGGATATACCGCCCTGCTGCACTGACAATTTCTGACTATTCTGATCCATCACAGGCTCCATATAAGATTCCAGATTATCATACACAGCTGCCAGATTCATTTCCTTTCCCCCGTAAGCCCCATCAACAGCAAACAGGTCATAGTCCTTTAAAAGGTACTTGTTGTATTGTCCAAACAAAGAATATAGTCCAACATCCATACCGTTTAATATTTGTGTTCTTGCCGCTGCCATTCTTACTGACTCGAGTCCTGAGCTCAGTAAAGACAAAATAAGGCCAAGCGTTAGTGCCAGAAAAACTGTAATACTTCCTCTCTTTACCATGGAGCACCTCTCCTTTTTTACTTCATTTTGTTACTGCGGGTTGCTTTAAATCGAGTTGCTTTGTTTGGTGATCTTTGACAGAATATTTTCTACAAGACTGGTAAGCTGGTCTTTAAAGATCATGACCAGACCAATAAGAACTACAAGAATCAGAATAATCTCAACCACACCTACAGCATCTTCCTCCTGCAAAAAATCTTTCGCAAATTCCCGAAGCTTTCTCATCCCTTCACCTCCCTCTGCCTGTAAAATTTCTTTGGGACTGCTTCGGATAAAGTCCGGTGCTTAAGTCCCTCAGATCGGATTTATCCATAAAAGGACAGACAGGCCGGAAGCATGATAATTGCCATTACCACACCAAGCATCAGAACCATGGGGAGCAGAAGCTTTGTTGTCGCTGCTTCTCCAAGAACTTTCGCCTTTCTTTTCCTGTCATCCCAGGCTTCCACAGATTCCTTTTCCAGCATTTCTCCCATCTGGCGGCTGCCTTTCTGGAGATTCTGGATCAAAAGCGTTGCAAAGGTTTTATACTTTACGTGTCCGCAGCGTTCTCCAAAGCGTCTGTAGGCTTCCATTTCGGAAATCCCGCTTTCCATTTCATTGCATGCGGTCACAAGCTCCTCGTACGCTGCTCTTTTTTCATTTTTGCGTTTATAATCTACCGTCATTTTGCGGAATGCATTTCTGACTGTCATACCTGCCTGTACCAGCAGGGTAAATTTCATGATCAGTCCTGGATAATCCATCATCAGTTCCTCATATCTTTTTGCCCTTGCACTCTGCTCTTCCCTGGCAGTCATGACAATGATAGCAAAAGCTGCCGCCATAGTCATAGCTGCAAGAAGATTTCCGGTATTATCGTAAGGAGTTTTCCATTCCAGATTTTTGCCATTCCAGCTGGACGGCAGGTAATAGTAATCTGGATCTGACTTCTGGCTGTTGTATTTCGCAATAAAATCCAGAAGCTTTTTTTCCAGTTTTCCTTCCTCTGTCAGCACTTCCTGCTGCTGGGAATCTTCCTCTTCCATTTCTTTTTCTGGGATTTGAACGTAGATACTGCCTGTTTCTTCTCCTTCCATGGATACCATGAATTTCTTTTCATAAGAATTTTCCTCCTTTTTCAGTTCATAACCATCCTGATAAATTTCTCCGCCGCCTTTGGTACAGGTCATGGCAAGTCCCATTATATTTCCAGTCAATGCAACTGCCAAAAACAGCTTTCTTCCCTTTTGTGTTCCGATTTGTTCCACATGCAGCCATCCAAGCCTGCTTCCTGTCGCAAGGAGAAATAATATAACAAAAATGACAATATGGAGCCACATCCGCTACACCTCGATTTCCACAATTCTCTTGCCCATCCAATACGCAGTTCCATATACAGCCAGGCAAACAGACATGGCGCCAATGCCAAAGGGATTGCCGTAAAGCATATCCAGAAATCCCGGAGATGCCAGCTGAAGATAAAGAATAATTCCTGCCGGCATAAGGCTCATGATCATCTGCTCGGATTTTTTTGCTGCCAGAGTGGATTCGATTTCTTTTTTCACATCAATCTTATCTCCCAGCATACGGGCTACCTTTTGAATGACATTTCCAAGATCACCGCCGCTTCTTTTGGCTGTGTACAAAATAGAAGCAAAATTCTCAATGTCCTCTACCCTGCATCTTTTTCCAAGGTCCAGGAACAGGTCTTCCACCGGAACGCTTACCTTCTGCTGATTTTCTATGTATCGGAATTCGCGCACAATGTCCGCATTTTTCTCATATAACTGCTCCAGATCCCGAACACATGCAGAAACCGCATTTTCTACCGAATAGCCTGCCTGCACTGCCACGCTCATAGAATTTAAGGCATCCCGGAACTGGTAATTCAACCGGCGCTTTCTCTCCCGGATCAGCTGTTTCTTTTTCCATTTCAGATAAAGGACTGGAAGAGGAACTGCCAGAAGCAGCATCCATATATTTTTATAAAACAGATAATCCACCACTAGGCAAAGAATAACACACTCAGACACATATCTGATGATTTCCTTTACCGAATACTGATACTTTTCATAATCCGTGTTTTTACCGTTCATAGTTTCACCCCCGCACGTTCCAGTTTTTCCCGGTGCATCAAAGGCTCCATCTTTACAAGACCTTTTTCTTCCTGCCACTGATATAAGGGCTGGATCTTGATCTCGCCATCTTCATAGCCGCACACCTCCGAGATTTCCAGAAGCTTTCGGGAGCGGTCCCGCATACGTCCCAAATGAATCAAAATGTCCACCCCTGATGCAATCTGCCTGCGCACTGCCTGTAAGGGAAGATCCAGTTCCGCCATCAAAGTCATGATTTCCAGTCTTGCCAGCATATCCCTGCTGCTGTTTGCATGAGCCGTTCCAAGGCTTCCCTCATGTCCGGTGTTTAGCGCCTGCAGCATGTCCATAGCTTCTCCGCCTCTGACCTCTCCAACAATGATCCGGTCCGGACGCATTCGCAGTGCAGAGCGGATCAGATCCCGGATGCTGACAGCCGGTGCACCGTTGACGGTGGCTGCTCTTGCCTCAAGGCGGACCAGATTTGCAATTCCCTGGATTTTCAGTTCTGCATTGTCCTCAATGGTGATAATCCGTTCATCCCTGGGAATATATTCAGACAGTGCACCGAGGAAGGTGGTCTTGCCGCTTCCGGTACCGCCGCCAATCACAATCGAGTAACGGGCCTTTACCAGCTTCTCCAGAAATTCGGCGCATTCAGGTGTCACGCTTCCCAACTCGATCAGCTTCTCCATGGTGATGGGCTTGTCTGGAAAACGACGTATGGTGAGTATAGGACCGTTTAATGCTACCGGATAAATAACCACATTGACACGCGCTCCGGTCTCCAGCCTTGCATCCACAATGGGACTGGATTCATTGACAATACGGTTGCATTTGCCTACGATCTGCTGGATCACATCCTCCAGTTTTTCCTGGTCCGTAAAAGACTTCGGCCATTTGGTAAGCCTGCCTTTTCGCTCCACAAAAATGGAATCCGGACCATTAACCATGATTTCCGTCACAGTCTCATCCTCGATCAGTTCCTGCAGTACATCTAGCTTCCGCACAGAATAGAAAAGTTCCTGGCGAAGCTGAACCTTCTCCTTCAGGCTTACGCCCGATTCCCGCAGACTGTCCAGAATCAGTTCGTCAATGGTCTCCAGGATTTCCTGATCGGTAAGTTCCTGGCAAACATCCAGTTTTTCCATCAGCATCTGTCTCAGTTTTCGAAATGTTTCCTGACTCATTCTCTTTCCTTTCTCAGAATCTCCCTGACATAATCTCCAAGTTCACTCCACAGAAGTCCCTCAATATAATTCTCCGGAGCTGCATTACCCCCGTGAAAGGGCAGATGCATCTTTGTAGTTCTGGCGAGAATCTGAGGATAATCCCAGATTCTCACCAGGTTCTCAAACTGGGAAATCTTGGATACGGATACCGGATCAGTCAGAACCGGCATATAAATTCTTTTACACATATCCAGCATTTGAAAAATACCGTCAATGGCTCCGCCTATATCCAGAATCACCACCTCATAGCTGCTGTGGCTGACAATTTCCTTTATCAGATTTTCCCAGTCTTCCCACTCCGTTCCCCGTATGTCCTCCGGCGTGCGCACAGGCGGTATGTAATCCAGATTATTCACTGTCTGTATCATTCCGTTCATTTTATAGATCAGATTGCCGTTCTCCTGCCGCACGAAATAAAGAAGATCGCTCAGGTTCTGGGAAAAGCCTTTTCCCATCAGCTCCTCAAAGCCTGCGTATTCTTCAAGGTTCAGGTACAAAACCGCCTTCTCCTTCGCCAGGATCTGTCCCAGTGTCAGCGCAAATGAAGTCTTGAGACAGCGCCCCACCGGGGAATAGATCCCATATATCACCGTAGTCTTCTTCAATACCGGAAAAGCAACTGGCGTCACTGCTTTCTCTGCTCCGTAGCATGCCATTACTTCCCTTACCACATCTGATGATGCCTGATACTTGTATACACTTGGATATCGGTCCAGTTCTGGCGGGTGCACTCCCTCCGAAAGTATAACAATCTTACCAATTTCCAACTCCTGCACCTGACGGCACATTGCCTTCTGGGAAATCAGCAGCAACTCAATATGAATGTTTTTCCCGTAGGCGATCAGACTCTCCACTGTGGTAAATGCCTGAATCTCAAATGGTATGTTTTTCTTCTGATTGAGATAATCCATAAAGTTCAGGGCATAGTCTACTTCAAGGTCACAGACTGCAAAAATGTTCTTTTTCAATAGACACCTCCTGCATAAAGCAATGCACTTAGAAATATGGGAACTGTAAAGTGAAAATTCTCCAGCGGCATGCCGCTTTTACCATAGGGTTTTCTTTTTCCTGTTTTGAAAAAATCGCTGACATAGCAGAATAAATATTGGATTCTCTGGCAAAGGATGCCGCCAGAGATCATAAGAGCCGCTGAAATTACAGCGCCGATCAGAAAGGAATACGCAATGCATCTAAGAATTGTCCCCGGTCCCAGTACGCTTCCCATAACACAGAAAAGCTTGATGTCGCCAGCGCCCAGCATTCTGAATAGAAACAGCCAGCCAAGTACCAGAAAGGGGGTGCATGCTCCGAAGCTCCAGGCTATGAACCCGCCCGTTCCTCTCTCCATAAGCTGCACGGTCAGGCTGATAACCAGACAGAACAAAAGCCACGCATTATCTACTTTCGCCCGCTGGATATCCATCACCACCGCACCTCCTGCGGCAATGGCAGGAAAAATCATATAAAAAAGCATAGATGGATTTCTCCCTTCTTTCCTGTCAGTTTTCTTCTCAACTACAGAAGGGTCCTCTTTGGTATTTCCGGTTCGTAATTGTAATCTTTCATCTTCAGTAGAATAGGGAATAGTCGGTCTGATCAGACGACTTTCGATACCAGATGACTTCTGGTGAGTCTTATTATAGGGGCTGGTTTTGTATTTGTCCAGTCCTTTTTTCCAAAATTTTATAAAAAAACTATAAATTCATTTTTAAAAGGAGTATACTGGTTTCGGGAGGTATTATTATGACAATAATGACATGTTTTGGGGATAGTATTACAGACTGCGGTCATTGCTTTTCCCCCGATTTTCTTGGAGATGGATATGTAAAGATGCTGGCAGGACGTTTTCACCGGGAGGGCTATGAGATCCAGATGCGCAACTGCGGAACAGATGGATTTACTGTGCAGAGACTGCTTCAGCGGGTAAAAACAGACAGTACAATTATTGGCAATCTTGCAGCCGTTTTGATTGGAATAAATGATATTGGAATGATGATGAACACAGACCGCACGCCTGCCCAGCAGGAAGAAATGATGGGTTCTTTTCAGGAACATTATCTTGAACTTTTAACAATATTGACAAAATCCAGTTGCAGCGTCATTCTTATGGAACCTTTTGTTTTTTCCTGTCCTGCTTTTTATGAGAACTGGAAGCCTCTTCTTCAGAAAATGAGCCAGATCATCCGAACGCTTTCCATACAGTTCCGCCTTCCGTTTCTTTCTCTGCAAAAGGAGCTGGACGAAGAAGTGCGCAGATATGGATATTCCGCCATCACCACAGACGGAGTTCATCTTACCCGCCAGGGCCAGCAGTTCCTTGCTGACCGTCTTTACAGTTGCATTGCAGAGCACAATTATGTATAATTACCATCATAAATAAAACAAAGAAGGTTTTTTAAATGGATAAAATAATTAAAGAAATCGAAGATATGTCGCTGAATGCATGGCCCTCTCATAAAATGGAACTTTATGACGGATGGATTCTTCGTTTTTCTTATTTTTATACGCATCGTACCAACAGTGTGGAACAGTTCGGCACCTCCACGCTTTCCTGGAGAGAAAAGGTATCTTTCTGTGAGCAGGAATATGCCCGTCTTGGAAGCCCTGCTATTTTCAAGATCAGTCCGCTGGTTTCCCCGGATTTTGATTATGTTCTGGAAAACCGCGGCTATGAGATTCAGCATACCACCAATGTTATGGCAGCTGATCTGGAGCATGCGGATTTGTCCGCTTCCTATGATCTGGTAACGCTTACGGATGACATTCCGGATATCTGGATTGAGAGTCTTTTCGATTTAAAGGGAACCATAAATCCGGTTCACCGGGCAGTGGTTCCTTCTATGTATCATGCAATTGTGAAGGATACTATCTGTGCTTCTATCTGGAATAATGGAAAAATCATTGCCACAGGGCTTGGCATTCTGGACCGTGATTACATTGGCTTATACGCCATTCATGTACGGGAGGATTTCCGCCACAAGGGATATGCACGCCAGATCTGCACTGCACTGCTCAAAGAAGGAAAGAAAAAAGGTGCCACACGTGCCTATCTTCAGGTCGTAGAGGGAAACACTCCTGCGCGCAGCCTTTATGAATCCCTTGGGCTGAATTTTGTCTATACATACTGGTTCCGCGTTCAGACCCAGACTGACCGTGTCTAAACAATCAAGTAATTATGTGATTTTGTTTCAATTTTTTTCAAATACTTAAATCGTAAAAGACTGTGAACCGTGCCGTCAACAGGGCACATCTTCACAGTCTTTTTTGGGGGAATCGTATTTTTATAAAATACTATATTTGATTTTTATTGGGTAATGCTGTTAAGTTATGTATTTATAAATGAATTACTCAGTCTTATACTGTCTTTTTCTGCAGATTGGCTGATCTTACATTTCCTACAACCATGCTGGTCAGCGGGCTGAAATAAAGAAGACTGGTCAGCACGCAGTAAATTGGAGTCATAATTGCAAACTGCACAAGACGTCCCGGCATGATCGCATAAAAATTAGAACCGATCATGACAAGACCTGCAGTGGTAAATCCAAGGGTTCCTACCACACCGGAAATTACGATTCCAGCGCACATGATCACAGTTTTCACCTTGCGGCTCTTCTCAGCCATCAGCTTGCCTGCTGCTCCGGCAACTACGCCCCAGGTGATTGCAGATAAAGTGATCAGAGGATTCACGCCATAGCCTTTCATGAAACATCCGATGATGTCTGCCACGCCGCCTTCTACACCGCCTGCAACAGGCCCCATCCAAAGACCGGCAAGTACAGTTGCGATAGTTCCAAGTGTAATACGGTATACACCAAGGTCAATTACCAGCACACGGGATAAAACCAGCTGGATTGCAACCAGCAGTGCCAGAAATACAAGCGTCTTAACGCTCCATGTCTGTTTGTTTTTACGCATAATAAAAACACCTCCATAATGATTAAAATAACAGAGTAGTTACCATAAATAATAATCCCTCCACATTATGAGATGTTCTCATATGTAGCAACGGGTGCGGAAAATATATCGTAAGCAGCCTACTGCTTTTCGTTTCACGGCGACTCCCCAGCCAGTGAACACTTGACGCATAAATTCCTACTTCGCTATTATTTATTTAAGCCGATTATAGCACAAAATATGGAAATTTCAATACGTTTTTGTTATAATATTCACACTGAATGACGGATTATAGTTTCGCAATTGACAGTGTATTTTGTGTATACTCCTTCGCTTTTGGCATATTCTAAAAGTAATCTCTGTTAAGAGTAAATTTCCAGAAAAAGGAGTCTTTATATGAGCACAAAATATTCTGTCCAATTACAAGAAAGCCAGCAGCCTTCCTGCCATAATCCGTACAATGTTTTTTATGATAATTACCTGAATACCAATGCCACTACAGAATGCACAGGACTGGGCTACCGTATGCCGCACACCCGCGAAGAATGGGATGCCTGCCGACAGGTTTTTGATTTTCTTCCTGTGCCATTTCTGGATTCGGAGGATATGAAACACTAATGAAAAAATTTACCCAGCTACTTGTTTGTTCCTGTGCACTGCTCTCACTATCCGGATGCGTAGTCCGCGATGCCATTACCGACTATGTAGACACTTCACAAAATACGGTCCAGGAAACTTCAGAAGCCCCAGGACAGCGTGTCTATATGGATGAAGTCAAAGGCATCCTTCAGGACTTTACCGGTGCTGCCCTGACTATGAGCAGCCAGGAACAGACCTATATCTTTGATTTATCTGAGGCCACGCTTGAGTGTGAAGACGGCATGATCACCGGAGATGAGATCAGCGTGATCTATGAGGGACAGCTTTCCAGCGAAGATACCAGCACAGTGAAAGCCCTAAAGGTCGTCGATGACTTCCACAAGAAAAATCAGCTGGAAGTACGCAAGGCTTATGGAGAAGTACAGGGACTGACACCGAATACCATCACCATAAAAGATGAACAAGGAAAGACAGCCACCTATCCAATAACCGGAACTGAACAGTATTATCAGGGCGGTATTCGGCAAGGTGCGTGGGTCTATATCAATTTTAAAGGAGAATTTTCATCCGGGTCTGATGGGGATGCGTCCCTGAATGCCAGCCATCTGAAGGTATTAAGTGTCTCCGACATTGACCCTCTGACTTTGCCGGATCCTACACCAACCCTGGAGCCAACTCAGGAGGCTTCCACAGATGTTCCCCAGGAGCAGCAGCTTCATGCAACTGTCCAGAATATTTCTTCCAATATCCTGACTGTATCTCCTCCTGGTTCTGACAGTTCCCTAAATATAGATTTGTCGCAGATCCCCTCTTACTTCAAAGGAGGTACTGCACCTGGCTCCTACGTGTCCATCACGTACCAGGGACAATATCAGGAAAATACCCTGAATGGCGTCACCGTCACTGCTGTCACAGGAGATGATCCGGATTCTTTCAGAAGCCGAGGTCTTACCTATACAGTCAACGGTACCATTATAGGGCATACCTCCAATACCGTAACCATTCAGACCGGGGACGGTGCAACGATCACCTGCTTTACAGAAGGAGCATCGGACACATCTACCAGCGGTCTTGCTGCCGGCGCCAACATCCTCATTACCTTTGATCCAACGAAATCAAAACAATCCAATATCTACACATCCATCAAGATTCAGGACGCTTAAAGGTGTCCTGAATTCTTTTTTCTCCGTCTCGCAGCCAGTCTTTCATTTGTTCCGTCTCTCCCAGAATTTCGCAAAACGCACGGTATTCTTCAAGAAGTCCGGTTCCATGAGGCACCATATAAGCGCCGGCATCACTTCCAAGTGCTGTTTTTACTTTATATTGATATGCCAGCTGCAGATTCTCTTCCGCAAGACTCACAATGGGCTGCAGGACCTGATCTTCATATCGTCCGCAGTTTCGAAGATTGCGTATAGTTACAAGGGTTGGTACCCATACTGTATTACTGTCTGCAAGCATTCGTATAGTTTCTTCGTCAATATAATTGCCATGCTCCACAGAATCCACACCTGCCTCTACAGCAGCCTGTACTCCATAAACTCCATTGGTATGACTCATTACTGCCATGCCTTCCCCATGCGCAATGTGTACCATCTCATGCACTTCTTCCCTGGAAAGAGGCGTTCCAGTCACCTTTCCATGGTTGTGAAAATCCAGAAGTCCGGTGGTCATGATTTTAATAAAATCAGCCCCCTGTTCTTTCGCTTCCCGGACCAGAGCTGCATATTCTTTCATATTATCAAAGCCTTTTCCTACAATGGAACCATAGTGCCCGTTTTTGTGGATGGCAAAAACAGGGGTGCGGTAATCGATTCCGTATTCTTCCGCCAGCATTTTGGCTCTTCTGGAAACACCAACGGCGTCTCCGCCGTCCCGCACAAAGGTGATTCCCTGTTCCTGATAAGCCTTAAAATTTCTTCGGATTGCTTCCTCGTTTACCGCTTCTTTGTGGAGTGAGATTGCTTCCTTGTAGTTTATTCCATCCATAATAATATGAGCATGACATTCTCCAAACATTGTATTCCCCTTTTTTGTCACTTATCATTCTTCGAAAAAAGCACGGATTTCTTTCTCCGATGCCTGGACAGAACCCTGAACGAAAAATGGCTTGCCGCCTCCGCGGCCATTCAGTGCAGCGTTCATATCTTTGGTAAACTGGCGAAGGTCTCCATCTTTCTCACCCATGGCATACTTGTAGCTGCCATCTGCATTTCTGGAAAATACTGCACAGCGGCCCTTGCAAACCTGCAGAACAGCATCCGCAAGCTTCTGGACGCTTCCAGCTTCCATTCCGTTCTCAAACAGCAGCGGATTCTCGCAGTCATTCCATTTAGCAGCTTCATTCACAATAAAATTCTCTTCCAGACTGTGCACTCTTCCCTTCAGGGCAAAATTCTCATCCTGAAGTCTTGCAACTGCCTGCGCAGTCTTATCCATCTTGGCAGAAAGCTTCACGGAAATCTGACGGTTCTGTTCGTTTACCATGTTCAGATAGTCAAGCACCCTTCTGCCGGATATCATTTCCATACGCACACCCTCGCGGAACTTGACCACAGAAAGGAGCTTCACCATTCCAATCTCACCGGTACGAGTTACATGGGTTCCACAGCAGGCGCAGGTATCTGCTCCCGGAAATCTGACAATACGCACCCAGCCGGAAAGCTCTTTCTTGCTTCTGTATTCCAGTTCCTTAAGCTCTTCCTCTGATGGGTAGAAAATTTCTACTTCCTGGTTCTCCCAGATGATCTGGTTGGCTTTGGCTTCAATCTCTGCCATCTGTGCTTCGTCCAGCATTCCGCTGAAATCAATGGTAATCACATCGTTTCCCATATGGAAGCCCACATTATCATATCCAAAAGCTTCGTGTACCAGGCCGCTTACAATGTGCTCACCGGAATGCTGCTGCATAAGGTCAAATCTTCTGGCCCAGTTAATCTGGCCCTGAACTTCCGTTCCTGGTTCCAGAGCACGGTCTGTGTAGTGGATCAGCTCTCCGTTCTTCTCGTGAACGTCTGTGACTGCTGCCTCTCCTAAGGAACCTGTATCGCCTGGCTGTCCGCCGCCTTCCGGATAAAAGGCTGTCTGATCCAGAATTACCTCATATCCTTTCTTGCCCTGGCGGCATTCCAGTACTTTAGCTGTAAATTCTTTTTTGTATACATCTTCATAATATATTTTCTTTGTCTCGTACATGGCGGGTCCTTCTTTCTGTATTTCTAAACAGACTTATTGTCTGTGACGATTATAGTCTATTTCACCATTCCTCGCAATTCTGAAATTTTTATAAATTTTTTCTGAAAAGCTGAAGTACTTTTCTTTTCTGGCGCGTTATAATAAGAGAACGGACAGGAAGGGGGCTGATAGCATTTTACAGGAACAATATCTGGAATATCTGATTGAGCAATATCAGAATTTAATTTATTCCATTTGTCTGAAATCAGTAGGCAACCCCTTTGATGCAGAAGACCTCAGTCAGGAGGTATTCCTGTCCGCCTACAAAAATCTGATTCATTTCGATGGTCAGTATGAAAAAGCATGGCTCAGCAAAATTGCAGTACATAAATGTCTGGATTTCCTGAAAGCTGCCGGACGGCGGCAGGTTCCAACGGAAGACATTTACTTCTCACAGCTTCCGGATTCAGCACCCCAGGCATCACCGGAAGAAGAATGTCTGCTGTCTGATTCGGAACAACAGGTATTCAGAATGTGTGATAGTCTGAAAAGCCCTTACCGTGAAATTGCGATCTCGCATTTCTGCAAACAAATGTCCGTAGCAGAAATTTCGCAAAAGGAAGGAAAGAATCCGAAGACAGTTCAGACACAGCTTTACCGTGCCAAAAGTATGTTAAAAAAATTGTTAGCAGAAAGGAGCGATTAGATGCATATCAATAATAATGACCTTGAAAAATTTCAAAACGATGTTATGAATACAGACGAAATGATCTCATTTCTGGAGCATCTGGATCAATGCGATTACTGCCTTGAGCAGTTGATCGAACATTCTGAACAGGACACTCAGACAGTCGCTCCCGCTTATATGAAAGAAACGATCATGAAACGTGCCACAGCCCCTGATACCCGTGCCAGGAAGGCCGCTGTAGACACCACCCATAAAATGCGGATTTTCTATGAAGGACTTCGAACTGTAGTAGGGGTAGCACTGGCACTGGTTATGCTTCTTAGCCTGGGACAGGCAAATTTCTTCACGCCCCAGGTACCCAAATCGGCAACCGAAGCCACTGCCGCCAGACAGGAAGCCCGAAGTTCTCTGCGCAGCTTCTCCAACAGTCTCACAGACGGACTATGCAGCGGTTCGCAAAAGCTTGCTGAGTATATTAATAATCTTTCTAATACAATCACAAACGGAGGTAACTAACATGCCAAAACAAAAACGCGGATTCTTACTTTTTATCTGCTCCCTGATTCCAGGTGCCGGAGAAATGTACCTGGGCTTCTTCAAACAGGGAATCAGCATTATGACGCTTTTCTGGGCAATCGTTGCAATTGCAGGAGGATTCAGTGCAGAATTTCTGGTTATCTTTCTTCCTGTAATCTGGTTTTACAGCTACTTCCATGTACATAATCTGAAAGAACTTCCGGAAGAAGAATTCTACGCCATCGAAGACAGCTATATCTTCCATCTGGATCAGATCTTCTCCGGCTTCCATAATACTTCTTCAAGACAGCTGAAAGCAGCCTCTGTTCTTCTGATTGTCTTCGGAGCCGCGATCGTCTGGAACGGTGTCAGCGATCTGCTTTACTGGATTCTTCCAGACTTCCTTGGAGGCCTTGTACAAAGTATTATGTATCAGATTCCATCTATTGTCATCGGACTTCTGATCATACTCGCCGGCTATCAGATTCTTACCGGAAAAGTAAGATCTTTCCAGAAGCAGCCAGAGGATACCGCCAATGTCCCTACTGAGAATATTTCCGAAAAGCCAGTTCTTCCACATATAGAAAATACAGAAGATGCAGACAAAGAGTAAAGTTTACCGCCGATGATTTCTAGTTCATCGGCGGTAATTTTATGGAAATTTCTCCAAAAGAAAGCTTATTTCTGGTGCCGTCTGCTTCTTCTACAAGAAGCCTGCCATCCTCACAGATAGACAGCGCTCTGGCACTTCTCCTGTTCTTGTTATCTATAATTGTAATATCGTGTCCCGGAACAATATTATGTGCTGCGTATTCCTGAGACAGCTTCAGATCCTTAGTTTCACTGAGAAGGTGGTTCACAATCTGCGCCACCAGGCGGTTGCGGTCTGCACTTCGGGCGGCCTGCTGATCCGGATAAATACCTCCTGCCACTCCCCGGAGCTCTTCGGAAAGGGTTTCCTGGTTTACATAAAGATTCAGTCCAATTCCCACAATAGCAAACTCAATGCTGCCGCTCTCAAAATCTGTCACGGCCTCTGTGAGGATTCCGCAAACCTTGCGATCATCCTTATAAAGGTCATTCACCCACTTAATTCCAAGTTCAATGCCGCACACTTCCTTCACAGCCTTGTATACGGCTGTCGCTGCCGCAGTGGTGATCAGAAGGCTTCCCTCCAGGGTCTCATCTGGTTCCAGAATCACACTGAGATAAATCCCGCTTCCCTTCGGTGAGTAAAAACCTCTGCCTCTGCGTCCTCTTCCAGCAGTCTGCTCCATAGCTACCACAAAGGAACCATGTCCTGCCAATCCGCTTACTGCAGCCTGTCTGGCTTCCAGATTCGTAGAACTGATCTCATCAAATATTTTAATCTCTACCTTAGGCTGATCAAGAAAAAGACGAATACCCTCCGCTGAGATCAGATTGCTCTCCTTGGCAAGAACATAGCCTTTATTCGGTCCTGCCTCTATGGGGTATCCCTCCTGACGCAGGCTCTTCACAGCCTTCCACACAGCTGCTCTCGTACAGGAAAGCTCTCGTCCAATATCCTCTCCGGACAATGTCTCACCTTTGTGCTGCTCTAATAATTCCAAAAGTCTGGATTTCACCGTCATGCTTTTATCCTTCATAATTCTCCAGGGCTTTCTTCAGAAAGTCCCGGTATTCTTTACGCACATTCTCCGGTGAAAGTAATCTGACGCTGCTGCCAAGTGCTGCAAGCCATCCATAAAACTGGGTGCTCACATTTACCTGCACTCTGGTAACGGAGTACTCGTTGTCCTTGGCCATAACCATAATGTCCTGGCCAAATCTGTCGATCATGACTCCAACAAGATGATTCTCAAATTCCAGGCTGATATTCTCTTCCCGGCCGCCAAACATCCCGAAAGTACCGGCAGCAAATCTGGCGCTGTCAAACCTCTCGAAAAGCTCCTCCCCATTCCTGCTGTCCTTCTCCATGACGATCTTCAGCATTTTGTCAACACGATAATGCTTGACGATTCCGCTCTTCTCATCAATTCCAATGAGGTAGTAATTCTCGTCCTGCCAGATCATCTGCCACGGACTGATCTGATAGCGCGCTCCGCCCTTCTTCAGCTGACGCTCCTTGGATACGGTCCATTCTGTATACTGGAAGCTGATCTGCCTGTTCTGAGAGATGGCTCTGTGGATCTCATCTATGTTGTAGTAGATATTCTCATTTGTATTCTTCACACGGTTCTGTACGATCACCTGCCGCTGCAGATCCTTGGCCTGGTAAATACTGGTAAGACTCTCAAGCTTCTGGATAAGCTGACGGGATTTGCCTGTGGTAAGAAATCTGGAGGACTGGACTGCATCAACAAGCAGTTTCAGCTCTGCAACCTCAAACTCACGGCTGGCAAGATAAAACCCCGACGGTCTTTCCCTGCGATTCATAATATCCATACCGAACACGCGCAGAGTCTCAATATCATCGTATATGGTCTTGCGTTCTGCATGAATTCCGAAATTCTCCAGATAAGCAATCAGGTCCTTCACACTCATGGGATGGGCTTCGTCTGTCTTCTCCGCAAACACCCGCATGAGATATAAAATTTTCAGTTTCTGCTGGAAAGATTTCGGCATGATCCTTACTCCTATTTATCCGTCAATACTGCTACGACTCCAGAATATAATACCATAAAAGCAAAGAGCAGAGCAATAATATCTGCCCCATGAAAATCATAATTAAATATCATGGCACCTCCTATCATGATCTCCAGAGTAATAAAGATGCCGAGCACCATCGCTGTGCTTCCTGAGAACTTCTTCGTACTGTCCTTCTCCTGCACAACATCCATATAGCCTTCTGCAAGTGCCGCCTTCCTGTGACTGGTTCTTCTCCCTAAATTCCACATAATCTCTTCCTCCTCTGATTCATGCAGTGTCTGTCCGCAAGCAACATGTATCGAACATATTTTCCGAACATGTTTTCTTTTATGTACTTAGTCTACCACAATATTAGTCCTATAAAACGGCACGAAATCATTTTATTCGAATATCTGTTCGTTTTTTTTGTAAACATGGAGGAAATTCTGCAAAAAAATATCACCGCATACTGCTCTATACCTTAAAACAGCAAACGGTGATATCCCGCATATTAAAATATCCGAATCCTAAATGTTAGAATCCTGTTTTTACATAAATCCGGCAAAAACAGACGCTGTGATAACCGTCAGAAGACCGGCAACCGCAATTGCAAGACTGCTCATGGCACCTTCTACCGGTCCCATTTCCATAGCCTTGGCAGTACCGATAGCGTGAGCGGATGTACCAAGCGCAAGCCCTTTCGCGATAGGCTCCTCGATTTTTGCGATCTTGCAGACTGCCTCTGCGATCACATTTCCAAGTACTCCGGTGATAATAATAACTGCAACGGTAATGGTCACAAGACCGCCCAGTTCCTCAGATACGCCCATTCCAATGGCTGTTGTAATGGACTTGGGAAGCAAAGTTACATACTGTGAATGGGAAAGTCCGAACAGCTTTGCAAAAACCAGAACGCTTACCATGCTTGCCAGCACACCGGAAACGATCCCGATAATAACCGCCTTCAGATTCTTGCGAAGAAGAGTAAGCTGTCTGTACAGGGGCACTGCAAGGCACACAGTAGCAGGAGTGAGCAGATAACTGATATACTGCCCGCCTGCATTGTAGGTCTTATAGTCCACCTGCATCAGCTGCAGCACGCCCATAACGCACAAAATCGCAATCAGAAGAGGATTAAACAATGCCATCTTGAACTTTTTCTTCAGCAAAAGTCCAATCTCATATCCTACCAGACTTACTGCTGCCCCGAAAAACAGGGAATTCTCAATAAAAGATATCATTTCTTCTCTTTCCTCCTGTCTTTTTTGATTACAAACTGGGTACTGCGTCCCGTAACTACCATTACGATCACAGTTGTCAGAATTGTAATGATCACAACAGGAAGCCAGATGGGCTGCAGGTCTCCCCATGCTTCCAGAAGGCCTACCCCTGCCGGTACAAACATAACCGGCATAATTTCAACCAGAAAATCTGCTGCGTCTTCCACCTGTTCCAGCTTCAAAATTCCGCTTGTCAGTGCACCCAGCATCAGTACAAGCCCATAAACGCTGGCTGGTACCGGAAGGGGCAGAAGGATATGTAATCCCTCCCCTAACGCTGAAATCAGCAGAATAATACAAAATTGCCTGAGATATTTCACTTTTTGTCTTCCTCCTCGCTGTCTCCACAAAGAAGTCCATTTGCAATTTCCAGATACGGCTGCAGTTCCTCCAGTGTAGCCCGTCCATTCCGCTTCATCTTCGTCACGCCCGGGTAGCTTGCCGGTATGGATTTGGTCATATTCCCATCGCCGTAGACCTTAACCATATCTCCGTTTTCCAGAGTGTCTCCGGCAATCAGCTTGTCATTTCTGTTATAAATTCCTTCCTTGGGAATATCTGCCTTGAAAACCGTCTTTTTGTCCATATCCACGAATACCATTTCTTTCAGTACATCTCCGGCTTCTACGTAGATCGCGCGGATGGCTTCCTGCTCAAGGCGGGCTTCCTCCTGCTTATCCTTCTCAGCCTGCTTCGCAACAAGATTCCAGAAGGATCCTCCTACTACGCCAAAGATTACCAGAAGAATGATTATTCCCACAATGAATTTCACATCGTTTTCTTTTTTCTCCACTGCAAATCCTCATTTCTTTCATGGCATTTTTTTGTCTGCCCCATTATACCTTTTCTACAGTTAAAATTTCAATGTCATCTTTCGACAATTATCAGGCTGCTTTTGGGCTTTTTTTCTACAGCCGTTCCTTTTGAAGCACGATTTTTTCTACTTCCCAGGAACCATTTTCCACAGTCATCACTGCCATTGTCACCTCGCCGCCAAATCGGTTTCTCCCACAGCTTCCCGGATTCAGCCAAAGCCGTCCG
This sequence comes from Blautia segnis, assembly GCF_014287535.1. Classification (NCBI taxonomy): domain Bacteria; kingdom Bacillati; phylum Bacillota; class Clostridia; order Lachnospirales; family Lachnospiraceae; genus Blautia; species Blautia segnis. Next base: position 65,257 of record NZ_JACOOT010000017.1, on the reverse strand, counting down.
TCAATTTCCTGACAGAAATATTTATGGCTGTGCCCAAAAATTACCACCTGAGTATCCCCAAGCTCCCATGCCGCATCCTTTCTGTCATGGACCATGAAAAACTTTACATTTCCAACGGAAAAGTTCAGGCTTCTCCTTAAATTCTGCGCCCAGTATCCGTCATTGTTGCCGCGCACCACATACAAGAATCCCATAGTACGCAGCTCATCCAGTATTTCCGGCCTGTCCACATCTCCTGCATGGAAAATATAAGTGCAGTCCTTCAATCGCTCTTTCACTTCTTCCCGAAGAAGCCCATGGGTATCTGAAATAATCCCCATTTTTATTTTTTCTGACATATCCGGTTCCTCCCGTTATGGTTTATTATCATTCCTCGAACAGACGGATTTTTCCATATTCTCCGTCAAATCCAGGTGTGCAGATTACCTTTCCATCTCTTAATCTTTGAATTCCGGACGCGATTCTGGTGCCGTTTTCCCGCTCTATATCTGCTATAGGAACTTTTCGCAAAATTGCAAATTCCGAGCCAAATTTCTGAAGCATTTTCTCGTATTCTCCGGTTACGGTTTTGGCTGCAGGAGACTTTCCCACACAGGCGGAAATCACCTCCGGAAGGGGTACAATACTCTCAAAAGGTCTGGCATTTTCTTTCACAAATCCGGCATCCCGGTCTGCCAGTTCCATGATTCTATGGTCTACCCCTATGGTTAGTTTCTTCCCGCATACCGGACATTTTCCGTGGTATTTTTCTGCCTCCTCGGGACTTAAACAGATGTGGCATTTCCGATGTCCGTCGTAATGATATTTCCCCTCTTCCGGGAAAAATTCCAGGGTTCCTTCCAGGCCTTTTCCATACTGAATGGCACCGTGAAGCCCCTCATAGGAAAGATCAATGTCCAAAAGATTGGCCTCTCTTCCCAGCTTGGAAGGGGAGTGGGCATCTGAATTTGAGATAAGCTGAAGTCCGTCAAGAGCAGATAAGCGCCAGTTCATCGGCGGGTCGGAAGACAGTCCGGTTTCCACAGCATGCACATAAGGAGTCAGATCCTCAAAGCACTCTTCCATGGTATCAAAGCCGGAAAAAGCTCCGAATAATGCGAAATGCGGAGTCCAGATATGAGCCGGAACCAGCATTCCCCGGGGACAGTTTTCCAGAAGCATCTCAAGAAGATCATGGCAGTCCAGGCCGAGAATGGGCCTGCCGTCTGAATGGATATTTCCGATTTTTTCCAGGCTTTCTGCCATTTGATCTGCCGCTTCAAGGCCTGGCAAAAGCAGTACATTGTGAACCTTCCGGCACTTTCCATTCTTTTTATAAATAGAACTGATCTCACCTGTTACTACAAAGCGGGGTGCCTGTCCGGGAAGGTTTCGTGCCTCTTCCAGCACATATTCGTCCTTCAGGCGATATAAGCCTTCCTCTGCAGGGATCAGTTTTTCTTTTAGTTCTTCCCTCCATGCAGGGTGGGTAAAATCCCCTGTTCCAATAAGGGTAATCCCCTTTTTCCTTGCCCAGAGATCCAGATATTCCGGGGTTCCAAGCTTGCTGGTAGCCATGGAATATCTGGAATGAATGTGAAGATCTGCAATTACTTTCACTGTATTTTGCTCCATTTCTTATCTAAAATTGGTTACTTAGACTCCTGCATGCCAAGCTCCATCAGCTTCCAGCCGTTGTCCTTCAGCCATTTTTTCTGCTCCTTATAACCGGGCAAAACTGCGCTGACTTCGTTCCAGAATGCCTGGGAATGGTTCATCTGTCTGCGGTGGCAGAGCTCATGGACAACCACATAATCGAGCACCTCTGGCGGTGCCAGAATCAGCAGCCAGTTAAAGTTCAGATTTCCATTTGCACTGCAGCTGCCCCATCTTGTTTTCTGCTGGCGCAGGGTAATTCTTCCGTAGCTTACCCCTATTTTTTCTGCAAAATAGGCTGTGCGCTCTGGAATTTTCCGGCAGACTTCCTGCTGCAGACGGGTTCGTTCTTCCTTTGAAAGTCCCGGAACTGTTTCTCTTTGCACTTCCCTTTTCTGGATTTTCTCCAGATTTTTCAAAATCCATTCCTGCTTCTGCTCAACAAATCTGCGGATTCTCACCTGGGATAATCGAAGAGGTGCACGGACGATGATCTGACCATCCGGTTTGATTTCCAGACTCATGGTTTTTCGCTGGCTTCGGATAATCTGATAGGAAATCTTCTCATTTAGCATAAGATATTCTCCATATAATCATTCATCTGCTGATCCAGGATTTTCATCTTTTCCAGAGTATCTTTTTCTTTATAATCCAGCCGCCATATGATCCTGGAAATGTAATCCTCTTCCTTCATGATCTGCCAGGTTTCTTTGAAATTCAGGTCATAATACTGCGCCACATAGGACACCCAGTAGTCCACAGATGTCACACGGTCCGGAGACAAAACAGCTTCTTTTTTCAGACAGGATTCCCATACCTTTGGAGAGATCAGCCCCTCTCCGGCTTTCTCCTGGGGAACCCCGATCATTGCCTCAACGGACTCCTGCAGCTTAACCCGGCAGTTGTCCAGCTTATCTGCATCGCGGATCATTTTTGCATGGAAAAGGATTCTTTCATCTGTAATTCCTTCCAACTTAAAATCGCTGTGTCTGGCGATTGCTGTATGGATAATCTCATCGAATTCCGGGTCTGGAAGGAATCTGCGGATCATAGGGTTTTCCCCTTCAAAAAGAAGCTGTGCGCCAAACGCTGCATGATCCATCGTGTCCGGGGAAAAGCTGTTATACAGGCGCAGCTGCTCGAATCTTCCAATGTCATGAAGCAGCGCGATCAGCTCTGCCAGCTGCTGGTCTTCTTCATTTAAATGCATTCTTTTGCCAATTTCACGGGCACTTTTTACCACGCCATAAGTGTGAACAATCTTTAATTTTATTTTCTCATCTTCTCTGTCATACTCATCTAAATACGCTTCAAATGCGTCTCTTGCCTGTTTAAAATCCAGTTTCACGGTCATGTTCCTCTCTATCTTTTAGGCTTATTACAGTGTCATTATAAACTACCACAGTTGCTTTTCCAATACTATCCGCAGTTTTTCAAAATTATTTTCCCGGACACTTTACAGGGTGTATCAGGCTTGCACCTTCTTCACCTGTAACGTATAATGGGAGCAACGGCACATACTATAAGGAGGTCATGATGGCAGAGAAGAAAACAGAAATCTCCCCAAATGTTGACGAGACCATGAAGGAACTGGAGACTCATGGTTCTTTTGAGCTGCCTGTGGAAACCTATACAGATAACTGCGTGATTTTCCGCTCCCTTTACAACCACTGGCATAAGGAAATGGAGATCATCTGCATCGACCAGGGAAGCGGCCTTGCAAGGCTGAACCGGGAGACCCTGCGCCTGAAGGAGGGAGATCTTCTTATTGTAAACAGCGGGGTTCTTCATGGAATTAAATCCGATTCCCGGCATATTTTATATTACAGAAGCGTTGTGTTTGACCTTAGTTTTCTGGCCGGACCTGCAGGAGATCTCTGCCAGGAAAAGGTGATTTCCCTTCTTATGGAAAACCGGGCGGAATTCACTCACCTGATCACCCGTTCCCATGAAAACTACGGCAACATTTTCCATCTCTTCTGTGAAATCCATCAGTGCCATAAGGACAAGCCGCCTTTCTATTATATGAAATTAAAGGGGCTTTTTTACGGACTTTTTTATGAAATGCTTGCAGGAAATTATATTATTACCACGGATGCAGAGCAGAACAGAAATCTTTTATCCATAAAAAAGGTGTTGGACTACATCAGTGCCCACTACCGGGAGCCTTTGTCTGTTAAAGAATTATCAGGGCTTTCCAATTACAGTGAATTTTATTTTATGAAGCTTTTTAAGCAGTATACTGGAAAAACGGCAGCCGCTTATCTGAATGATTACAGGCTTGAGAAGGCAAAATCCCTTCTTCTGCATACAGATGCTTCGGTCACGGACATTGCTCTTGACGTGGGCTTTAACAATACCAGCTATTTTATAAAAAAATTTCAGGAGGCCAACCAGCTTTCCCCTCACAAATTTCGCAAAAAAATGTCATAACAGAACAGTTTTGTTGTATTTTTCTTTCATCTGCATATGCTAATATAACACCATCAAACACAGGTAATCGCTCTTGAAAGGAGAAAATTATGGAAGCTTTAAAAACTATGATTCAGGACATGTTTGGCAAAGACTGCAGCACATGTACCAACCAGGAAGTATACGAAGCCCTTCTCACATACACCAAAAAACAACTTGCTGCAAAGGGCTATCATGAGGGAAAGAAAAAAATCTATTATATCTCTGCAGAGTTCCTTATTGGAAAGCTTCTTTCCAACAATCTGATCAACCTTGGCATCTATGATGAGGTTGCAGAATTCTTAAAAGAGAACGGCAAATCCCTTGCTGAGATTGAGTCCGTTGAGCCGGAACCATCTCTTGGAAACGGCGGACTTGGACGTCTGGCTGCCTGCTTTTTGGATTCCATCGCAACACTTGGACTTCCTGGAGAAGGTATCGGACTGAACTATCATCTGGGACTTTTCAAACAGGTTTTTGAGGACAACCTTCAGCATGAGGTTCCGAACCCATGGATCACTCCTGAGTCCTGGCTGACTGCTACAGATGTGACTTACATGGTTCCGTTCAGAGGCTTTTCCCTGAAATCTACTATGTATAATATCGATGTTGCAGGCTATGAAAACAAAGCAATCCATCTTCGTCTTTTCGATATTGACCTGGCAGATGAGTCCATGGTTCATGACGGAATTGCTTTCAACAAGAAAGACATTCTGCACAACCTGACACTGTTCCTGTACCCGGATGACAGCGATGAGGACGGACGCAAGCTTCGTGTTTACCAGCAGTATTTCATGGTAAGCAACGCTGCACAGCTGATTCTGGATGAGGCAGTTTCCAAGGGAAGCAATCTTCACGACCTTGCTGATTATGCAGTTGTTCAGATCAACGATACTCACCCGAGCATGATCATTCCGGAGTTTATCCGTCTCCTTGGAGAGAAGGGAATCGGCTTTGATGAGGCTGCTGATATCGTTTCCCATGTATGCGCATATACCAACCATACTATCCTGGCTGAGGCTCTTGAGAAATGGCCGATCCACTATCTGGAGGATATTGTTCCGCAGCTTGTTCCGATCATCCGCAAGTTAGATGAGAAGGTTAAAGCAAAATATCCGGCTGAGAATCTTGCTATTATTGACAGCAATAATCTGGTTCACATGGCTCATATGGATATTCATTACGGATTCTCTATCAACGGTGTTGCTGCTCTTCATACCGAAATTCTGAAGAACTCTGAGCTGCATCAGTTCTATGAGATTTATCCGGAAAAATTCAATAATAAGACCAATGGCATTACATTCCGCAGATGGCTGATGTACTGTAACCAGCCTCTTGCAAAATATATCTCTTCTCTGATCGGAGATGGATACAAGAAAAATGCAGATGAGCTGAAAAAGCTGCTTGCTTTCAAGGATGACCAAAAGGTTCTGGATCAGCTGCTTGCAATTAAGGCGGATGCGAAGAAAATCTGCAAGGATTTTGTTCTGGAAAATACTGGTGTCGAGATTGATGAGAACAGTGTTTTTGATATCCAGATCAAAAGACTTCATGAGTACAAGCGTCAGCAGCTGAATGCGCTGTATATTATCTATAAATATCTGGAGATCAAGGGCGGCAAGAAGCCGGAGAGACCGATTACTTTCATTTTTGGTGCAAAGGCTGCTCCTGCTTATTATATCGCTAAGGATATCATTCATCTGCTTCTGACTCTGGAGACTTTGATCCAGAATGACCCGGATGTGGCTCCTTATATGAAGCTTGTTATGGTTGAGAACTACAATGTGAGCGCAGCTGAGAAGCTGATTCCGGCTTGTGATATTTCTGAGCAGATTTCTCTTGCTTCTAAGGAAGCCAGCGGTACCGGAAACATGAAGTTTATGCTGAATGGTGCGGTTACTCTTGGTACCATGGATGGTGCAAATGTGGAGATCAGTGAGCTGGTTGGCGAGGATAATATTTATATCTTTGGTGAGTCCAGTGATGAGATTATTAAGCATTATGAGAAGGCTGATTATAATTCCCGTGCGATTTATGAGGGGGATGCTGATATTAAGAAGTATGTGGATTTCATTGTCAGCGAGCCGATGCTGAAGATTGGTAAAGAGGAGCATTTGAGAAACTTCTACAACGAGCTTCTGAATAAGGACTGGTTTATGACTTTACTGGATCTGAAGGATTATATTAAGGTTAAGGATCAGGTGTTTGCGGATTATGAGGATCGTAATGCGTGGGCGAAGAAGATGCTTGTGAATATTGGGGAGGCTGGATTCTTCTCTTCTGATAGAACGATTGAGCAGTATAATAAAGATATTTGGCATTTGAACTAAATAAAGTATTCAAGGCGGACGACATCCAGAAGCGGCAGGATTGTTATATTTTGTACAATCTTGACGCTTCTTTCTATTCTTGATTTTCACTTGTAGGAAAATGGAGTGTAGAGGGTTAAATGTCTTTATAATACTGCGGGGAAATTACATCGCATTCTTTGCAGGTGCAGCCATTGCGGTAGCCGTCGCAGCAGGCGGAGCTGGAGCAGTACATGTGGGTGTCGTTGATGTAGAAAAGGCCGGCGTACTGGGCGGAGGTGCGGTAGGCTTTGGTTTGTTTCTTGTTGTCGGCGTAGTAGATGCCGTTGGAGATGAGCATGTTCTCCGGGGTATAGTCGGTAAAGTCGAAGTAGTCCGCCTGGATGCCGTGGTTGGGGACTTTGACGCACCAGTAGTGTTCGTGGAGGGGCAGAGCGTCATCATAGTTGGCGGCGATCATTTCCATATATTTCCCTGGAATGTCTCCGGTGAAAAGAACGTTCATTTCTCCGTCTGTGGTGCTGTGAAAGACCAGACTGATCTTGTTTTTGAACTGGCGGAGGTTGAGGTTTGCAGCTTCAAAGGTCTGGAGCATCTGGATGACTGACGGGTCTTCTCTTAAGTCACGGAACTCGCATTCCAGAGCGTAAGCGTTGGTTTTGAGGGTTCCGCAGATAATCTGGCGCAGTTTGTCCGCGAAAGTTTCAAGGCGAAGCAAGGCTTCTGTAAACTCGTTTTCTCTGTTTGATACAGCGTTCTCTCTTTTCTCTAAAGACTGAATGTAGGCATAATTCTCGGCGGTTTCCTTCTCAATCACGCTGCAGTCTGGCCAGAGAACCTGGTATTTGCTCTCGAAGATATCTCCTCTTTTCAGAAATTCAATATTCTGGGGCTGTTTCACCAGGGCTTCCACGAAGGCATAAAGGCTGATCTGTTTGCTGGGGAGATACGTATTTTTCATAAGGTCGGAAAGCAGAAGAAGGGTGAGGGTTCGGCTCATGGAGGAAGCAGAAAATACGTCTGGAAGGTAAATTTTGTTAAAGTCATTGCTTCCCCTGTACTTTTTCAGCATGTAAAGAAGGCCGGATATATGGTCCAGCTGAAAATTGGTCAGTAGAAGGCTTTTGTGGGAAATGGTGGTAAAATCTGAGATGATCACATCAAAGATATCACTTCTTGGGTGTCCGTCAATCCGGTTATTGCTGGTTCCGAAATCTACCAGAAGACTTCCCTTGCGGTCCCGCAGACAGAAGCAGTCGCCGCAGCCTACATTATACATACGTACTTTCATTTTGCATTTCCTCCCCCGTATTTCGCACACGAATTGCAAAGGCCGCTTTGCAGCGGAATCGTTCGTGAATATTTTCTATGTTACTGTTCACGGGTAATGTTCCGCGAGGTGTTTTTTGTGAACAAAGTTCACAGAAAACCCGAGGATTGCGGCGCGAAATCATGCAAAGCATGATTTCTGTGCATCGCGAAGCGTGTTACTGGGCACGGAGTGAACAGTGACTTTCCATAATTTTAGCATAAAAACAGGACAGCGTAAACTTGCAAAATTGCAATTTTCCCATTACAATATACACAGAACTTGCCTTAAAATAATAACGGAATCTGTAAGCATCCAGATTCTCAGAAAGGAATTTTATGACAAAAGAAGAACTTGCTCTTGAAGTGATAGATCGGTTAAAAAAAGAATATCCTCTGGCGGACTGTACCCTGGATTATGATGAGGCGTGGAAGCTTCTGGTAAGTGTGCGGCTGGCAGCGCAGTGTACGGACGCAAGGGTAAATGTAGTGGTTCAGGACCTGTACGCCAAATACCCGGATGTAGCCGCACTTGCATCTGCTACACCGGAAGAAATCGAGGCAATCGTAAAGCCCTGCGGACTGGGAAAAAGCAAAGCCCGTGACATCAGTGCCTGCATGAAGATCCTTCACGAGAAATACCAGGATAATGTTCCATGCGACTTCGATGCCCTTCTTGCCCTCCCCGGAGTTGGGCGAAAAAGCGCCAACCTGATCATGGGAGATGTGTTTGGCAAGCCTGCCATTGTCACAGATACCCACTGCATCCGCCTGACCAACCGAATCGGCCTTGTAGACAACATCAAAGAACCAAAGAAAGTGGAGATGGCACTTTGGAAAATCATTCCGCCGGAAGAAGGCAATGATTTCTGCCATCGCCTGGTCAATCACGGACGTGAAGTCTGTACCGCAAGAACCAAACCTTACTGTGACAGATGCTGCCTGGCAGACATCTGCGCAAAAAACGGAGTCAGCTAAAAAGAATCAAAAATCACCGGAAAGCCACGTCTTTATGGCTGCTCCCCGGTGATTTTTTTCAGGAAAAATAAAAATATTTTCTCAAAGGTCATGCTCACAAATATAATCACAATGGTCCAGGCAAACAAGTCCGGTGTTTCCAGATAGACCTTAGATTTGTATAATTTTTCACCGATGGAACCGGTGGGAATTCCGATGACTTCGGCGGCAATTCCAGCCTTCCAGCAAAGCCCAAGTCCAAGCTTGCAGGCCGTAGCTGCATAAGGCATAACCTGGGAAAGATAAACGAATTCTACCTTTTTCCCAAGCCCTGCGCCAAAGGAATCTGCCATTTCCAGAAGCTGCTTATCCGTCTGCCGCAGGCCCTCCAGAAGGTTGGTGTAGACCACTGGAAAAACCATAAGAAAGGAAATAAAAACGGATAAATTTCTGGATGGAATCCAGATCAGGCACAGGATAATAAAGGAGGCAACCGGAGTGGCTTTGATCACTGTAATCAGCGGATCCATGAGAATTTCCACTGCAGAAAACCCATAGGAAAGTGCCGCCAGCAAAGTTCCAAGAACCAGCGCCAGGGTAAATCCAAGAACGATCCTGCCAAAGCTGAATCCGATAGATCTCCAGAAATCTGCGGTCACAATCAGCTGCCCAAGCCTTCTTATAACAGAAACAGGAGATGCCAGAAGGATCTCCTGTTTCAGCCACATGCTGGCAAGCTGCCAGACCAGAATCCAGACGGCAGCTGCCAGTATTTTATAACATAACCGATGTTTTTTTATCTCATTAGCGTTTGTAGTAGAAGTCCTCATCCGGCAACTGGCCTCCGATGATCTCCGGATTCTGCTCGTTTAAGGTGTTCAGATAACCGGAAAGAATGGTCTGCATTTCATCACCCTCCATAAATACAATGCTGCACTGTGGAATGGCTTTTACTGCTACTTCAGCAGAAATAATGTCGTGGTTTCCAATAATCTCAGCGGCTGCCTCCGTATCAGAATTTACAAATTCCACAGAGTTCTTATATGCATCCATAAAGGCATCTACGTCTGCCTCATGCTCTTTGAGATAGTCATTTCTTGCAACTAAAACACCAGTTACCAGCTTGCTTCCATCTGTCACAGAAGACTCCCACAGATCGTTCAGATCCAGAGCAACGCGAAGGTTCTCATTCTTCATAAGCGCTGTGGTTACAAATGGCTGAGGAAGAAGTCCCACTGCGGTCTGATCCTCTGCAAGGGCTGCTACTACCTCTGCATGTTCGGACTTGTACTCAATGGTTACGTCCTTCTCAGGATCCAGTCCGTTGGCTTCCAGAACAGAGGTTAACGCATACTCGGGTGTAGCACCTTTGCCGCTGGCGTAAATGGTTTTGCCCTTCAGATCCTCTACAGACTGAATGGAATCCCCGTTCTCCACAAGGTAAAGAACTCCAAGCGTGTTCACTGCCAGTACGCTGATGTTTTTGTCTGTTTTCTGATATAAAACAGAGGCAAGATTGGAAGGAACTGCCGCAATATCAACCTGTCCCTGAACGATCATCGGGACGATTTCATCCGGTGATGCCACAATGGAAAATTCATAATTCTCATCATCCAGAAGCTGTGCCATTCCCATTGCGGTAGGCCCCTTAAGAGCGCCAATTTTCATAACAGAATCGTCTGTATCCGTCTGTTCTGTCTCCTCTGCACTCTCTGCATTCTGTTCTTCTGTCTGCTCTTCTGCAAAAACCAGATTTGCACTGCACATACTTCCGGTCAGTGCTCCCACACCAAGTGCTGCTGTCATAATCCATGATACTGTTCTTTTCTTCATAAGACTGTCCTTTCCGGGTCCTGTGGGGATCCAGCTTCCATATTTTTGATACATTTGACATGTGCCTGAAAGGTTTTATGACTTATATTGTCTGAAGAAAAGAGTCAGGCGGTCCAGAGCTTTCGCCAGTACAAGTGCTTCGTTTTCATCCAGAACATCCAGCACGGCATCTGTCATCTTACGGTGAAATTCCGCATGATGATGGTAGGCTTTTCTTCCCTTCAAGGTAAGATGGATAAATACCACGCGCCTGTCCTGTTCACTTCTCTCTCTTGTGGCGTATCCCTTCTTTACCAGACTGTTCATAGAGGTCGTCAAGGAGCCTACGGTGATGTTCAGCTTGGCAGCAATGTCAGACATTTTGTTTCCGCCAAGACCAACTGCCTCAATGATATGCATATCATTATTTGTGATATCCTTGTATTCCTCCGTAATGATTGCCTGCTCTTCCAGCTCCATGATCTCGTTAAACAGATGCACCAGTACATCATTAATAACTTCCCTGTTTTCCACTCTCTTCTCTCCTGCATATGCGCTGTCCGCTTCCGCCGGCAGCCTCCTGTATTTTCTGTAAAACTTCCAAGCAAATATTTACGGTAAGTATATCACAATCTGGTATATTTTTCTACAATTTTACAAATTTCTAAAACGATTATAACGCTTATTCAGTAATTTTTCCAAATCATATGCACAATATGTATCCAGAAAACCACGGACTCGTTTCTCCAGAACTTCCATTGTCTCCATCATATTCTCTCTGGTAAGGGGCTCTTTTTCCGGAATGATCTGTTCAATCATTCCAAGATCTTTTAGGTCAGAAGCAGTCAGCTTCATCACTTCAGCTGCCTCTTTTGCCTTTGTGCTGTCTTTCCATAAAATGGTGGCAAAGCCTTCCGGGGAAAGAATGGAATAGATGGAATTTTCCATCATCCAGACCTCATCTCCTACGGCAAGTGCAAGGGCTCCGCCGCTTCCTCCTTCTCCGATCACAATGGACAGAATCGGCACTTTAAGACCGGATAACTCAAAAAGATTGCGGGCAATTGCCTCTCCCTGCCCACGCTCTTCTGCCTCAAGCCCGCAGAACGCACCTGGGGTATCCACCAGGCAGATTACTGGTCTTCCGAATTTTTCAGCCTGCTTCATAAGGCGCAGGGACTTGCGGTATCCTTCCGGGGAAACCATGCCGAAATTATACGCAATATTCTCTTTGGTTCCGTTTCCTTTCTCCTGTATGATCACGGTTACAGGCTTTCCATCGAAGTATGCAATGCCTCCGATCAAAGCAGAATCATCCCCGAAAAGACGGTCTCCGTGAAGCTCCAAGAAGTGGTCAAACAGCCATGGAATGTAGTCTTTTCCAGTTGGCCGTTCTTTACTGCGGGCAAGGAGAACATGCTCCCAGGCGGACTTTTTTGCAGGAGAATAGGACTCTTTATTTGCTTGCTCTGCCTTCTCATCCCTGTTATCTGCAGCATTCTCGCAATGCATTTTCAGAAGCTGTGCCAGTGTTTCTTTCATATCCTTTCGCTCTACAATCTGGTCGATAAATCCGTGTTCCAGAAGAAATTCTGACTTCTGAAAGCCCTTTGGAAGCTTCTGACGGATGGTCTGCTCGATGACTCTCGGCCCTGCAAAACCAATGAGTGCACCTGGTTCTGCAAGAATAATATCCCCCAGCATGGCAAAGCTTGCCGTCACCCCTCCGGTGGTTGGATTGGTCAGAACACTGATGTAAAGAAGCCCTGCATCACTGTGTCTTTTTAAGGCCGCAGAGGTCTTGGCCATCTGCATTAAGGATACGATTCCCTCCTGCATTCTCGCCCCTCCGGAGCAGGCAAACAGCACCACAGGAAGCCTTTCTTCCGTAGCTTTTTCCACTGCCCTGACAATTTTTTCGCCTACATTTTCTCCCATGCTTGCCATGAGAAAACGGCTGTCGCATACACCAAGAACTGCAGATACACCGCCAATTTTCGCCCTTCCTGTGACAATAGCCTCGTCAAGGCCCGTCTTTTCCTGAAGCTTTTTCACCTTATCCGGGTACCCTTTATAGGACAGAGGATTGCTTATCGGCATGACCGAATCCCACTCTTCAAAGGTTCCCTCATCTGCGATCATTTCGATTCTTCGCCTTGCATGAATGCGGAAATAATTGCCGCAGTGAGGACAGATGTAGTTGTTCTTTTTTACCTCATCTACAAAAACAGCGCCCTTGCAGGCATTGCATTTTTTCAGCATTCCATCCGGCACTTCCGGCTTCGTTTCCTGCCTTGCGCTAGCAGATGAATTTGTGATTGTACGTTTAAAGGCATACTTAAGCTTCATTTACCTTCACTCCTCCGATCTGGTGACTTTCCAGAAAACCAATATCAAAAATGCCTTTCTGATAGTCCGGATCGTTCATGATTTCAAACTGATAATCTACATTTGTGTCAACGCCCTGGATGATCACTTCCCCAAGCGCACTCTTCATTTTTGCAATTGCTTCCTCGCGGTTATTTCCGTGTACGATCAGCTTTGCAAGCATGGAATCGTAATAAGGAGGGATCTGATAACCGCTGTAAATTCCTGTGTCCACGCGGATTCCCTGACCGCCTGGCAGGTGCAGATCCGTAATGGTTCCAGGGGACGGACGGAAGTTTTTCCATGGATTTTCCGCATTAATGCGGCACTCAATGGCATGTCCCTGTATCTGAATATCCTTCTGGGAAAAGGACAGCGGCTGACCGGAGGCGATCTTTAACTGCTCCTTCACAAGGTCCAGACCGGTAACCCATTCTGTCACCGGATGCTCCACCTGAATGCGGGTATTCATCTCCATAAAATAGAATTTTCCCGTCTTTTCCAGAAGAAATTCAATGGTTCCGGCATTCACATAATGAGCTGCTTTTGCGGCTTTCACAGCAGCCATTCCCATCTGGTTTCTCAGTTCTTCGGACACTGCCATGGAAGGGGATTCCTCGATCATTTTCTGATGGTTTCGCTGGATAGAACAATCCCGTTCTCCAAGATGAACCACATTTCCCTGACTGTCTGCAAGGATCTGAAATTCAATGTGTCTTGGGTGCTCCACAAAGTGCTCAATGTACATGGTTCCATCCCCAAATGCAATCTGGGATTCCTTCTGTGCGGTGAGAAATGCCAGTTCAAATTCCTCTGGGGAAAAGGCTGTACGCATGCCTTTCCCGCCGCCTCCAAGGGCTGCTTTTATGATGACAGGATAACCAATTCGGTCTGCTTCTCTTGCTCCTGTCTGCACATCCAGAATAGCCTCTGTGGTTCCCGGAATTACCGGAACTCCAGCTGCTTCCATAGTATTTCTGGCAATCTGTTTGTTTCCAAGATTCTGGATCACCTGTGAGGGCGGACCTACAAAAATAAGATTGCATTGCTCACAGATCTGGGCAAATCTGGCATTCTCAGACAGGAATCCAAAGCCCGGATGTATGGCATCTGCACCGGATATGATCGCCGCGCTGATAATGCTTTCCATATTCAGATAGCTTTTGGCAGAGGCACCTGGACCGATGCAGACTGCCTCATCTGCAAGCTGTGTGTGCAGGCTGTCTTTGTCCGCTTCTGAGTAAACTGCAACAGCCTCAATTCCCATTTCCCGGCATGCCCGGATGATCCTTACCGCAATCTCCCCGCGGTTGGCAATTAACAATTTTCTGATCATATTCTCACCCTTCTGAGCACCTTTTTACCCTACCATAAAGGTAAGCTCAGCCTTCACAACAAGCTTTCCATCAACTGTGGCAATGGCCTCGCCAACGCCCATAGGCCCTTTCTGCTTGATTACTCTCATTTCCAGCTTCATCTTATCTCCCGGCTGCACCTTGCCCTTGAAACGGCACTTGTCAATGCCGCCAAAATAGGCAATCTTGCCCTTGTTTTCCGGCTTGGAAAGAATGGCAACCGCGCCAGTCTGCGCCAGCGCTTCCACGATCAAAACACCTGGCATTACAGGCTCCTGGGGAAAATGTCCCTGAAAGAAATCCTCACGGAAGGTTACACATTTGTATCCTACTGCGAACTCTCCTGGCTCATAATCCTCAATATAATCCACCAGAAGAAAAGGGTGGCGGTGAGGAAGAATTTCCTCGATCTGTTTTATATTTAAATGGTTCATATCTGCTCCTTATCTGATGCAAAATAACGGCTGTCCATACTCCACAGGCTGCCCGTTTTCCACATAAATTTCTGCAATTTCTCCATCAAAATCACTTTCTATATCATTCATCAGCTTCATTGCTTCCACAATGGCAAGAACCTGTCCTTTTTTCACTTTATCTCCGATTTTCACGAAAGGATCTGCATCCTCGGAAGGAGCTGCATAGAAGGTTCCAACCAGGGGAGATTTCACAATATTTCCGTTGGATTCTGCCTGGAAAGCTTCCTCATGATCATTAGAATCTGTGGATTTTTCCACGCTGGAAAATCCCCCGCCAGACGCAGTCTTATTCACCGGAGCTGCCACAGTCTGTCCCTGCATTCCTGCAACGATCACCGGGGCAATTTTATTATTTAAAGACAGCTTTATTCCATCGCCTTCATAGCAAAAAGACTCCAGATGAGATGCCGATACATGGTCAATTAACTTTAAAATCTGTTCAAATTCCATTGTATTTTTCTCCTTTTGAGACAGCTTTTATTGGTACTTTTTCAGCAGAAGAACTGCATTATGTCCGCCAAATCCAAGGGAATTGCTCATGGCATACTTCACTTCCTGCTGTGACGGTCCATCGATGCAATAGTCCAGATCCAGCTCTTCTTCTGTTTCCTTTGTACCCACTGTCTGGTGAATAAATCCTTCCTCAACAGACTTGGCACAAACTACAAATTCCACTCCGCCGGCAGCTCCAAGAAGATGACCGATCATAGACTTTGTGGAGTTAATTTTTACCTTTTTGGCGGCCTCACCAAGGGCTGCTTTGATGGCTCTTGTCTCAAAAAGATCGTTGTGATGGGTTCCGGTTCCATGAGCATTGATATAATCAATTTCCTCTGGTAAAGCCCCCGCTTCCTTCATTGCATCTGTCATGGCCCGGGCAGCTCCGCTTCCGTCTTCAATAGGAGAAGTAATGTGATAAGCGTCTGCAGTTGCCCCGTATCCAACTACCTCTGCATAAATCTTTGCATTTCTTGCTTTGGCATGCTCCAGCTCTTCCAGGACCACCACGCCGGCACCTTCTCCGATGACGAAACCGCCTCGGTCCTTGTCAAAAGGAATGGATGCGCGGTAAGGATCCTGGCTGGTGCTAAGGGCTGTCAGATTGGTAAATCCGGCTACTCCAACCGGACTGATTGCCCCTTCGGTACCGCCTGCCAGCATCACTTCTGCATCTCCGTACTGAATGGCACGGTATGCGTCACCGATGCAGTGGGTTCCGGATGCACAGGCCGTTACCACGTTGGTGCATTTGCCTCTGGCACCTGTTGCAATGGATACATTTCCCGCTGCCATGTTGCTGATCATCTTTGGAACAAGAAGTGGATCAACCTTAGAGGGTCCCCTTTCAGCCAGCCTTAACGCTGCATTTTCCATTGCCTGAAGGCTTCCGATTCCAGAGCCTACGATGACGCCAACACGGAAGGGATCTTCTTTTTCCATGTCAATTCTGGCATCTGTCATCGCTTCTTTTGCGGCCGCTACTGCATACTGGGAAAACAGCTCCATTCTTTTCGCAGACTTGAAATCCATGTAATCTTTTGCATTAAAATCCTTCACTTCTGCGGCAAGCTTTACCTTGAAATCTGCGGTATCAAACTTTGTGATTTCACCGATTCCAACCTTTCCTGCTTTCACGCTTTCCCAGAAGGCTTCCACATTATTTCCAACAGGAGTGACCGCACCAAGTCCGGTTACCACTACACGTCTTTTATTCATAACATTCCTCCGTCTACACACAAAACCTGTCCTGTAATGTACTTTGCTTCCGGGGATGCGAAAAAGGCAGCTGCTTTCGCCACATCCTCCGGCTCGCCAAATGTTCCCATAGGGATATTTTTCAGGGTTTCTTCTTTTACCTTATCAGGAAGCACATCTGTCATGTCCGTTCTGATAAAGCCAGGAGCAATGGCATTTACCGTGATTCCTCTTGATGCAAGCTCCTTTGCCGCGGTCTTGGTAAGACCGATGATTCCAGCTTTTGAGGCTGCATAATTGGCCTGTCCCGGGTTTCCGCCAATGCCTACAACAGATGCCATATTAACAATACGGCCGCTTCGCTGCTTTATCATTTGTCTTGCTGTATGGCGAATGCAGTTAAAGGTTCCCTTAAGATTTGTGTCCACAACCTTGCAGAAATCTTCCTCGCTCATTGCCATCAGAAGCCCGTCTTTGGTGATTCCTGCATTGTTTACCAGGATATCGATCCGTCCATATGTTTTCACGATTTCTTTGATAAAAGTACCGCAGGCATCAAAGTCTGCCACATTGCACTGGCTGATTTCTGCCTGTCCGCCGTCCGCCTGGATTTCAGCTTTTACCGCCTCTGCTTTTTCTTTGGAACCGTTATAATTAATGATTACAAATGCTCCCTGTCTGGCAAGCTCAAGGGCAATTGCCCTTCCAATTCCACGGGAAGCGCCTGTCACAACTGCGATTTTTTTCTCTGCATTCATGTTTTCTTTTTACTCCTGTATGTCAGTTCTCATATAAAAATGTTCGGGCAAAAAGACCACTTCGCCCTGCTGTTTTCCTGTTTTATCTGCTGCCTAAAATCTCTGCGATCTGATCTAAATCTTCCACTTTCTGAATGTTATAAGTTTTCACATCCGGTGCGATTTTTCTCATAAAACCAGCCAGGGTTTTGCCCGGGCCGATCTCTACAAAGGTGTCCACACCTTCTGCCAGCATCTTATCCACACTCTGCTGCCAGCGCACGGAAGAAGAAATCTGCTTTGCAAGAAGCTCTTTTGTCTGGCTGATATCTGTTACATATTCCGCTGTTACATTGGTCACATACGGGATCTGAAGAGCGAAAAATTCCACATTTTCAAGCTCCTTTGCAAGCTCTTTTCCTGCATTTTGAAGCAGGGATGAGTGGAATGGGCCGCTTACTGCAAGGGGCAAAACCCGTCTTGCGCCTGCTTCTTTGAGCTTCAGGGAAGCCTCCTCTACAGCCGCCTTTGGTCCTGTAATTACGATCTGTCCTGGACAGTTATAGTTGGCAATTTCCGCTTTGGTATCCTTGATTGCGCTCTCGATTTCCCATGCGCCAAGCCCCAGAACCGCAGCCATGGAGCCTTCTCCTGCCGGCACTGCCTGCTCCATCAGAATGCCCCTTTTTCTTACGGTTGTGATGGCGTCTTTCACGCTCATTCCGCCGGAAACAGCAATTGCACAGTACTCCCCAAGGCTTAAGCCAGCGGTTACATCCGGGTGAAGCCCGTATTCTTCCACTACTTTTTCCATGGCAAGGCAGGTGGTGACAAGAGCCGCCTGGGTATATTCGGTAAGGTCAAGCCTTTCATTTTTTTTGAAGCAAAGCTCCTTCATATCCAGGGAAAGCCACTGGCTGGCCTGGTCAAAAATCTCCTTTGCAGAAGGAAATTTCTCATAAAAATCCTGTCCCATTCCAGCCTTCTGCGCTCCCTGTCCCGGGAAAAGAAATGCGATCTTACTCATAAATTCCAGTTCCTTTCAGCAGTTCATCTGTCTCTTTTACCAGCTTCTGGATCAGGTCATGACAGCTTAACTGCTCTTTCACAAGACCAGCGCTCTGGCCTGCCATAACGCTTCCCATTTTCACATCTCCGTCCACAACAGCACGGCGAAGACTTCCCAGTGTCATCTGCTCCAGTTCCTCAAAGGGTACTCCCTCAGCCTCTTTTTTCAGGTACTCCTGGGTCATCTGATTGCGAAGGGCACGAACCGGATGACCGGTGGAACGTCCGGTTACTTTCGTGTCAATGTCCTTAGCTTTCAGAATCATATCCTTATAATTCTGATGGGCCCAGCACTCTTCTGTGGCTACAAAATGAGTACCCATCTGCACGCCCTTTGCACCCAGCATAAAGGCTGCCGCAATGCCTCTTCCATCTGCGATTCCCCCTGCTGCAATCACCGGAATGCTCACTGCATCCGCAACCTGCGGCACCAGAACCATTGTGGTGGTCTCCCCGATATGTCCGCCGGATTCACAGCCTTCCGCCACAACCGCATCTGCACCGCAGCGTTCCATTCTCTTTGCGTGGGCAACGGAAGCGATTACCGGGATGATCTTCACGCCTGCTTCCTTCCACATTTTCATGTACTTTTCCGGGTTGCCGGCACCAGTGGTAACCACCGGAACCTTTTCCTCTACAATAACTTTTGCAATCTCATCTGCGTATGGACTCATCAGCATAATATTAACGCCAAATGGCTTGTCAGTAAGCTTCTTTACCTCCTGTACCTGCTGGCGTACCCACTCAGCCGGGGCACTTGCAGCACCGATCAGGCCAAGTCCGCCAGCCTCAGAAACAGCTGCTGCCAGGTGGTATTCTGCCACCCATGCCATGCCTCCCTGAATGATGGGATATTCAATTCCAAGTAATTTCGTCACTTCTGTTTTCATAAAAATCTCCATTCTGTAACCAGTACATCGAATATTAAGTAACCGTCATATTGACGCAGGATGATTACTGGCGGCTCTGAAGGTATGCTTCCACATCCCCTATCGTCTTAATATTCT
This sequence comes from Blautia segnis, assembly GCF_014287535.1. Taxonomy (NCBI): domain Bacteria; kingdom Bacillati; phylum Bacillota; class Clostridia; order Lachnospirales; family Lachnospiraceae; genus Blautia; species Blautia segnis. The sequence goes on along the minus strand of NZ_JACOOT010000017.1, from coordinate 46,080 downwards.
CCAGATCCTCTGTTGGAATCTCCACCTCAAACTCTTCTTCCAGTGCCATTACCATCTCAAAAAGATCCAGGGAATCTGCTCCAAGGTCTTCCTTAAATGAAGTCTCTGCTGTCAGTGTGTTTACGTCTGCTCCTAATGAATCTGCTGTGATTTCTTTGATTTTTTCTAACATTTTATTATTCTCCTGTTCTGTTTTCTTCTATTATTTTATGCTGCAAAATGAGTATTTTCTCTCTTGCTTTTTTCTCTATATCAGCCATTTCAGCAGGCTTGCCCCATAGGTAAGCCCCCCGCCGAAACCGGAAAGAATGATCCAGTCTCCGGCTTTAAGTCTTTCCTTTTTCTTCCATTCATCCAGAAGAATGGGAATGCTTGCAGAAGAAGTATTTCCCAGATTTTCTATGTTCATGGGGAATTTTTCCAAAGGTTCTTTCATATGCTTTGCCACAGATGAAACAATTCTTGAGTTAGCCTGATGAAGCATATAATAACGGATTTCTTCCTTTGTTTTTCCTGCCTGCTCAAGGACCTCCTGGATCACCTCTGGCACCTTTGAAACTGCAAATTTGAATACTTCCTTTCCATCCATCTGCATGTAAGTGGGCGTAAGGTCTGCATTTTCTTCTGCAAATCCCGGCTGATTTCTGCTGGCACAGGTAAGCGCGCCTCCGCCATTTCCAATGGAATGAGTGGCCTGAACGTACACCGCCGACGGATCTGCTTCCAGCACCACAGCCCCGGCTCCATCGCCAAACAGCACGCAGGTGCTTCTGTCCTGCCAGTTGGTGAGATGGGAAAGCGCCTCCGCTCCGATCACCAGCGCTGTGCGGTAAATCCGTCCGCCCAGATAGGCCTGCGCCGTATTCAGTGCCAGCAAAAATCCTGTACAGGCACCATTTAGATCAAAGCAGGTTGCGTGAACCGCGCCCAGCAGTTTCTGCACCTCGCAGGCCGCACAGGGCATGATTATTTCCGCGGACATGGTCGATACCAGAATCAGATCAATTTCTTCCGGCTTCATTTTCGCATCTGCAAGTGCAGCCTCGCCGGCCTTTGCCGCCATATAGGAAACGGTTTCTTCACCGGATGCAATGTGCCGCTGCCCGATTCCTGTGCGGCCGCGGATCCATTCATCGCTTGTATCCATCATGTGGGACAGCTTGTCATTGTCCCACACCTGAACCGGTATGTAGGAACCGGTCCCTTTTATTTTTCCAGTCATAATACCTCCTGGTATGTGATGCTTTAATTATTTTGCTTTAAAATAGTTTGATTATCAAAGTATATCACAGTTTTTTCATTTGTCAATATTTATTTTCAGCATAATTTCGGGTGGAAAAGGGGTTGTACCTTTTGGCATCCGCCGTTATAATGGTCGTATAAACGTTATTGTTCCTGCTGCATGGACGTGTGGCCAGACGGTCATATGCCATGTAGTAAAAATCTCAGGAGGATGATTTCATGCGAAGAAAAAACAGTTTGATAATACCGGCTGTGCTGGCATTTTCCCTGTGTACCGTGAACGCAGTTCCTGTACTGGCGGAGGATGCGGCGCAGACGGAAGCAGAAGCTGATACCGCTTCTGATGAGGCTTCTGATGCCGCAGAAGACACAGCTGACACCCCCTACGAAAAAGGTACCATCACCGAAACAGACTATCAGAGCGAATGGCTGAATCTGAAGTTTACCCCACCGGAAACCGTTGTCATGAATACAGAAGAAGAATTAGAATCTGTTATGCGACAGGGCCAGAGCACGCTGGAAGAATCTTCCGGCATGGAGCTTGGTGAGGATGCTTTGTCCGGCACCGTTTATGAAATGATGGCTTCCTCTGTCTCCGGTTTTCCCAATGTTTCCCTGGTAGTAGAGGATGCTTCTCTGGAAAATATGACCGTAGACCAGTATTTCCTGGCTGCTCAGCAAATGCTGGACGCTACACAGATGGGATATACTTATTCAGAAGTTACAGACGCACAGATTGGCGGACAGGATTTCCGCGTTATGGAAACCAGCGTCACCATCAATGATTACGAAGTTCTTCAGAAATACTGCACACGTAAACAGGGAGGAAAGTTTGTCTCCATCATCTTATCCTACACCGCAGATACTCAGACAGAAGCAGATGAAGTCCTGGCAGCTTTTACTCCACTAAATGCTGATACGGAGGCTGCTCCCGCAGAATAAAAAAATGGTATATACTCCCCTAACCATCAAGGCCATGAAGCTGGCATACAAGGCTCATGAAGGCCAGTTTGACCAAAGCGGTGTCCCTTATATTTTTCACCCCATCCATCTTGCAGAACAGATGGAGGATGAAACCACCACATGCATTGCCCTGCTTCATGATGTCCTGGAAGATACACCCCTTACAGTCCAGGATCTGGAAAAAGATTTTTCGGAAGAAATTGTGCAGACAGTCCTTCTGCTTACCCATGCTCCTTCCGATGATTACCTGGACTATGTCCGCAGACTTTGCCAGAGTCCTCTTGCACGGAAGGTAAAGCTTGCTGATATTGCACATAATACAGATGAGACACGGCTTTCCGGCACCACGCCCGCGCCGGAGCAGCTGAAGCACTGGCGGACCAAGTATGCCGCCGCACTTAAAATTATCCGGGAATATGAAGCGGAACATGGTGTGTGAAATAAAAAGGTACCATATGCTTATTAGATTTTCATCCGATAAACATATGGTACCTTTTTATTTCACACCTAATATTTTCTCTACCAGTTCCCTGTGCGGCCGGTCCTTATCCGCCTGGAACACTGCCGCATGGTTCAGATCCGCACCGCCGTCTGTATATGCCGGGAACAAAAATCCGCATTCCGGCGCACCTGGCTCATACTCATCTGCCAGTGGACAGATCACACAGATCAGATATTCAAAAACTGCCTCCGATTCCCACAGCCTTTCCTTGTCCGCGGCCTTCGCGGGAATATCGTACCTGTCGTGAAACATATAAACTGCATAGGGCCTGCGGCTCTGGTAGTGCTCCATCACCAGATCATAGAAGCTGTCCATCAGGGCGTCATTTTTCAGTCCGCATTCCCGCAGCGCCATAAGAAGCTGCCACACTGTGCCCGGGCGCATATCCTCCTGGGAAAATTCATAACGCTTCAGATTCACATTGGTTGCCGCAAAAGGAACTGCTTTTGCCAGCTCTATATTCCGCTTCTTTTCTTCCGCGGACAGCTTCAGGAAATTCACATTAAAGCTGCCGTCAAAATCGCCGTCCCCATCTACATAGCAGCCTGCTATCCGGGTAAATGAACAACGGGAAACATTCATTCTTCTGGTCAGCGCCAGCATGTCCTCACGTTCAATTTTATTTGCCATAATTTTCTCCTGTGCGTTGGATAATCCGTTTTCTCCATTTTATCATTACGGTGTCCTTTGCACAACAGGATTATTTGGTGGTTTCCAGCGCCTTCTTAATCCTCTCTAACGCTTCCGTCAGCGTAGCCCTTGGGCACGCCACATTGATTCTCTGGAAGCCCTCGCCAGCTTTGCCAAAAATCTTTCCGCTGTCCAGCCACAGGCCTGCCTTATAAATAATCAGATCTTCCAGCGCGTCCACGCTAAGCCCGGTCTCCCTGAAATCCAGCCACACCAGATAAGTTCCCTCCAGGTCTGTCATTTTCACACCCGGCAGGTTCTTCTCTACATAATCCTTAGTATAGACAATATTACTTTCCACATAGGCATGCATCGCCTCATACCACTCTTCCCCTTTGGAATAAGCGGCCTCCACAGCCACCAGTCCAAGCACTCCAAGCTGGCTGATTCCAGCTGCATCCAGCTGTTTCTGGAATTTCCTGCGCAGCTCCGGATTTGGGATAAAAATATTGGAGATCATCATACTTGCAAGGTTAAAAGTTTTGCTTGGAGAAGTACAGGTAATGGAAATGTCCTGAAACTCTTTTTTCACTCCGGCGAAAACCTGATGCTTTCCCTTAAACACAAAGTCCTGGTGAATCTCGTCACTCACCACGATCACTCCATGTTTCACGCAGATATCTCCAAGCTTTTCCAATTCTTCCCTGGTCCACACTCTTCCAACCGGATTGTGAGGATTGCACAGGAAAAACAGCTTCACATGTTCCTCTGTAATCTTCTTCTCCAAATCCGCAAAATCAATGTGATAGCGGTTGTCCTCTCCCTGGTAAAGATTGCTGCTTACCACTTTTCTGCCGTTGTCCGTGATTACCTCAGAGAAAGGATAGTACACCGGAAGCTGGATCAGAACGCTGTCCCCAGGCTGTGTGTACGCCTTCACCGCCATAGCAAGGGCAAACACAACGCCCGGCGTCTTGATCAGCCACTCTTCCTCTGGCTCCCAGTTGTGATAGGTTTTCATCCAGTTTGCCACGATTTCAAAATAAGGAGTCTGCACCTCGCTGTATCCGAAAATGCCCTCTTTCGCTCGCTCCACCAGCGCATCTTCCACGTAAGAAGAGGTCTCAAAATCCATATCTGCCACCCACAAAGGCAGCACATCCGCCGGCTTTCCTCTCTTTACCGCAAAGTCATATTTCAGGCATCTGGTATTTTTTCTGTTTATGATTCTGTCAAAATCAAGATTTCTTTCCGCCATTTAATTCTTCCTCTGTTTCTGCAAATACTTTCTCCAGTTCTTCCAAAAGATCCTGTGCATCCTCGATTCCTACGGAAAGACGAAGGGTACTTCTGGTGATTCCGTTGCGCTCGCGAATCTCCTCCGGAACGTCTGCGTGGGTCTGTGTGGTAGGATAGGTGACAAGAGTCTCCACTCCGCCAAGGCTTTCCGCAAATTTGATCATCCGAACCTTTGACAAAATAGAAAGGGCAAATTCCGGGCTTTCCAGCTGGAAGGTCAGCATGGAGCCGAAGCCTCTTGCCTGTTTTTTCATAATCTCATGGCCTGGGTGCTCCGGAAGTCCCGGATAGATCACCCTGGTTACTGCCTTCTGGGTTTTCAGCCATTCTGCAATTTTAAACGCATTTTTCTGAGCCTGCTCCATGCGGATTCCCAGGGTTTTGATTCCTCGAAGGATCAGCCAGCTGTCAAAAGGCGCCAGCCCGGAACCTGTTGTTTTGATCAGAAAACGAAGCTTCTCGCTGATATCCTCCCGGTTTGTCACCAGAAATCCAGCCAGGGTATCGTTATGTCCGCCCAGGAATTTGGTTCCGCTGTGCACCACAATGTCAGCTCCCAGATTCAGCGGATTCTGGAAATAAGGGGACAAAAATGTATTGTCCACAATAAGAAGCAGATCATGTCTCTTCGCAATGTCTGCCAGTGCCGCAATGTCCGTTACATTCATCATAGGATTGGTAGGAGTTTCAATATAAATTGCCTTTGTGTTCTCATTCACATAGCTTTCCACGTCTTCTTTCCAGCAGTCGATCCTGGAAAACTGAAGCCCGTTTTTCGCGGAAACATTGTCAAAAAGACGAATGCTTCCTCCGTACAGGTCTGCGTCCACGATCAGGTGATCTCCAGGCTTAAACAGCTCCATTACCAGCGTAATGGCTGCCATTCCTGTGGAAAAGGCCAGCGCGTCGATTCCGTTTTCCAGAGTTGCCACGATTTTTTCCAGGTGCTCTCTGGTTGGATTCTGCAGTCTGCTATAGTCAAAGCCTGTGCTCTGTCCTACTGCCGGGTGTGCGTAGGTTGCAGTCTGATAAATGGGAAAACTGATGGAGCCGTAATTGTTGCAGCAGCCTTCCTCTTCTTCTAAATGTAAACACTTTGTATTGATTCCTCTTGCCATGATTCTCCTCCAGCTCCGTCTGATGTGATGTAAAAATTCCCAGCGAATGCTGAGAATTTATTTTCGTTTCTATCTGTACCTATCATAACAAAACAGGCGTATTTTGCATAATTCATTTTCCCTTGAGTTCGTTATAGAATATAGCTATACCAATTTATACTATATTAGATGGATTTTATTGCTAGAGCGTGTTTGAAAAAGGCTTTCTGCAAGATGTACGTCACAATTTGTGGGAGATTTTGCCCGGATGAGGGCGTCGTAGCGGGCTACGACAACCGAATTCGGGTGAAATATACCGCAAAGTGGGGCGTGCAGATTGCGGGAATGATTTTTCAAACAGGCTCTAGAATGCAGCTTCCTGCATCAAAATACCATCTGCACCAGCAGCATATACAAAACGGTTCCTCCGCCGATACTAAGCAGCGTATTCTTTTTCCATTTATGCAAAAAGACAATAAACAAAATCGCAATGGCTTCCGGCAGTCCGTAAGTTCCGCTTCCCGGCACATCCTTCAGGCAGTATACCACCAGAAGCCCGATTACCGCATAGGGAAGCACATTGCCAAGATGGCGGATAAATTCCGGCGGTTCCTTTCCTTCCGGAAAAATAAGAAAGGGAAGAAAACGGGTGACCATCGTTCCAAGAACCACGCATACAATGGTGATAATTCCCTGTGTAACTGTCATTGTCATGCTTTCTTCGCCTCCTTTTTCTTTTCCAGTCTGCGCTGGATCTCAAAGCACGCTATAATGGAAACCATTGCCGGAATGATGAAGTAACTGCTGCCAAACAGGATCAGGCAGATCACCGGGCAGCCAAGTCCTACAAGGGCTGGCCTGTGGTCCTTCGCTTCCTCCCACTGGTTCACAAACATTACCACAAACAGCGCCGTCATTACAAATTCAATGCCCTTGGTATTAAAGTGGATCACATATCCCAGAAGGGCACCAGCTGCAGCGCCGCCCACCCAGTAAAGCTGATTCAGCAGCGTTACAAAAAACATAAACCAGCCGCGGTCCACACCTTCCGGCGGATCCACCGTACAGTTGACGGAAAAGGTCTCGTCGCACATTCCGTAGATCAGATATAGTTTCTTAATGCCGGTATTCTTGTATTTTTCCAGCATGGAAATTCCATAAAACAGATGTCTTGCGTTAACCATCAACGCCAGCAGAAAGGCGTACAGCGGATTAAATGCAGACAAAAGCAGGTTCGCCGTAACAAATTCCATGGAACCTGCAAAAATAAACATACTCATAAATAAGGGATATACAAAGGAAAAGCCCTTGCTGCGCATCATAAAGCCGTAGGACATTCCCAGAAACAGAAAACCAACGCAGATCGGAAGAGTATGAGGCAGTGCTGCCTTAAATGCCTTTTTCTTCATGTGTATTTCTTTCCTCTAGCTAGGCGTTACAGCAAAGAGCTGAAGGTTTCCCTTCAGCTCTGCGCAGCCAGTTCCTGAATTGCTTCTGTCAGGATGGTGTATTGTTCTTTCACCTGCTCATAAAGCTCGTCGCTGCCTTCTGTCTCTCTTCCTCTAAGTACCTCAGTCAGCTCTGCGCTTACCTTGTACAGGCTTGTAAATCCAAGATTCAGGCAAACACCTTTCAGTGTATGTGCTGCACGGAAAGCCTTCTCTCCGTCCTTGGCAGCAAGACCATCTGTCAGATCCTGAAAGCTTGGATCATTGAGGAATTTCACTGCAAAACGTTTCACAAGTGCTTCACTTCCAAGTCTTTTCAGGACTCCATCATAGTCTGAACCGACCTTCTCATAACATTCTTTTACTGTCATTCCAGCCTCCTTATTCTTTTGTTCCGGCTTTTCTTATGGGCAACTCCCGATCAATTCCTGCGGGGACAAAATTCGTTTCTTCACTTTATTATAGTGAAGAAACCGAAATTTGTCTACTGTTTGTATGCAAAACTCGTCGGATTTTGTTAGGAAAGCCTAATAACAAGCCACCTGCCACTTTATTAAGCGTCGGATCTGGAATAGGAATTTTTCATCTGGTTGCTGAGCTCATAAAGCACTTTATCCAGGGTTGCAGACGCCTCTTTTTTCAGCATATCTGCAATGGCCTGGTTGGCTTCCTGGCGAAGTGCCATTCGCTTGGCAGCGTCAGATTCTTTTTCCAGAAGGGCATCATACTGGTTGATCAGCTGATGGCCTTTTGCCATAACGCTCTCCTGGTAGCGCTCAATGTGAAATACAGAGCTTCTGTAGGAAGCATCTGCCATAGCTCCGATTATGCGGCTTACCCAGTAGAAATTGTCTGTTGTTACCTCTTTCGTTGTACTGGAAAGATAGTCCGGAGTGGTATCGATAGTGGCATAAAACGGCACCAGTACATTAAAGGCATTGGACGCAAACGCCACCCATTCCAGAATATTGCTATCTTTTTCCATTCCAGGACGCATCTGGATCACAGACAGGAAATCAGTGCGGTTCACGCCGATGGAACGAAATGCGCCTCTTTGTGCCTTGTCGCCATAGGATGCGTACGGATCGTAAGGAGTTCCCTGATAATGAGAGGACAGCACATATTTCACATCTTCCACAGTAATCTTTTTCTCCGGAACCATGCACCATGGCAGATCATCTGAATATGGGGTAAAATCAGCGTTTGGTCCGTCCCACACCTTTGTTCTTGGATTCAGATAGCGCTCCATAAACCACGCTCTGGGAGTGTTGTAAACGTGGTCTGCATCGTCATGGCTTCCGAAAGCATCTCTTGGATTAAGCACGCCGTCCATGGAAAGATCCAGGTGGTTTTTCTCTATAAATTCCCGCATGCCAGCAGAGCACATATATTCTTCCTGCTGGGAAAGAGCGTCCTCCAGGTCGAATTCGTCCAGTCCAAGCTGGTTTGGCATCACTACGTAAACGTCATCCGGCACTTTTCTTGCAATCCAGTGATGGCCGCCGATGGTCTCCAGCCACCAGATCTCGTCCTGATCCTGGAAGGCAATTCCATTCATCTCGTAGGTTCCGTACTGCTCCAGAATGCTGCCAAGTCTCTGCACTCCCTCTCTCGCGCTGTGGATGTATGGCAGAACCAGGGAAACGATATCTTCCTCTCCGATTCCTCCGGCTACCTCTTCTTTTCCATCTTCTGCCGGCTGATAAACCACCAGCGGGTCTGCTCCAAGCACACGGGGATTGGAGGTGATGGTCTCCGTGGCAGTCATGCCTACATTGGCCTCATTGACGCCGCTTGCCGCCCACACGCCTTCTCCTGCTACCGCATTTGGCACAGAGGTGTAGCGCATTGGATTGTCCGGAAGGTCGATCTCCACATGGGAAATTACGGATTTATATTTTCTCGGCTGTTCCTCTGGGTGAACTACCACGAATTTTTTCGGTGTATAATGTCCGGCTCCGGAATCGTCATTTCTTGCAATCATGGTGGAGCCATCATAAGACGCATTTTTTCCAACTAAAATTGTTGTACAAGCCATTTGTTTTTCCTCCTGAAGTTCCGATTCTGACCTTATTTTCACTTACTGCTCTGCAAGCATTTTCTCAGAATCTTCTGCAGTCTATGTTATCACAATCTGTGTTATTAGGGAATACTCCAAACCTTTCAGTGAAAAAGATTCTCGTTTCCCTGTTTTTTCCACTAATTTATCTGTTGTAACCTTCCCTCTCAGGCTTTATACTAAAGCTAGCTGCCACATTGACTTGGCTGATCTTTTATATTTTTCACCTATAAAAAAGGAGTTTCCCTATGCCAACCGCAAAAGAATACCTTCCTGTTTTTCTGGATATGGGAGACGCACTGCTTGGAAGCGGTGCGGAAATTTTTCGTGTAGAAGATACCCTGAACCGCATGGGCTATGCCTGCGGTGCAACCCAGATGAACGTTTTTGTTATTACTTCAAGCATTGTCGTCACCATGGAATTTCCAGGTGACGGAGCCAGAACCCAGACACGCCGGATTCGTGAAAATGGGGGAAATGATTTCACCCGGTTAGAACAGCTCAATGACTTAAGCCGCCATTTCTGCAGACAGCCTTTTTCCGCCAGGGAACTGGAGCGGAAGCTGGACCAGATCAAAGCCGACAAACCGCTGCCGCTTCTGAATCTGGCGGGAAGTATTCTGGCAGCCTTCAGCTTCGCCCTTTTTTACCAGGGAAGCATCCCGGATGCCGTAACTGCCAGTCTGGTTGCCATACTTATCTGGAGTTTCCAGCGGTATCTCCGTCCGGTGTGCATGAACGAAGTTACCTTCCAGTTCGCCGCATCCTTTCTTTCCGGCTGTGTGATCTGCGGGGCTGTCCTTCTTTTTCCAGGGCTTCATATGGACAAAATTATGATCGGGGACATTATGCTTCTGATTCCCGGACTGATGTCCACCAATGCCATTCGGGATGTTCTCATCGGCGACACCCTGTCCGGCATCATCCGGCTGATTGCGGCTCTGCTTCTTGCCGCAGCACTGGCGCTGGGATTTATGGGCGCAATTCTTTTATTTGGGAGGTTTGGACTTTGAATACACAGGCCATCATTCAGCTGATCACAGGAGCTGTGGGCTCCGTTGCCTTTGGAATGCTCTTCCATATGAAAAGCAAATATCTGCCCCTTGCCGGCGCAGGCGGATTTCTTAGCTGGCTGGTTTTTCTTATTGGGAAAACCATATGGGGAAGTGTTTTTTTGCCTACTCTTCTGGCTGGATTTATTGCGGATCTGTATGCGGAAATCCTTGCCCGGATCTGTAAGGAAACTTCCACTTCCTTTTTCGTTACTTCTGTAATCCCGCTGATTCCCGGAAGCACGCTCTACTACTGTATGAACAGCATCATGGAGGGAAACACCATGCAGGCCCTGGCATATGGTCGGGATACTTTTTTGTTTGCATTTGGAATTGCGGCAGGAATGAGTATTGGATGGGCAATCTGTTATTTTTTCAGAACTGTAAAAAGCAAATGAGCCACTGGGATTTTTATCCGCGAGAGGCTCATTTGCTTCTACATTTTTTCTGTCAGCTTTTTAATTTCAACCTTACGGTTTCGCCAGCCTTTTTTCCATATCATGAGAAATACCTGAAAATCCAGGCTGTCTCTGGCTGTGGTAAAAGGCTCTTCCCGCAGCACTTCCGCTTTCACCCCCTGCTCTGCCAGGTTTTGCTGCAGCATTCTGGCTTTTTCCAGCAGGCTGTTTAGCTGTTGATCTGCTTTTTCACCAAAGGAACGGTTCGGATAAACGGCCGCTTCCTTTTTTAATTTTTCTGTGAGAAGATCAATGACAGCTGTATGGCGGTTCTGGTGCAGAGCTCCTGCCACCAAACGGGCAATCACTGGCTTTGGAAAACGTTTGTAAAAAGCCAGAAGCCGCAGCAAAGAACGGTCTTTCACCTCTTCTGCCAGCTCTTCCATAGTCTCAAAAGCTGCCTCAGAGGGAACCCAGGGCTCCTCTTTTGGCACAATGTATTTCGCCGGGACTGCCGGATAACAGCAATAATTCAGCGGAGGAAAATCAGCCAGCTGGACCAGCTTTTCCTCTTCTTCCGTGCAGAATTCCTCTCCAAGATATTCCAGCTTATCTCTTGCAATGGCAATCCGATATTCCAGCTGCCTTAAATATTCATAGCCGGGAACCCAGAAGTGGCCAATCTCCCCGTAGTTGTACAGATGCACTTCCAGATCCAGGTTTTCGAAAAACAGAGTCACCACATTTTCTCCCTGCCATACGGAAAGCACATATTGGTCATCTTCTTCGCTGAGGGAAGATTTCAGTGGGCCTTCATAACCCTCCAGGTAATTTCCTGTAAGCCGTACTTTATCAAAAATAAGAAAGCTTTCTACTGCATCATTCATCAAATATACAAGGCGAATTTTATTTTCCTCTATCAGAAGTTCAAACTGCTGTTGCTCCAGAAGCTCCTCCAGCATTTCAAATGTATCATACATAAATCTGTTACCTCTTTTCCCAGGTTGGTTTTCATTATAAAGACCTCTCCCATAATTGTCAAAAATTCCTGCATGAAGGACTTTGGGCAGGTGCATGGAATGTTACAGTTCACTCCGTGCCCAGTAACACGCTTCGCGATGCACAGAAATCATGCTTTGCATGATTTCGCGCCGCAATCCTCGGGTTTTCTGTGAACTTTGTTCACAAAAAACACCTCGCGGAATATTACCTATGAACAGTAACCATGGAATTTCTATATAGTTATAAAATAGATAGCATACAATTTACAGCTTACATTTTTCATATAATTTCTATATACTTTATACTATGAATAAATAGCGTAAATACCCGGGGAATGCCATATTTTGCCCTGGTTGAAAACGGATTGGAGAATGAATATGAATCAGATCGACTATGAAAATTTAGGAACCCGAATGAAAGAGCTTCGAATCAAAATGAAGCTGACTCAGGCAGAAGTTGCCAGAGCTCTGAACGTAACCCCAGGCTACATCAGCAACGTGGAGAACAACCGTACCGCTATGTCTCTGCGTATCCTGATCTACTACGCAAGACTGCTGAATATTTCCCTGGATTCCCTCATCGGAAGAATTGATTCCGAATACCGCGAGACCGCTCTGGACCGTGAGATTTCCGAGCAGGTACATAAGCTTGAAATCCCACAGAAACAGAAGCTTCTCAAGACCATGAAGGTATGGATGGACGAGGATTAAATTTTCTGCTGCAATCTATTATCCCTTAAGTGTCTGCCCCATAAGCAGGCACTTATTTTCTTGTGCGAAAAGAGCCGCAATGTTATAATTTATCTGATTTCGTAACTGTACAGTTACCTGCTTTCATTAACAGGAAAGGAATTGTTTTCACTATGTTTCAGTGTCAACGCGGATATACGCTTCGAAAAATAAAAGGAGTCAGTCATCTCCTTCCTTACGGACAGCAGATGGCGGATCAGAAAAAGGGAATGATTCTCAACGAGACCGGGACTTTTCTGTGGAACGTGATCCAGCATACAGAAGGTTCGGACCCGGAAACGCTGGCGGAAATGCTGGCGCGGCTGTATGGTCTTGGGAAAGAAGCTTTCCCGGAGGTCTTAAATGATGTCAATGACTTTTTGTCGCAGATGACCGCTCTTGGAATGATAACCGAAAGCCTTAAGCCCATTTCCCATGCATGCACTGCCAGCATGAAAATTGCCGGGCTTTCTATCAATTTCTACGGTCCTGTCCAGCTTCTTGGCGACCGCTTTGCGGATTTTTATGTTAACCATCCGGCAGATGAACCAGATCAGGAAATTGAATTTATCACAAGGTCCCCTGCCAGCCACAATTATGGGCAGGTGCTTCTTCGCAATTCGGATATGACTATTTTTGAAAACAGCGACCGCTATGTGGTTTTGTTTCCTCAGATGTCAAATATTCATGAGGTACATATGACCCTGGACGGCAGCTATGTTCGGTTCTACTGTTCCAATGCAGTCACAGATCAGACGACAGAGAATCTTTTTCATGCTCTTCGTCTGTTTTTCTTGTTTCTTGCACAGCGAAAGGGATTGTTTGCCATTCATTCAGCATCCATACTTTACAGAGAAAAGGCATGGCTTTTTTCCGGGCACTCCGGCATGGGCAAATCCACCCACACCGGGCTCTGGCATCAGCTTCTTGGCACACCCTTTCTCAATGGTGATCTGAATCTTCTGGGAATCCATGAAAACCGAATCATGGCTTACGGCATTCCCTGGTGTGGTACTTCCGGAATTTATACCATAAAGACCTATGAGCTTGGAGGAATCGTCCTTCTCGGCAGGGATCCTGCCAGAGATTATCTGGAAGAGCTTTCCCCCTCGGACCAAATCCTCCGGGTAATGCAAAGAATGATCTCCCCGACCTGGAAAGAAGGTCAGCTGACTAAAAATCTTTTCTTTGCCGAAGAAATCGCAAATCGGGTTCCCGTACTCCATTTGTTTTGTACGAAAAACCAGTCTGCTGTAAAAGTCATCCGGGAAGAGATTGACCGACTGGAGGTGCTCCATGAAAAATAAGCTCCAGCTGATCTGGAAATATCTCAGACAGGGAACACTGCAGAAAATGTGGCGGCAAACGCTCTGGATCTATCAATACGGAAGACGTTACTGGAAATCCATGATCCTGTATACACTCCTTGGAATTACAGGCTCCTGCGTTTCTCTGGTTTCCAGTCTGATTTCCAAGGATCTGGTAGACATTATCACCGGGCATCAAACCGGAAAGCTGATCTCTACCTTTGCTGCAATGATCGGTTTTTCCATAGCCAACATTCTGGTTTCCCAGGCATCCGGCTATGCATCCACCTTCATCAGCCTTAAAGTGGATTCTGAGATTAAAAACGACATTTTTGCCAAAATGCTGATTACCGACTGGGAATCCCTGACAGATTACCACACCGGTGATCTGGTCACCCGCTGGAGCTCAGATGCTTCCAATATCTCCAGCGGAATCCTGAACTGGATTCCTAACCTGATCATTTATACCTTCCGTTTCATCAGTGCTCTGGCTGTAGTCCTGTACTATGACCCTACCTTTGCTTTATTCGCCCTTCTTGGAATTCCTTTCAGCGCTCTGATGTCCCGTCCCCTTCTTAGGAGAATGCGGAACAACAATGAAAAAAGCGCTGCTATGAATGCCAAAATGTACGGCTTCAACCAGGAAGCTCCATCTGAAGCAGTCTAGCACGAGCATACAGGCAGGTAACAATATCTGCCTTTTCATAGGCAAGCAAAGACATCTTTTTAAATTGTTCAATCCAGATATTTTTGTAAGCTCCTTTTACCCACTCAGCCTTGATCAGTTCTTCTTCTCTCTCTCTGGTATAAATTCCATGCTCTGAGATCAACAGTGAACTGTCATGGAAATGAACAGCCATGCTTCCAAGGACTCCTGCATATCCGGTTGCCACACAGTGATAAAGATCCGCCTTTGGTATATTCATCTTTAATACCCAGAACATAGGAAGATAAATAGAGCGTAAGGTCCATAAAAAATCAGAAAATATAATACCAGAATATTTTCTGTTGTAGCATTCCCTGGCAATTTGAAAGAAATCCGGCCCCATCAGTAAATCATCTATGGACAGATTTTTGCGTTGAAACAAATCAAACAGAATATTCCAGTCTGTTTTTCTGTTCAGAACCATATTCAGCATCTCTGCATATTCTTTTTTCGACAAACGGATATGCTTCCTGTTTTTCTGTCTTTTTTTCCCGTTATTCCACTCACAATCCTCCAGATAAACTTCATACACCTGTGTTACATTTTTCGGAAGTTCATATACAAATTTACCTCTTGAAGATCTGTTCGCTATAATTGTTAATAAAATAAATTCAATATTTGGAAATGACTGAATCAGGCTGTTGATCCAACCGGAAACACCGCCGACCACATATGGATAACAGCCCTCTGCCACAATGCAAACCTTCATTTTTTTCTCCACCGTTCCTGCAATTTTATTTCCACCGTTGTATCTTCTGCGCAGATCAGATAGGCATCCTCCTGAATTTTTATCTGGCTTCCACCTTGTATATCTGCGATTTCCTCTCCATGTGTTCTGAGAATAAACCAGCTTCCTGCCAAAGAGGTTTGCAGGATTATTTTATTTTCTTCTCTTTGCTCACTGTAATCCAGGTTCAGGAATGTTCTGGTTCTTGTATTACTCTCTGAAAGCGTAGTACTTGCAAAACAGGAAAACTCTTTCCAGTATGTGAGAAGGTTGCTGGAAAAACGCTTCTGCATTATTTCCCAGCGGTCGGTATCCTTCTGCGGCCAGAAGATATCATACATATTCAGCATAACATTTGTATATCCAAGTGCACTCTGAATACTTCTCATACGAATATCATCACTGTATGTATAATTCATTCCATCGCTTGTAACAGACTGCAGCGTTACGAAATCTGAGCAATAAGAGAGGACAGGCTTCTCTTCTGTGTATTCACAAATCAAAGTACTTACATTTTTCAGCAGCTCTGTATTCTCCAGCTGCAGAACAGAATTAATATTTTTTGCTTCCGTAAAAGCAGTTCCATATATATAACTGCTGTTTTCATTTTGGAAAAATTCATCATCCTTTTTCAGTTTTTCTTCAAAAGAAGCTGTATTCTGATACTGCAAAGAAAGTCCTGCTTCCGCATTTTGTTCCTTCATCTGCTGAAGATAGAATTTCAAGTTTTGGGCATCTGGCTCTATACTGTCCTCGTAATCTGCCTGAGGCTGAATAAAGCAAGTCATTTTCCTGCCGCTTTTTTCCACAATAGAAATCAGGGAAGACCACATAATATCTCTGGCAATTCCAGTCATAGACTGGCTATAAAGTTTCTGCATTTCTTCATTATTTTCATCTGCAAAAACAGGGAAATTCACCATTGAAAGATTCTGTGCATTTACTACGGGATATAGAGTATACTCTGAGCCTTCCGCAAGCATACCATCAAGAAGCCCAAGAGCTGTGCTGTCTTTCATATAATCTCCTACTACTGCGAATACACTGCTATTATTCAGTCCGTTTCTCCAGATCAGACTTGGAAGCTCTTCATTTCTCACATTTTCACCAGAGCTTTCATTAAGCAGTCCCATCATATAAGTTGTGGTTCCGCTTCCAAGCTGGTACCATGGAACCTTCAGCTGCAAATCCTGCCTTTCCTTTTCATCCTCTTCCTTACCAGCTTCATAAACCACACTTCCGCCAAGCAAAAGTCCATCAAACAGTTTTACCCCGGTTAGAGTCGATTCATTAGCAGCAACTTTTTTAATTCCCAGGAAATCCATTAATTTAGGAATGGCTTGTATTAGTTCCGGATTTTCCAGACAGCCAAATACTACTATGACTCCCTGGCTTTCCATTTTTTTCAAAGCCTTCAGATCATTTCCAATCGCACGCTTTTCAGATTCCAGAATAATCATTTCCGGTAGCTCTTCTGCTCTTTCCTTCAGATCTGATGCAGATTTCTCAAAGCAAATTTCTCTTTTGGCATAGGTACACCATCTGCTTACTGCTACTGCCATATCACAGGATTCATCCCCTATAAAAACGATTTTTTTCCGCTTCTCAAAAGCTTCTGTACCCTCTTGTGCTGAAGCCTTCCATTCATTTTTTCCATCTGCTGCCTTTGGTGAAAAATAGGAGTTCGTATCATAGGCATTCTGCTGATCTCGCATAACAACTGAAAACTGAAATAAAAACAGCAGTACAAGCATCATAATTACAATACTGAAATATTTTCTTTTCGAAACCATTGTTTCTTTCCGTCCTTTTTATTTCACATAAATGTTCGGATCATTTCCAGAGTTTCATTATCAATGGCAATTTCTGATTCCTTTAGTTCATCCATTACACGAAAAAAATTATCCCGGTCATTGCAGGAATAAAACAGCTTCAGCTGACAAGTAAAGCTGGACAAGGCTCTTGGATATTGTTTCATGGAACGCTGGCACCATTTACCACAGGTCTCATATTCCTTTACGTCCAGAAGGCTCTGACATATCTTTTCATACATCGTACTGCTGATTTTCTGAGAATCCAAAATCCATGCCTTTTCCAGAACCTCATCCATACGTTCTGCCATAGAATGCTGTTCCAGATCTGTAAGTACCTTTTGCTCTATAATAGGATTCATATACTCAATCAGATGAATACAGTTCTCTGCCTGCTTCTCGTCCTCAACCAGGCACAGACGGTATCTTTCATGAACGCCTGTACGAAAATCATTTAATACCTCCTGAAGAACCGATGCCGCATAATGGGCAGTTTCTGAATCTTCACTGTTTAGCGCCAGGGCAATAGCGGAAAGAGAATGTTTATAGTCTCCTCTGATTACATTCATCATAAGTGTTCGCAGGCTTTTTTTGTCTGAAACCTCCAGAGCCTCTTCCAGTGCCACCATATTTTTTTCTACATCCTCATCAGGTCGTTGAAGGGTATCTGTCCGTTCCTTGCTAAATACCACATCTGAAAGATCCATTCCCTGCGAAGCAAAAAGCTTATATAATAAAAAGGAGCCTAATAGAAACAGCGGTCCTACCACCGGACAAAGAAGCATCATTCCTGCCTTCATCCATATGCTGGCATATTTTTCTTTTCTTCTTAGGTGCTCAAAGATCAGATAAATCACAATGACCACTAGATTTATCAGCATTAAAAGGATAAAATATCTCATTCTTTGTGACATACTGCTATATTCTCCACAACTTCCGTATTATATCCGTTCCTGTCAAATCGTTCCTGAACAAAGACAGCATTTGCTCTGGTTGTGTTTGCAAGAAGCACATACAGATTGCCGTCTGTCATCATACCAAGATAATCACTGTCTCTAAGATGGCTTGTCATTATTTCATCAATTTCCATCTGGCGATCTGGTGAAATACATATCTTTAGTAATACACATTCTGCCAGGTTTCTGATTTCTGCATCCATATATGCCTGGACCAGCGGTTCAAAAGCCTCCGGACTGAGAATTCTGGAGCCTTTTTTATATCTTTGTGCTTCAAGGGCCTGAATATAACGCTGGGCTCTAAGAACTGCATTCTGAATCATGTAACTGACTACAGTAAGGAAGTTCGCCTGCCCCAGAGTCATTTTTTCCCAACTCAGCCCCCACAACATCACAATCATCTGAATTTCATCATCTTCAAAAATCGCACATGCCATCTGCGGATACTGATCATTCATTCGCTTATTGATATATACTCTTTTTTCACTCAGAGCCTCATAAACCTCTGTCATGTCTTTATATCTGATGGAATTCCCAAGACTCCTTGCTTTCTTCGAGCTTGCTGAAAAAATACGGGCATAATCTTTATTCACCACATTATAAATAGCCGCATCTTTCGTTTGCATCAGTTTCGTTAACATTTCTACAGCATAGAAAATTACTTCATCTGGCATATACTGATCCAGTTTAGATGTAATAGAGTAAATTTTACCAATACTATCCTTATGATCAATCAGCTGCTGCTCCATAACTCCCTTTACACGAACATTGCTTTCATTAATGTCCTTGATATCTGCAATCTGTCTGGATAAGTGTTCCTCCAGCTCCTGACTCTCCATGCGCATTGTTCGGATCTGATCTCGCATATAGCCTACTACCAGTCCCAAAATAAACAGCTGTGCCACCCACACATAAGTATTATAATCCAGAAGGACCTCTAATCCACTTCTTGTATACATCTGGCGGAACATATATCCGGCTACTGCAAGTATGGCAGAAAAGGTAGCCTGCTGCTGTCCATATATAATAGCAAACAGAAGAACATATAAAAGAAAGGGATCCAGATTGGCAAAATACCTGCTTCCAACTGTTCGGTTATTCAACATAAAAAAGGGAATAAAGCATATCAGATTTTCTGCAAAGGGAACCAGCACACTTAACAGCCATTTCCATTTATTCCACAGCTTCTGCCACCAGGACGGCTGAAGCTGATCCTCCTCCACAAACACAGCCTTATGCTTCAGCATATATGCTGCCATTTTTTCAATGATCTCATCCGGCTTTGCAAATGCATGCACGCCGTATTCTTTTTCAAAGCATTTCCCGGACAGTACACATCTGCTTATATCACCTGAAGTTGCAATAACATTTGCTGTGCTATTCATAGCTTTCTGAACCATTGAAGCCAGTTCCAGTTCACTTACCACATGAGCAGAGGACAGCTGATACAAAAATTTCTCATGAAGTTTATTTTTTACCACCTGATAAATAAATTCTACTGCATCATCCTCATATAAAAGAGAAAAGGAATGCTTCTCATTGACCTCTATATATCCATTGCGCATACAGTCCAGGCACATACGCGCACAAATATTATTGATATCTTTTTTGTCTCTGGGAATACTGTAAAGATGATCCAGTCTCAGCACTACAATATCCAGATTTCTTTTCCGTCTGAAATTATCACAGATTTCTTCAGCCTGGGCAATGGTATCTGCACGCAATCCAGCACTGGATGTTGGGGTTTCTTCTATGATTTCATCCCTGTAATCTCCGCTATATACTTCGTCGGATGATAGAAAAATCACTTTTCCCTTCTTAGCTACTGAAAGTGCAACCAGAATATTCATCAAATGGGAGGTAAATCGAACAGTTTCCAGTTCTGCTTCATTCCAGGAATAATTTGTATCAAATGCTCCCATAAGAATGGTCACATCCGGATTCACACTTTGCACAATTTCCCCCAGATTTTCACTGTCATATGGAAATTCATATTTTTCGAATACTTTCTTGTATTTGTTGTGTCTGTATTGATCTCCGGTCAGTATATAGACTCTATGCCCTTCCTTGCGAAGCTTCAAAATCAGACTATCCACGAGACTACAGGAGCCTCCTGCCAAAAGAATATTCATCTTTTTCCTTTCTCATCTCATAAAGTTACATTTCAAATAAAGATTTCCGGCTCAGTCGTTGTTCCAAGGCCCCGTTGATTTCCTTCTGCACTTTTTCAAAATCAATTGCATAATTGCTGTCATTTACACATACTATAGGAATTCTGTGTTTTTTAATTGTTTTTGTCAGTTTGAGATTTTGATTCTCCACGTTAAAGTAACCACATAGCTTCTGCACATTTTGCGGAACAAAATCGCCTTGCAATTTCTGGTATTCCCTAAGTACATACTGGCTTACATCCTCTTTATGGCGGAAGGCATGACTACACACACTTGTAAGCAACTCCGGCTCCAGATTCCATAATGTTTCATAGGTACTTTTCTTTAAAGGTGAAGGACCATGTACCGTATAGAATCCGGTAAAGCGTGGAAATGCCAGTTCCATAATATTATATAAAAAATATGCCGGTGGATATCCTATATGAAAGTAAGCTCCAGGCTGTTTCTTCATATTAGGCCGCTTTTGAAAATATTTTGCCAAAAGCATCGTATTGTTCAGATAAATGTACGGCATAACCGGATTGTCAATATTCGCCACATCAGGCTGAAATGCCAGCATGTCAACAGGTTTCCCATTCTGAAAAAAGTCTGTTTCTTTAACCTTGTCTATCAAAAACATATCGTCATTGAAATAAACAAACTTTTCTGAAAGACCTTTTATTCTGTGAAAGTTCCATTCAATAGTATGGGAATTAAAAGTAGGTAAAAAATCTTTCGGAACAAATTCATCATGTCTGACAATATTCAGCTTGGGATGTGCTATATTCAACCAATCCGGAATATGTCCCCAGGTCACAAAGTGTATCTTTCTCACCCAAGGAGCAAACTGCTCCACTCCACGGAACCAGTACTGCAGATTATTCCAATCCCGGTATCGTTCTTTTCTGTCGTCTGTTTTCTGTATCTGTTCAGATGCCCGTGCTGCCAGATTCCGCTGTCTTTTCCATGCCGGATCATTTCCGTCAACCCAGGTAATCACAAAATCAATTTTTGATTTCTCTTCTTGTTTTTTCATAAGTCACCATAAAAAATTCCTTCCGGATTTATATTCACACTGCATTGCAAATCGAACATTCATTTTTCCTGTCATTGGATCTTCCACGCCAACACTTATGTTATATTTTTCTCCTGCAAGCTTCAGAAGCTCTTCTGATTCCAATAAAGTAGCGGTATGAATTGATTCGCCGGGAAGAACCGATGGCAGAAGAATTTCAACCTGCTTCTTTTCTATTGTGTTCCCAGTTTCATCAGTTACGTAAAGCCAAACCTTCCAATTTTTATAAAACGGTGCAGTTCCATTGTTTTCCCAGGTAAGCTCCAATTTGGCACCACCAGGACTCCAGGACAGAATTGCTTCTGAAATCCATAAACGATAGCCCATATTTTTCAAAACAGTTTCATATCCCTGCAAAAATCCAGGATTTGCTGCATTTGGTCCCAAGAAGATAGTATGCGATTCCCGAATCAGTTCTACGGTTTGAGAAAGGCTGGCTTCCAGCATTTCTTCCATTGAAAGCGAACTGGTAAACTCTCCGCCTACAGGAGCCTTTTTCCAGAAATCTGTCATAGAAACCAGAGCTTTTTCTTCATTTGTCTGGCTAAGATCACCACCAGCTTCAATTTCATTAAGCCATGCCGCCGTCTCACTTGGTTCCCCTGTCATATCATTATAAAGACCTGTTTTGTATTTTGCAGCATGAGAAAAGGGTCTTCGCATCAGCAGCATTGCCTCAGGAAAGGCATCCACCCAGGGCGACACATACTGTTCCCTCACATCTTCCAGTGGAAGTCTCTGAATTCCTGCGCTATAATTCACATGCCATTCTCCCCAGTGTCCAAGACTTCCAAGCTCAATATAGCTGATCAATCCATCCTGTCCCCAATGTTCTCCCATCGCTTTCACAGCTTTTCTGTGATATGCAATAAATTGTTCCTTGTTATAATCCGGGGAAAATCCCTTTCCAAATTCCACATCATACCAAGTTCCTGCCTGATTTGTTTTTTTATACAGCCATTCAGGAATATCCATATGCTTCTCTGCTCCCGGCACATCGCAGACAAATCTTAATACAATGTGTTTTCCTTCTTCTCGCCAGCGGTCAAGCTGATTCTCTTTCTCAATTTCTTCCCAGTTGTACTTTCCCTCTTCCGGCTCCAGTTCTGCCCAGGTAACATCCATATATAGCAGAGAAACATCCTCACGAACCTCTGCATTCCATGCGCAGGGGGCATAACCCATAAGTGGGTTTCCAAAAACCTCTTCTGATAATTCATATTTTTGGATATTCCGCTGAGACAATACACAAAGCGCAATAACTGTTATCATAAGCAATACTGAGCCAAACAGCAACCACTTCCATCGTTTTATTTTCAATAGTTCTTCGCTCCTGTTTCAGGAAAATTTTATTCTCCCAAATTATATAAATGTTCTGGATTTTGTTTCACTACATAGCATATAAAATCTTCATCTTCGTAATAAACCTTAAGTTCATAAGGAAAGCGCGTTTTAAATTCCTGACACCAGTAATACATTTCCGATTCCAGAATCCTTCGGTTTCCAATAATAGAATAGGCATCAGAAGCTTTACCCATAATTGTAAGTGATTCGCCCACCAATTCCTCTGAAATCTCTCCGTGTTCAATATTATCTCCTATGCTTAAAACCGCAGTAGTATATTCATAATACTTTGTATATTTATCTTGCGCAAGCCATCTTGGTCCTGAAAAGAAATGATGCTGCGCATAATAAATAGGATTTTTCTCTATATAGAAGAAAAGATATTCTGTAGGAATATAATAATCCTCCTGCTTGGATCTGTTATAAAATTCAAGAATTTCCTCATGTCTGGCTTCTTCTATTGACTGGTACAATTCCTCTGTTGTAGATATAATTGTATAGCTGTACTGAGGATAATCATCCATAATTTTATTTGTCAGTTCCACTGCTGAATTGTATCGTGTCAGTTCATAATATAAGTAACCGTGAAACACTCCGAAATAATTTGTCCCTGCATAAATAGCCAGCACTCCTGCGAAGCTGATCTGGGGCATAAAGCATCCGATCCTTGTTTTTTCCAGCAGAAAAAACAGTTCGTCTGCAGGAATTGCCATCATTGCCAAAAGCAGAATCTGTTCCGGTAAACACAATCTTGCTCCTGCAATGATTTCCGGCAGTCCAAGAAACGGTGCTGCATAAAGAATCATAAACAAAACAGATGCAAATGTGATCCCCGCATACATTTCAAAAGGAATTTTTTTGAAACGTACGATGGTAATTCCCATATTTATAATACTAAGAAGCACAGCTGCCAGCGTAAAACCAATCAGCCAGTTCGCTCGGTTACCTCTGTAAAGCTGCGCATAACCATACCGATAGACCGCCTTTAAATTGTTCAAAACAATCTGTATTATTTTTTCTGCTAGAGAAGTTTTTGTCACCTCTACGTTGGTTTCATTCTTATCTGTTTTATTTTTGTCTGTTGCTTTTATCTGATTATGAAGCTTTGACTGTCCTGATAAAGGATTTTCATTACTATCAGCTTCTGCGGCCTTATTTTCCTCAGTTTTTTGGCCTTGTTCCATAACAACCTGTGCAGCTTTCGTTCTGCCCTCTTTGGTATCTGTACCATTTATAATGTTCATTCCCCAGTTCAAAGAGCCCTGAAGGGGAATTCCAGAAGCAAAAGCCAGAACCATAGGTGTTGTAGAAATAATCACTCCTACAAGTATCGCCGTAGCCAAAGACCAGAAATTTCTTTTCCTGAAAATTCTGTTAATACCAAAAACAGCAAAAGAAGCGCACAGAAAAAATGCCATGATTGTAACATAAAAATGGATTGCGAGAGACACTGCCAATGAGGTCATAAACAAAAACAGATTCTCATCAAAGCCTCTTTTTTTATTTCCGTCTTCGGTATTCCTCCTCATAAAGCGGACAAGATACATTACACACAAAAACAGGCTATATAAACCAAATTCCTGAGGAATGGTATACTGCAGACGGGATATTCCATAAATCTCAGCCGTATAGACCACATCTATTGTAAGAAATGCAGCCAGTATCAGATAAACCGTATATTTGGATCTCAATGTCTCTCTGAACAGACAATAAACCGCTGCCAGCAAGGCCGTTACATGAATCTCTCCCAGGAACAGCAGACAGCTGTATATGGATACTCCAAACAGCGCATCCATACAATAAATAAAACAGTGCATTGCCTCCGGATAGACTCCTGCTGAAAAAATCTGCCCTTCCTTCAATCCATAAATCCAGGCATGATGAACATACATATCGCCCGAGCCATAGGAATGATTCTGAAAGGCTCCATAAGAAAAATAAATAATAGCAAAAACCATAAGAACACTTAAAATGCTGTATTCAATTTTTTTTCCTTTTGTCTTTTCATCTAATTTTCTAAGCAAATCTGCAATAAGTGCTTTACACTCTCTTAGCAGATCTGCCAAAAGGGATTTCCACCCCAGGGTTCCTGCAAGAAGAGTCTGAAGCTGCCTGGATACATACTTCCGTAATTTTCCCTCGCGCAAAATTGATGCTGCAAAAATCCCATAAAAAGCGGCAAATACAATCCACCCTTTTAATATATGAAGCAAGCCCAATCCCAGGACAAGCGTGTTAAGCAACAGAACAGAAACTGTAGAGCAGAAGGCAAAACGAAAGGTCAGGCTTTTCCCGGATAGCTTTTTCCGAAAAACCACAGATGGCCATACATACATCAAAAAAGCATATCCGATAAACACTTTGATAAATTCAAGGATCCAATAAGCCATTCTTTTGCGGTACTCTCCTTTGTTTTTAGTAAAATCCTCATTTTTTTGATTTAGTATACCACATATTATTTTCACATTAAATGTTTATATTGGCAAGTGGAGTAAAAATTCCGCTTTTAAATCAGCGTAAAATTACATAAAAATCACAAAAACACCATCCTGTCAAAGGAAATGCTCATTCATTTATACTAAAAGATCTCCTGAGGAAATTTCCACCCACAAGAGATCTTTTTGTATATTTTTTCACACATTCTTATTTATTTCTTATAGTCCTCTACATTTTCCTGTGTGACCTTATGATATGGTGTCCGGACATATTTTCCATCAATTAATGGAATACTATCCTTATCTCCATTGGTTGCAATGGCAAATGCAAGATTCAGCATTTCCCGGGCCTGCCCTTCTTTATCATTATAAACAGTTCCCAGCATTTCGCCATTTTCAACTGCCAAAAGTCCCGCATCTGTGCCATCAATTCCCACAACCCCCGGCCAGTCTTCTCTGGGAATCTGGGAATCACGCAGCGCATCAATTGCCCTAAGAGCCATGTCATCGTTATTCGCAATGATCAGCTCAATCTTTCCGCTAAACTGTGTAAGCAGCGCTGCTGTTTTTGTCTGTGCCTGTGCTCTGTTCCAGTTAGCCATTGCATAGCCCAGCTTTTCCGCTTCCACACCATTTTCTATCAAAGTGTTTACAGAGTACTCTGTTCTTACGATGGAATCCTGATGTCCTGCTTCGCCTTCCAGCACCACATACTGGCAAATGCCATCACCGTTTTTGTCCATTTTGGCATTGGTCTTAAAGGCATTTGCAGCAAGTTCTCCTTCCAGCACTCCAGACTGCAGCGCATCTGCACCAACATAATACAATTCACTCCAGCGTTCCAGATCCTCTGCAACCAGCTCACGGTTAAAAAAGATAATCGGCACCTGCTTGTTCTCTGCCAGATCAGTAATTGTTGTGGGCTCTGTGCGGTCAACCAGATTTACACATATCACATCACAGCCCTTCTCGATCAGACTTTTGACCTGCTCATTTTGTGTCAGCTGGCTCTGAGAAGCATCCATCACCTCCACATTGATTGCAACGCCGGTTGCTTCCTCTTTGTCCGCCGCGTACTCTGTAAACTTCGTCATCATTTCCGAAATAAATGTGTCATACTAATCATATGTGCGAGCTGTGAAATCAGCATAGCTGATTTCCCCTAGAGTGTGTTTGAAAACTAAAAGTTGCACAAAACATATATTCGTTTACCCTTTTTCATGTTAAAATAAAGAAAAAGGGGTGTTGATTATGTTGCGCCAATACGAATTAACCGATGATGAATGGAATCGTGTTGCTCCCTTACTGCCACCTGAAAATTCTGGAAAGCAAGGTCGTCCTTCAAAATATAATCGGACAATTCTAAATGGAATTGTTTGGATTGCTCGCAGTGGGGCTCCCTGGCGGGACCTCCCAGAACGTTATGGGGCCTGGCAAACGGTTTATTCCCGTTTTCGTAAATGGATTGAAGATGGCATCCTTGATAATATTTTTCGTGTCTTGAGCTTAGAAGCTGAATTAACGGAACTATCAATTGATGCCTCTATCGTCCAGGCTCATCAGCATAGTGCTGGAGCAAAAAAAGGGGGCCATCAAACGAAATTGGACACAGCCGTGGAGGAGCCAGCACAAAAATCCATGCAGTTGTAGATGCATACGGTTATCCGGTTTATTTTATGATCAGCGAAGGGCAGCGTAACGATATTAATTACGCAATCCCTTTGTTAGATCATGTCGACACAAACGGAAGCAATGTATTAGCTGACCGTGGATACGATAGCAACAAGCTGATTGACTATATTTATACCCACGGTGGAGAGCCAACAATTCCTTCTAGAAAAGGAGCTAAGTTTGATCGTTATTGCGATTGGTGGCTTTACAAAGAGAGACATTTAGTAGAAAACTATTTTCTCAAATTGAAAGCGTTCCGTCGAATAGCTACGCGTTACGATAAACTGGCTTCAACCTTCTTAGGAATTATATGCACTGCCTCAATATTAATTTGGTTAAAATGAACAACTTAGAATGTTTTTCAAACACGCTCTAGCTCTCGTAAAAAAATAAACCGTGTAGAACATAAGCGTTCAATTACACGGTTTATTTTTTACTATTCTTCTTAATGACAGCTGTGACTTCCACATCCATGCTCTCCGCATGTATGTCCTTCCCCGTGGCTATGTTCGTGGTGAGAACACTTCACATCCGGATTATACTCAAGTGTTTCATTGAGAAAAGCTTCTACCGCTTCGTCCGCATCTCCGGAAGCTCCTCCGAAAAGCTTAATGCCAGCTGCCGCTAATGCTGTCTGTGCGCCGCCTCCGATTCCGCCACAGATCAAAACATCTGCATGCAATGCATTAAGAAATCCTGCCAATGCACCGTGTCCGCTTCCATTCGTATCTACTACCTCTGAATGTACTACTTTTCCTTCTTCTACATCATAAATCTTAAATGTCTCTGTGTGTCCAAAGTGCTGAAAAATCTGTCCGTTCTCATAGGTTACTGCTATTCTCATTATACCTTCTCCTTTTTCTACTGCATATTTTTGATAAATCTCCTGCTTGTAACATTCTCCAAAGCTGCAGCTGTTACTTTGACCATCGCAGATTCTGAAATCCCCGCCTTCGATTCTAAGTGGATGTCCGTCAATGAGTGCATCTGCTATTTTCTTCCTGGCAATCTCGTAAATTCGTTGAACCGTTGTTCTTGCAATCTGCATAGATACTGCGCACTGTTCCTGGCTATAGCCTTTCTTGTCCAGAAGGCGGATTGTCTCATATTCATCTACAGTCAGAACAATAGGTGCTTTTTTCTCAGTATCGTCTGCCGGAAGGAATTCTAAAACATTTGGAAAATGGCAGACTTTTCTGCATTTTACTGGTCTTGGCATAAACTGCTCCCTTCTCGCTTTTCTTACATATTAACTCTATTATGGGCATATGTCAATTATATAATTGACGTTTCTCCCCAAAACAAGTATACTATACAAAAGGAGATAACTATTATGAGCTTTGAAAATTATTTTCCGGTATGGAATGAATTAAATGCAGCACAAAAGGAACTAATTTCGGACAGTTTAAGCGCGAGGCAGGTAAAAAGAGGAACAATTATCCATAATGGCAGCCTGGATTGCACTGGATTATTACTGGTTAAATCCGGACAGCTTCGAACTTATATACTTTCAGATGAAGGACGGGAGATTACACTTTACCGCTTGTTCGATATGGATATGTGTCTCTTATCTGCCTCATGTATCATGCGTTCCATTCAATTTGAAGTGACTATTGAGGCGGAAAAAGATACTGAGCTTTGGATAATCCCTGCTGAAATCTATAAAAGTATCATGCAAGAATCTGCTCCAGTCGCAAACTATACCAATGAGTTAATGGCTACCCGTTTTTCTGATGTCATGTGGCTGATGGAACAGATCATGTGGAAAAGCCTGGATAAACGCGTTGCTTCTTTTCTATTAGAAGAAACATCTATCGAGGGAACCAATGAACTAAAAATCACCCATGAAACCATTGCCAACCACCTTGGTTCCCACAGGGAGGTTATCACTCGAATGCTCCGATATTTTCAGGAGGAAGGGCTTGTCAAACTATCCCGTAGTAAAGTCACAGTTCTTGATATAAAAAGATTGGAGACACTTCAAAAATCATAAAATAATGAATACTTTCAATTTTTTAATAATCCATTCCACATGCATGAGCTCTTTCAATTAATGCACGATCATTGACCACTGCATCATAGAAGCGAAATCCGCCAGAGAAGTTGTATGTTTCATAGCCGTTCCCTTCCAGAATACGACTGGCAATATAACTGCGCAGCCCACTCTGGCATATCAGATAAACGGGTTTTCCCTTCTCAATTTCATTGATACGTTCCCTTAGTTCATCTACAGGAATATTTTTGAATCCATCAATATGACCTCTGCTGAATTCAGCTACAGTTCTTACATCCAGTAACACAACACTTTTATCTTCAGGAATGGTGTCTATATCTTCCAAATGCCACTGTTTCAGAGTTCCTGCTGCTATGTTGTCTATCATAAAGCCAGCCATATTTACAGGATCCTTAGCAGATGAGTAAGGCGGTGCATATGCAAGATCCAGATCTTTCAGCTGGGTTGCCTTCAGTCCTGCATGGATTGCTGTTGCCAGCACATCAATACGTTTATCGACACCTTCATATCCAATAATCTGTGCACCAAGCAAACGATAGGTTTCCTTTTCAAAAATCACCTTCATAGTCATCACTTTGCCGCCTGGATAATAACCGGCATGACTCATAGGAGAAAGAATCACTGTATCTACATGTAATCCTGCCCTTTTGGCATTGGTTTCATTAATACCTGTAGTGGCTGCTGTCATATCAAATACTTTGATAACAGAGCTTCCCTGACTGCCTAAGTAACGACTATCGCCTCCGCAAATATTATCAGCAATGATCCTTCCCTGTTTATTGGCAGGTCCTGCCAAAGAGATCAATGCATCATCACCAGTAACATAATGTTTTACCTGAACTGCATCACCTGCAGCATAAATGTCCGGTACAGAAGTTTCCATCCTGTCATTCACTATAATACTTCCCTTGATACCAAGCTCCAGGCCAGCCTCTTTTGCTAATGCTGTGTCCGGTGTAACTCCAATTGCCAGCACTACCATATCCGCATGAAGAGATGGATTATCTTTCAACAGAATCTCTACTCCATTGTCCTTTTCTTTAAATCCTTCTACTGTATAGCCCAGAACCAGTTTTATTCCATGCTTTCTCATTTCACTATGAATCATGGATGCCATATCCGAATCAAAAGGATTCATCAGCTGCTTAGGACGTTGAACAATCGTAACCTCCATGCCAAGCTCCCTCAAGTTTTCTGCCAGTTCTAAGCCAATAAAACCACCGCCAGCCAGTACGGCAGATTTTGGATGATTCTTATTAATATATTCCTTGATTCGGAAAGTATCTTCCACTGTACGAAGTGTAAAAAGTTTATCAATACCTACTCCTTGAAGCTTCGGCTGCGTAGGCTTTGCACCTGGAGAAAGAATAAGCTTATCATAATTTTCTTCAAATATTTCATCATTCTCCAAATTCTTTACTGTAACAGTCTTACGATCCGGATGTATAGAGATAACTTCATGATGAATCTTCATATTGATACGAAATCTTTTAAAGAAATTCTCTGGTGTCTGCAGTGTAAGTTTTTCCGGGTCTGTGATTACATCTCCAATGTAGTATGGAAGTCCACAATTTGCATAAGATACGTATCCGGATCTTTCAAATACAGTAATTTCAGCATATTCGTCCAGTCTTCGTATTCTTGCTGCGGCTGTAGCTCCACCGGCTACGCCTCCTATAATTACAATTTTCATCTTGTTTTTTCACCTTTCCTGAGTAAACAGAAATACCCATTAGAGCATTTCTAAAATTGTATTCTTTGGTCTCACGCCTGAAACCCTTTGGACAATTTTTCCGTTCTTCATGACTACTAAAGTCGGGATACTCATAATACCGAACTTATTTGCCAGTTCAGGTTGTTCATCTACATTAATTTTGCCAACTTTGATGTCAACACGTTCACTTGCAATCTCCTCGACGGTAGGAGCTACCATACGACAGGGAGCGCACCAAGGAGCCCAAAAATCAAGCAGTACAGGCTTATCGGAATTCATTACTTCGTTCTGAAAATTATTTTTATTGATATTAATTGCAGACATTTTACAGTCCTCCTTATCTTTTTCTTTTATGGCTTTATTATAATCTGAAGTTCATTTGTTTTCTGTGATAACATCACCATACCATTCCAGCTCGTTTCATCGTAAGCTGGAAATACAAAAACAAAGAGACCGGAAATGCCCTGTTTTTAAGGCTTTCCAGTCTCTAAATGTACGTATTTTATTATTCAAACTCGCAAATAAAATCTTGTCACTATACACTTTTGTATAGGAATTATGGTTCTATCCGGTTTTATATGTGTTCCACTGTCCAAAGTCCACAGGCTGTACTGAACGGTGTTATCAATTTGTTATCAATCAAAGATTCTCGTGATATCCTGATATCGGTTAACTACACGATAAATCTCCACATATTCGTTACCGACCTTGTAGATAATCACATAATCTTCCCATATCGCATATTTATAATCTGTCCGAAAGCTGACCCGTTTGGAGAGATCCGACCCCATTCCAGGAAACAACTGAAGGTTTTCAAATTTACCGTAAATTTCCTTTATGGTCTTTGCTACATATTCTTCGTTATCTTCAGCAATATAATCTCGGATGTTTTTCAAATCCTTTGCAACAATCGGATTGATCCGCAGTTTTAACATCTTATTCCCCCACAAGTGCTTTCAGTTCGTCCAGATTCAGCCAACCTTCGCCATCTTTCACTGCTTCTTCAGCTTCCTGCAGCTTCAAGAGAAGCTTTTTCTCTGCACGGTCACGCTCATAATCTTCAATATCCATGACAACGAAACGTCCTCTGCCATTCTTAGTCAGATATACTGGTTCTCCTTTATGACATTTTTTCAGGACTTCATTATAATTTCTCAAATCAGATACTGGTAAAATATTTGCCATATTCTTTCAGCTCCTTCCTTTGATTTTAAATTGTTTCTGCTACTTCTATTATATACAAAAAGCTGTAAAATTCAACGTAGATTTTTACAGCTTTTATTTTATCATTTCTATATATTTTTATCGCAATCTATTTCAAATATTGAGAAAAAATCGCCTCCAGTTCTTTATTTCCTTTCAAAAATTCATACTCTTCTTTATTTTCAATTTCTGTAGCTAATGCACGAACAAAATTATTTCCAACGCCTGAAAAAGACTTTCCCTGTATTGTATCCGCATATCTGTAATATAAAGGTGATTCCACCATCTTCCATGGCTTCTGTGACTCCATCAGCACTTCTTTTATCAACTGAATACATTTTTCTACATCCTTTCGATACACGGCAATCAATAGATATGGTACTACTTTACCGTAATCCCACAGACCAAATAACGACACCATATGTTCTGTGATTTCGGCAATCTCCTCTGCTTTACAATGATTTCCGGTTTCTTCTTCCATTTCTATCAACTTATACAGATAGTTTTGTATATTCGTAACTGTCTGCATCAGTTTTCCCTCTAAAAAGAGCGCTGCAATATCTGTCCCTTCCTGGTGTGCTAATACATTCGTTTTCATAATTGTGGCATCTATCACAGTATCTGGAATTTTATCCAAAAAGATATTTGCTTCTTTATATTTTTCCATTTGTATATATTTCGCCGCAAGCATAAAAATACTGGAAATCCTTACCTTTTCATTCGGACTTTCAGCAGTTCGTTCCAGCCATTCAACAATCACATTAGTGCATTCCAACTTTTTCTCATCATCGACATCTTAAATATAGTGCTGAGTTTCACTGCCATTCTTTAACACCATTTTCACCACACCAAGCAATGCTGCAAACAAAACACCAGCAACCGGCCATACAATCCATGTAATATCCCAGCTCATTGTCCAGAAGCTCCATGCAAGGTAAATCGCTGTAGTCAAGCACCAATATACACCAGAAAACGTGTCAGTCTTTTTCTTAAACAGTTTTTCTTCTTTTGTATATTCGCCTTCCTGAAGAAGGGTATCGTAACTGCTTTTTACCATCCCAACACGAACCAACAGATTCACTCCTATTGCAAGTATGAATAGCAGCAATCCAACGGAAAGGCCGCAACAATAGTCAGACGTTTCCATGGCTCCGGCAATAATTGTCGGAATCACTGCCAGTATACAAAGCACTACCCCAACAGCTGTTCCTCTGATAAAAATCGGTTCATAGGAATCTTTTTTTTCTCGTACTATTCCAGATACACCATACTCTGTTTCAAAGCATTCTTTTTCAAAATGTTCCATATGTGATTCTCGCATTCCATATGTAATAAACAAAAAGACGGCTGCCGCAACCATTCCAAGCAAAAAAACACATCCAAATACTGTTGCCAGAGATTCCGAAACATGAAATACGCCATCTTCTGCCATTGTCACAAGAACAATCAATAATATTGGACTTGAGATACACATACTTGTTGCGTTTGCCACTACTTTGGATCCATTTCTTTTCATGTCAAGAAATTCATTTGCATTCTCCATAGTTACTTTTTTCAACGGTTCTGCATAGCTTTCAGTACTTTCGTGATAGGTGATATTTTCTGCTTTCATTTCATCTTTTAATAGGTAATCTGTACTAACACAAAATAGCTCCGACATCTGTAAAATTCTTTGCAAATCTGGAACAGCTCCTGCACTTTCCCACTTAGATACTGCCTGTCTGGATACGCCCAACTGATTGGCTAGTTCTTCCTGTGACCATCCATTCTTTTTTCTTTCCTCTGTAATCTTATCAGCTAAAATCATTTTTTTCTCCTTTTGCAGATTTTATGAGCTCAATATAACAGTTTTGCTGTTTGCATTCCACCATTTCAGGCTGTAAATCTGTCAACCAGCAGTTGCAAATCACAAAAGAACTCTATGAATTCCGATTTTCCAACAATACAAGCAGGAAATTATTTATCATCTGTATTGTTTTCCTTTTTCTTATGAGTCGAACCCAAGCAAAGAAATGAAGAACCAAGACATAACCATACTATAACCATAGAACTTTCATTTCCACTCGTAAAGCCAATAGCTGACGCTATGAAAAACAGAACTGATGCAATGTAAAATAAGATTGATTTGTTTATCCCTTTTTTCATAAATAAGAATCTCCTCCAAATTCCGATTGTTACATTGGCGAATGAATCCACATGTATCCCAAAATCAAGACACTAAGCACTATTACAAGCAGCAATGCTATACCAATTGCTTTGTGCTTTCGCTTAAAAGCGATAAAACATCCCACACCCATTACTATGTATGCGAGAAGCAATAACATCGTAAAACTCATATGACCTCTTTATCTTTTTCATTAAGAAGCTGATTTAATCTTCTGATTTCCTTTGCTTCATTAGATTCTGCGGTTGTGCTGGTGGTATAGAGGCATTCTTCCTTGTATTCGTTAACCCATTTGCTAACGGAGCTTTTGGCAGCATTAAATTCAACAGCAATTTGCGGTATTGATTTGTCGCCTGCCATATAGGCTTTAACTACTTCTTTTTTGAAGTCTTCGGTGTAATGTACTGACATAGTAACGTCCTCCTTGTTTGAGTAATATTATAATATATTATTCGAACAAGGTGTTACAAATTTATTATATCACAACACTTTAAATGTTTCTTATTGACATTATGAATTTATCATACTAACCTAAACTCGTAGAATATATTTCAATAAAGGTAATGTTTCGAAAACTTTTGGTTCCGATTATAATAGAGCAGCTTTTAGCATCTCTCATTGGAACCTGCCAGTGCAAATCTCTGCTTTGAGACGGTTCCCTTTATCACAATTACCAAGCCAATCTGCTGGGTACCATTCTTCATTATTCACAATTCTGTATAAATAAAGAACAACTCATGTGGGATTGGGAATATGCCTCACTCATTATTGGAATAAGAAAATAACTGCAAAGGAGATTTTTACTATGAAAGAAATAATTTTAGGAAATCACATACGAAAGGTTCCTTCAGTTGCTGTTGGATGCATGCGCCTTTCTGAAAAATCGAAGGATGAGATGAATCGTTTTATTCATGCAGCTCTGGAACAAGGTGCATATCTCTTTGATCACGCGGATATCTACGGTGATGGTATGAGCGAGAGCATATTCGGAGAAGCGTTCGCAGATGATTCATCCATAAAGCGTGAAGATATTTATCTTCAGTCAAAATGTGGCATCCGCCAAGGCTTCTATGATCTCTCAAAGGAGCACATTCTGAAATCTGTCGATGGCATTTTACAAAGGCTCCATACAGATTATCTTGATCTTTTGCTTCTTCACCGTCCGGATACACTCGTAGAACCGGAAGATGTTGCTGCTGCATTTGATGTTCTTTATGAAAGCGGAAAGGTTCGCCATTTTGGAGTTTCAAACCATAAGCCGATGCAGATTGAACTGCTGCAGAAATATGTCCGCCAACCACTCGTTGTCAATCAGGTTCAGTTCAGCATCCCTGTTTCCAATCTTGTTGCAAATGGCATGGAAGTCAATATGGAAACCCCAGGTTCAATCGATCACGATGGAAGTCTGCTCGACTACTGCCGCCTCCACAATATCACTCTCCAGGCATGGTCTCCGTTTCAGATGCCGGCATGGAAAGGCTGCTTTCTCGGAAGCGACGAATACCCTGAACTGAATAAAAAACTTCATGTGATTGCCGAAAAATATAATGTCAGCGATACTACTATTGCGGCTGCGTGGATTTTACGTCATCCGGCAAATATGCAGATTGTTACCGGCACTGCAAGTGAAAGCCGCCTGAAAGAAATTATCGCGGCGTGCGATATTACTCTGACTCGTGAGGAATGGTATGAGCTGTACCTGGCGGCAGGTCATCTGCTTCCGTAGGGATTATCGATTACCAGCATTATTTTCAAAATGCTGGTAATCCTTAGAATTAGCAAGTTGTACAAAAGAATCTTCTCTTTTACGAAGTCTGGTCTCATAAACGAGATAAAGGTTCTGGCAGATGCAGAGCTTGTGTTGAGCAGATCAGAGTACACGACCTCAGACACAGTCACGCCAGCTTACTTATTAATCAGGGCTGTGATGCCTTGATGTTAGCAGACAGGCTCGGACATGAAAAGGTATCCACAACACTTAACACATACTCCCATCTGTTTCCACATAAACAGCAGGAGCTTGTGCATAGTCTGGAATCATTGCAGGCAACAGATTCGCCAACACCTGAACCACCATCTGATAACCCTCTGCTTGAAGCCGCAGGTATCACATGTGAAGTGCCGCAGACTCAGAGCAACGGCTCAGATGTAACCGCCCGACCTCAGTTCGGACCTTCGTTAGTACCACCAAATACCGCATCAGGGAAAATCATCCAGATGCCACAACGAAAGATCATATAGTAGAAATCCCGCAGTCATCAGGGTTTCTTGCTATTAAAGTTAAAGCCAACATATGAAAACGATAAAAAAAGAGTAGTTGCTATTAGTAGCAAATTAGTAGCAGAGTAAAAAGAAAAAGTCTCGGAATCCGCTTGTTTAGCGGGTTCCAAGACTTGTGGCTTCTATTCAAACTCGGCAAGTCCAAAGATGTTCTTAAATATATTTGTTTAAGTTTTATATCTTTTTTGCCGTTATTTTATTTCTGTTGCATATATTATTTTGGCTTGCTGATTTTCTGTTGCCAATTTGTTGCCAGCTTCATTATAACTGATGCGAAAATGTTGTACAACCTTTATTTTGAGAACACTGCATCATTTCTGGAAAGTAGATACACACAATATTGATTCATGCTGATTCCTTCCCGCTGAGAATGTTCTGCCAGTGATCTGTGCAGACTTCGTGGAATTCTCAATTTAAACTGCCCAGAATAATCTTCCAAACTATCTGGTTCATGAATCTCTACGCCTTCTTCTAATGCAGCTTCAATCCATGCTTTTTTTGCATCCAGTGCATTTGCTACCGCACTCTCCACTGTCTCACCACAAGTAATGCAACCAGGCAAATCCGGATAAGAAACTACAAATCCGCCTTCATCTTTGTCTTCCACAATTTCCATACGATAGGACATTGCCATATAATCATTCAGCGTCTTCATCATTCTTCGCCTCGCTTTCTACAATCTGCCTTACCATTTCCACATATACTTTCTTGATTGGTTCGTGCTTTGGTATTGTAATTGGCATACACCCTTGTTTTCTGAAAGTGTAATGACTGCTTCCACTTCTTGGTGCATTCATTTCGTATCCGTAGCTTTCCAATACCTTCCGTAACTCATCAAATCGGAGGTCTTTCGATAAATTGCATATACGTGTTATCAGTTTATCCCACTTTGACATTTGTTATACCTCCTACGTATATTATATGTGGTGTCGTATATGGTGTCAATCTTTTTATGTATTATACATTATTTTTATAAAAATCACTATGAGAATTTTGTCTTTAAATACCTTACAAATTCAAGTGCATCCTCATGCATTTGTTTTATATCAGAAAAAGATTTCCCTCTGATTCTATTACTTGTAAATTCAACAAAGGTCTGGTGAGCAATAAGATTACGAATTGCAAAAATTTCCTGAAATGCCTTTAGTTGTCTTTCTTTCTCTTCGTTACCATTTATTTCATTATATACTTTATCCTGAAATTTCTCTCCAAAAAATTTCAATGGTTCTAACATCCGTTTTACTTCCGGTAACTGTCTGCAATCTCCCGAATCTTCAATTCTTCCAAAAGAAAATTTCTAATATACACTTTTATCTCTTTTGTCATTATCAAACCCATGTGGTCTGTCTCCATATCTATCAGACTCTCGCTGTGCATAATTTGTATATGCCTCTTCGGCAACCTCGCGGCCTACATCGGTCAGATGGAGAAAATGATCTTCGTCCATAGTGAGAAAGCCGCCGTCCCGCAAGGTAGCCACTGCATTGCACACGCTGGGTTTTGACACCTCCATGTGCCGGGCTACATCTACGGAGCGCACCATACCGAGTTTCTTTTGGAGAACAAGGATAGTTTCCAGGTAGTCCTCCCCGGACGCATGAAGTTTCATCTGAACCTCCTTTACTGAGCCAGCTTCCAGCCGATGGCCTCCTGTCTGGCCGATACAAAATCGGCATACAGGCCCTTTTGCTGGATCAGCTCCGCATGAGTGCCGCGCTGGACGATATGAGCGTTGTCCAGTACAAGGATCTGATCGGCGTTGCGGACGGTTTTCAGACGGTGGGCAATCATGATGATGGTCTTGTCATGGGTCAATGCCTCGATAGCCCGCTGCAATTCATCCTCATTCTCCGGGTCAACGCTGCTTGTTGCCTCGTCCAAAATGATGATAGGTGCGTCCTTCAGCATGGCGCGGGCGATGGAAATCCGCTGTTTCTCGCCACCGGACAAAGTACCGCCTATGGTAATCTTTCCGGCATTCACATCCCAAAAACGGGCAATCAGGTTGCACATCGTTGTCTTTCCTGCCCCGGAAGGGCCGACAATGGCCGTAGTCGTTTTTTCGGTAATGGTAAAGCTGACCTGACTATGCCCAAACGCTGTATGAAAAGAAGCTGCTGACCTATCCGAGAACGGACAGCCAAAGCCCACGTTACGGCTTTGCATGACAGCCGGATTGAAACCGAGGCCCGGCGCATCGTGGATAAGCTGAAAGATCTGTCCGCGCCCAACAGCCCCAACAAGACACATTTTATGGTGGAGATCTCACCGCACTTTGACGCACTGGCTTCCACCAAGGACAATGACCGGCTCTTTGCCATGCTGCCCTATAAGTCCCTGTGCTTTACCAGCATAAAAGACCGACACGGGGTATATGCCATGATTAACAAAGATGAGCGCCGTGATGTGAGTATTCGCAAGCCCCGGCCATCTATCCGCAAGCAGCTTGCCGACAGCAAACAGGCCACCAGCCCGAAAAAGGCGGCGGCCAGAACCAAGAAAAATGAATTGGAGGTATGAGGAATGATGCACTTTACCGTGGAAGAAGAAAATTTGATCTGTATGTACCACAACGCAGACCGACGCAGGACGATAGGCAAGATCACCGCAACCATGCCGGGTATTGACGGGGATAGGATAAAGTATTCGCCCACCTCTGCAAA
Organism: Blautia segnis; assembly: GCF_014287535.1. NCBI lineage: Bacteria > Bacillati > Bacillota > Clostridia > Lachnospirales > Lachnospiraceae > Blautia > Blautia segnis. Next base: position 7,440 of record NZ_JACOOT010000017.1, on the reverse strand, counting down.
CGTGCGGGAGAAGCCTTGAAACTGGCGGTTATCAGCCCCGAAAGGCGTAGGTTACAGTCATTATTAGCCCCCGAAACAGGTACAGACGCGCAGCGGGTGTATCTGTTTCGGGGGTGTGCAGGTGATAGCCGCAAAGCGGCGTAAGAGGGTGCAGCCCTCTTGATCGTTATTCTTGTTCCAGCGGGAAGCTCGGCAACGCTTCCAGCAGCTTTTCTTGTCCGTCCATCCTGATACCCCCGTCAGATTGATTTTTTCCATGATACCATATCTGGGAGTATGGAGCCAGAGAAACCGGCGATTTTCTGCTGGTAAATTCTACGCATTTAGAGCGGCACTATGGCGGGGATAGGATAAAACACTCACATACCCCGCCGACTATGCGGGAAAAACCTTGAAATATAGGGCTTTTTAAGGCCCTAAATGCGTAGGTTGGTGCTTTGTTGCGATATGCTCCACGGTTACGGTGTATTGTTCATATTCTGTTTTCGGGAATCTTTATGAAATCTTCAAAATTGCCCGGTATGCTATCCGTAAAATCAAAGAAAGGACTTGATTATATGGATATGATTTTGAAAACGACTGACCTCTGCAAAAATTTCAAGGGGCAAATGGCGGTAAACAATGTGTCACTGAACATCCGGCGCAACTCGGTTTATGGTCTGCTGGGGCCGAATGGGGCTGGCAAATCCACGATCTTAAAAATGCTCACCGGCATTTTGCGCCCCACATCGGGAAGCATCGAGTTTGACGGCCACCCGTGGAAGCGGAATGATCTGGAGCATATCGGTGCTTTGATTGAGATGCCCCCGCTTTACGAAAATCTGACTGCATACGAAAATCTCAAAGTCAGAACTACATTGCTCGGCCTGGACGATGCACGAATTAACGAGGTATTGCAAATTGTCCAGCTCACGAATACCGGCAAGAAACGGGCCGGGCAGTTTTCTCTTGGTATGAAGCAGCGGCTTGGTATTGCTATTGCATTGCTGAACAGTCCCCAGCTTTTGATTCTGGATGAACCGACTAACGGCCTTGACCCTTTAGGGATTGAGGAACTTCGAGAGTTAATTCGCTCTTTTCCCTGCAAAGGGATTACAGTTATTTTGTCCAGCCATATTCTGTCAGAAGTCCAGCAGATTGCAGATCATGTGGGTATCATTGCTGGCGGCGTCCTTGGATATGAGGGAGAGCTTCGCGCCGGTGAAGATTTGGAACAACTCTTTATGGATGTTATTCGCAGAAATGGTAAGGAGGGATATTAAATGGAGATGGCATATATTCAGGCAGAGAACCTAAAGCATAAGAGAACTTTCACAAAAACGCTGATCGTTCTGGCCCCGTTTGTAACTGCGCTTATGAACTTTTTTGCCCCTCTTTGGTTCCAGCTCAATTCTTATAATTGGTGGTATAACCTGCTTTATCCTGGATTCCTTACGCTCACCTGTGCCTTGATTGAACAGCGGGATAATGGCAAACTAAAATATCGTGCCGTTGCTTCATTGCCTGTTTCGCAGAACAAAGTCTGGAAAGCAAAAATTGGAGTGGCCGGTATTTACTCCTGTGTGGGGAATTTCATTTTCCTGGCGCTAAATCTATTGGGCGGTTTTGCAATATTAGTTATCAACGAAATTCCCCTGACAATCGGAATTTGGCAGGCTGCGGCCGGAACAGCTTGTATTGTCATTGCAAGCCTATGGGAAGTTCCGCTGTGCTTATGGTTATCAAAAAAAGTTGGTATCTTTGTCACGGTTATTCTTAATGCCGGACTTGGAAGCGTTTTAGGGATTTTCACGGCTACAACCTCTTTGTGGATGATCTGCCCGTATAGCTGGGTGCCGCATCTTATGATTTCCGTGTTAGGTATTTTGCCTAATGGTGAGCCGGTTGCAGATCAGAGTACGGCAATGGCATTTTGGATGATTATACTTGTATTGGTCATTTCGCTGGCCTGGTTTGCGGCGCTGTCATTTTTAACTGCAAGATGGTTTGAGAAAAAGGAGGTGGGGTAACTATGGTATCTGTGGTTCGCTGCTGGAAAGCAGAATATCAGAAGTGTAAACATAGCATTTTGCTCTATATGCACAGCATGATTCCGATTATATGTGCGGCGATTTTTGCGGGTTACTATCATATATCCAGATGGGAACTGGCAACCAAAATCAGTGCCTATCTGGAAGTGCTGGCCGTTGCGTTCCCGTTTCTGATCGGCATTATTGTGGGTCTGGTTGTTCAGATTGAAAATCAGGCCGGGCATTATCAGCTTTTGTTGGGAACAATCCCATCTCGCATGGCAACGTATATTGGTAAACTTGGTTTTCTGATGATCTGTGCTTTTGGCGCAACATTTTTAGCGTTAGGAACATTCGCTGCACTATATAGGGATGCTCCGGCAAGCCTTTACCTGAAAGCAGGGATTCTATTGTTGATTACCATGCTTCCCATTTACCTGATTCATTTGTTTGTGGGAATGAGCTTCGGAAAAGGTGCATCTATGGGATTGGGAATTGCAGGGAGTTTAATAGCTGCCCTTATGATAACAGGGCTTGGTGACGCTACATGGAAATATATTCCCTGGGCCTGGGGCGTTCGTGCTATGGATTACACTGTGCTTGCATGGGATAGCCCCCAACTGTATGCACAGGTAAAAACCGATTTTTTCAGCGGTATGATTATTTCTGTATGCTGCACTGTTTGTCTGCTGATTGCCAGTTTGGTTTGGTTTCATGGTTGGGAGGGAGGTAAAAACAGTGAATAAAAAGTGCCTGTTTGCCGTGGTAATTGTGCTTGTAAGTCTTATATGCTTATCGGCCTGCGGTGCGCTCCGCGATACCGCCGATAAAAATAAGGCGTTAAATGAATCTCTGCCGTATTATGAGCTGAACGCCGCAAACTATGATGAAATTTCATATAACGGCCTGACATATACCATAACGGATGAATGTCTTGAAATGTCAGAACTGCAAGAAGAAATCGGGCAGGTATCGAAACGCTTCAAAAATGTGGCGGGGGAAGATTTCAGTTTCGGCTACGTTTACAGTATTGTGGATGTGGATATAAGCAATGCCGTAGCTGTAAATATCAACAATGAATATCGGAAAGCTGACATTAAAAATAATGATGAGTAACCTCGACAATGTGGTATAATGGGGCGGGAGGTGATTTTTTGACCCACTTACTTGTAGTTGACGATGAAGTTTCTATCTTGGAATTGATTAAGAACAGTTTGGGGAAAGATGGATATTTGATAACAATCTGTCAAAATGCGGATGATGTAGACATCAAAAAGCTGCATTTCTATGACCTCATTCTTTTGGATGTGATGATGCCTGGCACAGACGGGTTTGAGTTTTGCAAACAGATCAGGAATATGGTAGACTGCCCGATTCTCTTTCTGACCGCAAAGACATTAGAGGAAGATATATTGTTTGGATTGGGCATCGGTGCGGATGATTATATTACGAAACCTTTTCGTATTCAGGAGCTTCGCGCCCGTGTCGCGGCACATTTACGCAGAGAAAAAAGGGAGCATCACAGCACACTTTCATTTGAGCCTGATATAAGATTTGACCTTTCCGCAAAGGTACTGTATGTTTCAGAACAGCCGGTTCCCCTTACCAAAAGCGAGTATTCAATCTGTGAATACCTTGCGAAAAACCGGGGACAGGTTTTTACAAAAGAACAAATCTATGAAGCCGTTTTCGGGTTTGATGGAATAGGCGATAACTCTACGATCTCAACGCATATAAAAAATATTCGTGCGAAATTGGAGCATTTCAAAATAAGTCCGATCAGCACCGTATGGGGGATAGGATATAAATGGGAGTGAAAAAGAAACCTACATTGAAAATATTGTTTCGCCAGTTTGCTATCTCCCTCATTGTCATGCTGGTAGCGGCAATTATTGTCCCTTCTGGTTTGGAGGGACTTGCTGTAAATGCTGGATTAGCTACAAGAGCAAATCTAAGTGAATTGCAGATAAAAGAGATCATTCCAACGCTGACGATTGCCCCGGATATTACAAAGGTTGTGATTCCACAGGGATGCGGCTACTTAATTCTGGACAAGAACTTTAATGAGCTTTACAGCAATATGGACGATGATGAAAAAGAAATTGCCCTGCTGTACGCAAAGGGAGAATATATTGAATATGCTACGGGGAGGCAGTTTGCACTTGTTGTCCGGGAAAACGAATTTTGCGTTTTAAGGTATTATATTGGTTCTCAATTTACAGTGTCATGGCTACCGGAATATTTTCCATCTCCTGACACGCTTGCGTTTATCCTGATGGCTGTAAATTCGCTGCTGGTCATTATCATACTGACCGCCAGATTTGCTAAAAACCTGCGTACACAACTGACCCCGCTTTTTGAAGCAACTGCGGAGGTTTCAAAGCAAAACCTTGATTTTGAAGTAGGACACGCCAAAATCAAAGAGTTTGAAGATGTCCTTGCATCTTTTTCAGATATGAAAGATAATCTGAAAATTTCGTTAGAACGGCAATGGAAAACCGAACAGACACAGAAAGAGCAAATCGCCGCGCTTGCCCATGATTTGAAAACGCCTCTGACGGTTATTCAAGGAAATGCTGATTTACTCACAGAAACAAATCTTGATGATGAGCAACGATTATACGCTGGTTACGTCGTGGAAAGCTCCGGCCAGATGCAGTCATATATTCAAACCCTGATTGATATATCACGGGCGGCGGTTGGTTATCAGCTCCATATTGAAAGTATAGACTTGCCAGCGTTCATGCAGCACTTGTTCGGTTATATGGAATCACTATGCCGGGCAAAAGAAATCCGGCTGCAAATGAATACTGTTTCACTCCCTCAAATGCTGAAATTTGATAGGGTGCTGATAGAACGTGCTCTTATGAATGTTATCAGTAATGGGCTGGACTACTCCCCGCAAGGCGGAACGCTTTATGTGGATGTTCAGAGTAACAACGGTTTCGTGGAAATTTCAGTCACAGACGAGGGAACGGGGTTTTCTAAAGAGGCATTATGCCACGCACAGGAACGGTTCTATATGGGCGATCAAAGCCGCAATTCAAAGTTACACTTTGGTATGGGTCTATATATTACAAATTCGATTATGGAACAACATAATGGTCAGCTTATTTTAGAAAATTCAAAAGAAACCGGCGGCGCAAAGGTTACTATGAAACTTCCTTGCTGATTTTCCGATAGTGTAATGGACGTCTTTTATGTCCGTCCATTTTTCAAATCTTTATGGAATCTTCAAAAATTCCTCTTATCATGTATCTAAAGAAAAAACATCTGCCCAGCGGTAGAAAAGAAAAAAACCGCTGCTGGGCAGACCCATTTTCACGCTTAATTTATATTCACTGGTGGCGGTTTTGAGAAATCAAGGCCGCTGCTTTCTTTCTGTCATTCCCAGCAGTTAAAGGCATGGCGGCCCACGGGAGGACGCCGCCATGCTGTTTTACTATCATTATAATCTAATCCACTTCTACCGCTTAAAAAAAGCCTTGCCCCGCCACAGGAATATTCCGGCTATGAGTATGAACTATACCATGTAAGAAAACAACAAAACGCTTCAAATCGTCGCCCGGTAGGTTTACGACCTGCCGGGCGATTTTTGTCGATTTTCGCGGATTGTCATTTCCGGCAAAAAATCAGATGGAAAAGGAGGCGGTCAGCAGACCAGAGCCAGCATAGGCCCCTGACAACGGACAGGATCATCCTGCTCACTCCCCACGGAAAGGGGGTGAGAAGATGAAAGTTACCCCTGATGATTACGGGAGGCGCTGCCAGTTTGACCATTTTTGCAAGCTGGTACTGTACCATGAAGCCGTTGACTACTTCCGGGAAAGGAAGCGTCAGCGTGGCTGGGAAACATCCTTTGAAACGCTGCCGCTTTCGGAACTGGACACGCTATGCACGATAGATCAGTACCCCAGCGACAGTTTTATATTTCCGGCCTATGGCTGTGAGCTTCAGATCAGCGACGGGCTGGTGGCCGCTGCCTTTGCCAGCTTGCCCCAGCCGGGACAAAGCATCTTGATACTGCATTGTGTCCTGGAACTGACGGACAGCGAGATCGGCGCGGTGGTGGGAATGTCCCGCAGCGCCGTCCAGCGGCACAGGACTAAGACGCTGGAAACCATGAGAACAAGACTGACGGGAGGTATTGCAGAATGAAGCAGGCCAGATATAAGGAGCCTTTGCCCCTTGCAGTGATCGAGGCGGCCCGCGCCGGTGACGCCGGGGCCTTGTCCTTAAAGTGCTTGCGGGTCTTGAAATTGATGGTATGCCCTAAATACTCTCGTTTTTTTAAAATGTTCACGATGGTAGATGATCCCCATCCATAGGGGTCTTTGACCGGCTTTGAACGGTTCACACCCTCGTTGAAGCGGGCAAGGTGTACGACAGGAATTTCAATCCGGTCTGTGGATAATTTGCAGGCGATCTGGTAAGGCCCATATCACTCCAGCGTGAGGGAGAATATACGGCGTACCACTTCGGCAGCTTCCTCATCTACCAGCCAATGCTCCCGTTTTTCGTCCCATAAGTAGCCGTAAATCACAGTGCCGGTCAGGTGCTTGCCACTCATGCCTTTTAACTTAAGCACAAAGCGGATTTTCCGGCTGGTATCACGGGCGTAAAATTCATTCATAATGTTGCGGAACGGGGTAAAATCGTCATCGCCTTTCAGACTGTCCACACCGTCGTTGATGGCAATCAGACGAACGCCTCGCTGCCGCAAAACCTCCATAACTTGACCGACCTTCAGATAGTCGCGTCCTAACCGGCTCATGTCCTTGATGACGATTGCCTCTACACGCCCTGCCTCCACTTCCTCCATTATCGCCAAAAATCCGGGGCGGGCAAAACGGGTGCCTGAGATATCATCATCGGTAAAGTGCGTAGGGTTGGGCAGCCCATTCCGGCGGGCAAAATCCTCTAACATCTGTTTTTGGTTGGATATGGAGTTGCTCTCGCCCTGTAACTCATCGTCCCGGCTCAGGTGCTCGTACAGTGGGGTAATTTTTTCATTTCTCATGGCTGTACCTCCTGAAACAAAAATGCTCTAAGTGATTGCTTCACTAACCATGACAAAATCATGATTAAGAAGTCACTTAGAGCATATATCACCCGATTTCATGATATCATTTCTAATACAGATTTTACCGTATTTTTCAGATTCAGTCCGTCTTTTAATCCCAACCGATAGAAAAACTCTTCTGTATCTGCTCCACTGCTGAAAATTGCATTACAGTGCAAATTACGTTCAAACGGAATGCCAGTTCCGCTACTGCGGAACGGCTATTCCATTTTTAACGGTACGAAGTACTGCTAGATGATATCATTCTGTTTCACGCATATTTATACCGTTCATTTCCAGACGATATGTATGATGTTTATCTGTGATTCGTGTAAGGCACGCATCAGCGTAGGTATTATCAGCAAACAT
>NZ_JACOOT010000025.1:0-122441 GCF_014287535.1 Blautia segnis | reverse complement strand
AGTTACATCACAATAATAAAGGAAAAACGTACCGCTTTGAGCAGAAAACGCATACCGCTAAATCAGAATGGATGTACCGCTAATTTCAGAATAGGCGTACCGTTCGGGCAGAATTTGCAACTTGACTGTTATAGCTGCCTATAATTGTTACATAACGTAACTTATAGCTTGCATTTAGAAGATATAAAATTGATTCGGATGGAGGAAAGAGTAAGATAATGTCAAAAGATGAGTATTTGATTATAGATGCGCCTCTTAAAGCGCTGACGATTTTTGCAATGCCGATGATTCTAGGCAGCTTTTTTCAGCAAATATATAATATGGCTGATTCCATCATCGTCGGTCAGTTTGTGGGTTCCTCCGCACTTGCAGCTGTTGGTGCCTGTGCAGCACTGACCAATGTTTTTATTTGTGTGGCGCTGGGTGCAGGTGTCGGCGCCGGTGTACTCGTGAGCCGTTACTTTGGTGCCAGGGAGTATGGAAAAATGAAAACCATTGTGTCAACGTCCTTGATTAGCTTTTTAATTCTAAGCATAGTCCTTGGTGTTTTTGGCTTTTGTTTTTCCCGCTCGATGATGAGCGCACTGCAAACCCCTGCCGATATACTGGATGACGCAGTGCTGTATTTGCGTGTCTATTTTGTGGGCTTTCCGTTCCTGTTTATGTATAACATTCTTTCAACGATGTTTACTTCTATAGGAGAATCAAAAATTCCACTGGGACTCCTGATATTTTCGTCAATCTTAAATATCTTTATGGATCTTTGGATGGTAGCCGGCCTTGATCTCGGCGTGTTCGGTGCGGCGCTTGCAACTTTGATTGCACAAGGCATTTCTGCCGTGTTTTCACTTTTGATTTTCTTCCATCGGATGCGTCGATATAAAAGTCACTTTGACTGGTTTGACAGGCAGGAGTTACTTTCTATGTTTCAAATTGCTGTGCCTTCGGTTCTGCAGCAGTCTACAGTATCTATCGGCATGATGATCGTGCAGGCAGTTGTAAATCCTTTCGGTACACAGGCACTCGCGGGGTATTCGGCGACGATGCGAGTTGAGAACGTTTTTTCTCTGATTTTTGTATCCATCGGTAATGCGGTTTCACCATATGTTTCCCAGAACCTTGGTGCAAATAAACCACAGCGTATCAAAAAAGGCTACCAGGCTGCACTGGTATTGGATGTGTGTTTTGCAGTCATTGCCTTCATTATAATTGAAACGCTCCACACGCAAATTTCCTCGCTGTTTCTTGGTAAAGACGGAACAGCCCTGGCCTATCAGGTATCTGGGGATTATATGAGATGGCTCGGTTATTTCTTTATCTTTATGGGAATCAAAATGGCAACCGATGGAGTCCTTCGTGGTCTCGGAATCATGCGCCCATTTCTCATTGCAAATATGGTGAACCTGGAAATCCGTCTTTCTGTTGCTTTGATTTTTGCGCCGCGTTTTGGCATTGCATTTGTCTGGCTTGCTGTACCAGCTGGATGGCTTGCAAACTTTTTAATATCCTATGTGGCTCTCAGAAGGTCATGGCCGACTGATAAATAGAAAAATGTTATGGGATTTTTCATTGCAAAGGCGATGAAGCTGTGCTTGAAAAAAATGCCTATCCTGTCGGCCAACAGGATAGGCGGTGGTCGTAAGACCTTATTTATTCACATCAATATAGCTGTACAGCGTATACTTGGAGATCCCGAAATAATTAGCTACCTTATCTCCGGATTTCGTGATAAGGAAAGCTCCGGAGTCATTTAAAAACTGTATGGCAGTAACCTTATCCTCTTTATTCATAAGAGCAACAGGCTTTCCAACCAGACTTACAGATTCCTCAATCAGACGGTCAAGCAGGTCATTGACACTGTGGGTGATCTGCTTAGGCTTCTCCTCCTTGTCCGTAGGTGTGATCAGATCATTCAATGCACTGTTGATCATGGTCAGCTTGGTAATATCATAGTTAATACCAAATACGTAATGAAGGCTGCCGTCATCGTCTTTAATATAGGATGTGCTGCATTTAAGGATTTTGCCGTCTGCGGTCTTCATCAGGTAACCGTTGTGATCTGCAGGTGCACTGTCCCCTCGTCTTTTCTGCCGGATTCCGTCAAAAACAGCATCAGATGGTCCGTCGCCTACATTTCGTCCGGTTACGTGACCGTTTACAATATAAATAATAGAGTGTTCAGGCTCCTGTGTTTTCAGATCATGGATTACCACTTCGCAGTCTGCTCCGAACTCCGCAGCGATATCCTGAGCAATCTGCTGTAAGACAGTTAATCTTCCCATATTTACCCTCCTGTTATGTAAATATCTTTTGCAACTGCTTTGGATCCTGAGTTTTTCAAAGAGACTTCAGATCCTGTCTGCAATTACTATTATATCATTATTTTAAGTGCAGGATGTTACCGTATGTTTCTTATATCATAACATGCCTGGATGGAAATAAAAAGATGTTTTGCAAAAAAATTGTTGCACACTGAAAAAAATTCGTGCCAGCTTTCTTGAACGCAGTGAAAACATATGTTATATTTACTAATAGAAATAATGGAAATGGGGGACGGATTATGAAATATCTCTTAAAAAACGGAACGGTAATATCAGGTACAGGCGGGAAAAAGCTGGACGTGCTGGTGGAAGGAGAGAAGATCATCCGCGTGGGAGAGTCGCTTTTTGAGCAGGACGCCAAGGTGGTGGACGTAACCGGAAAGCTTTTGTTTCCGGGCTTTATTGACGGACATACGCATTTTGACCTGGAGGTTGCCGGAACGGTAACAGCAGATGACTTTGAAACCGGAACCAGGGCAGCTATCCTTGGAGGAACCACTCTGGTCATTGACTTTGCTTCTCAGGACAAAGGGGGACATACTTTAAAGGAAGGCCTCGCGAAATGGCACAAAAAGGCAGATGGTAAATGCTCCTGCGACTATTCTTTCCATATGTCTATTGTAGAGTGGAATGAGGAAACCAAAAAAGAAATCCAGGATATGATTGATGAGGGAATTACCAGCTTCAAGCTTTATATGACTTATCCGGCTATGATCGTGGACGATGAGGATCTTTACAAGATTGTGAAGGCCCTGAATGAGAAAGGATGCTTCGCAGGCGTTCACTGTGAAAATGCAGGAGTGATCGATGCGCTGATCCAGGAGGCGAAAGCGGAAGGAAGATTAGGTCCGGAAAATCATCCGCTGGTGCGCCCAGACACTATGGAGGCTGAGGCTGTCCACAGACTTCTGGTGATCGCAAAGGAGGCAAAAGCACCGGTAATGGTAGTTCATCTTACCAACCGCAAGGCTTATGAGGAAATCCTTCGCGCAAGAGAAAACGGACAGACTGTCTTTGCAGAAACCTGTCCCCAGTATCTGGTACTGGATGACAGTGTGTATTCCAAACCGGATTTCGAAGGCGCCAAGTATGTGTGCGCACCTCCGATCCGTAAGAAAGAGGACCAGGACTGCCTGTGGAAGGCACTTGCAGAGGGCCAGATCCAGACGGTTGCAACTGACCAGTGCAGCTTTACCCTGGCGCAAAAAGCAATGGGAAAAGAAGATTTCACCAAGATTCCAGGAGGCCTTCCCGGGGTTCAGACAAGAGGAACTCTTCTGTATACTTATGGCGTGCGCACCGGCAGGATCTCTGTGGAGAAAATGTGCCAGCTTCTCTGCGAAAATCCGGCAAAGCTGTATGGCGTGTATCCCAATAAAGGTGTGATCGCAGAAGGCAGCGATGCAGATATCGTGGTGTTTGACCCGGAAAAAGAGAATGTGATTTCCGCGAAAACACATGCATACAATACGGACAATAACCCATATGAAGGCTTTGAAATCCACGGGGATATTGACAAAGTATTCCTGCGCGGCAATCTGGCTGTAGAGGATGGAAAACTGGTGCAGGAAAAGCTTGGAACCTATATTAAGAGAGGATTGAGACAGCCGCTGGCATAGTTTTGCCAGAGCCTGTTGGAAAAAGTTTTAGAAAAAATATGCGTCTTTTGCGGCGTGGCTTTTGGTAAGCCTTATGCCGCAAAGGGCGCATATTTTTATATATCTGTGTTTTTTGAAATTTCCCGCTTTTTCGCATATCCTGTCAGGATCAGTGCCAGCGCTCCGTCACAGGTCATGTTGCAGGCTGCCGCAAATCCGTCATGGATGGCAAATACCGCAAACATCAGCGCCACTCCCGAATCCCCGAATTTCAGGATTCCTGTAAGGGTTCCAAGTGATACCATCACCGTTCCCCAGGGAAGCCCCGGAGTGCCAATGGAGCAGGTAGCAAGAAGCACGGAAAAAATCACCATGGTGCCAGGTGCCGGAACAGAACCGTAAAGAATCCTGGAGATCATCATCGCGAAAAATACCTCTGTAAGCACAGAACCGCAGTGATGGATCTGTGTAAAAAGAGGAAGTGCATCTTTTGTAAGATCCTGTTCCAGACATTCACACTTAGAAGCTGCCTCCAGGGAATATTTGCCTGTGGCTGCAGAAGAGCGGGTCATCAGCGCCATCTTACAGACCGGCAGGTATTCTTTCAGAACTTTCCAGGGCTTTTCCCCGGAATAAGAGCCTGCAAAATAATACAAGAGCAAAGTCCAGATGCCATACACCGGAATCACGATTACCAGCGTCAGAAGCAGAAGGGGCAGATACTTAATGAAATACCCCTGATAAGCAAGGGTGCACAGGGAAAGTCCGATATAAGCTGGAAGAATCGGCAGCAGAACCCTGGACATCAGGGAAAGGGTAATTCCCCGAAACTCATTGAGCAGCTCCTTGGTGCGCACCGCATTGGTCCAGCAGGCTCCGAATCCCAGCAGGATGGCAAGCACAAGTGCACTTAAAGCGGAAACCGGTGCCGGAATGGGAAGCTCAAACAGGGTGTCCGGCAAAAAGCGGAAGGACAAGCTGTCTGTGGAAACCGGAAGCCTTGGGATGATCAGGTATCCAAGCACCGCCGAAAACGCAGCCGCCCCCAGCATGGAAATATAAGTAATGCGGATCACAGGTTTGGTGGCTGGCGTGGGATCTTTTTTTACGGAAATGATGGAGGATGCCATCAGCCCGATAATAATAAGAGGTGCCAGAAATGCAATCAGCTGGCTAAGTACATAACGTGTTGTAACAACCAGATTCAGTGCGCTGGATGTGAATCCCATGGTACGGGTGGCGTTGAAAAACAGCCCCGCAAGCAGGCCGAGGATGCTTACCGCCAGAATCCGGACCGGAAAACTGGTCATAATTCTTTTTTTCTTCATTGTGAAAATTCCTCCCGATGTATTATAATATACGAAAAAGAAAGGTGCAATGAAATTTTGAAAATGAGGTGAAGTGTCGTGTATAATAAAATTTATGAAATACTGGAAGAAAAAGGGCGGATCAAGACAGCGATCATTCTGGATGGTCCGGACATGGGGAAAAAGTGTATTGTGAGACAGCCTGGAAATCCAGATGCAGCAGCGCAGGAGAAGAGCCTGATTCCAGAACAGGAAGAAGACAGAGAAATCTGGGAAAAATATCTCCCACTGTTAAACGATGCTAGAGAAACAAAAGTCATAACTGCCGACGGCATTCGGATTTTCGTGGAAGACTATCGCAAAAATCCAAGGCTTGCTATTTTCGGCGGCGGTCACGTATCCCAGCCTACCGCCCATCTGGGAAAAATGCTGGGCTTTCATGTGACCATCATGGATGACAGAGAAGATTTTGTGACAAAAGAGCGCTTCCCGGAGGCAGACGAGCTGGTTTACGGGGATTTCAAGGATTTGGATCAGTACATTGTTCCCTATGAAAACGCCTATTACGTGATCCTGACAAGAGGCCATCTTGGAGATGCCGACTGCCTTCGCAGGCTTTTGAAGCGTCCTTATGAGTATCTGGGAATGATTGGCAGCAAAAATAAAGTGCGGATCACCCGGGAAAATCTCCTGAAGGAGGGCTATTCCCTGGAAGAACTTGATCAGGTTCATGCCCCCATCGGAATCCCTCTTGGCGGACAGCTTCCCGAGGAAATTGCAGTCAGCATTATGGCAGAGATTGTCAAGGTGAAAAATCAGCACTACAGCGCCTACTGCGATGAAAAGGTAGAGGCAGCAGTACAGGAGGGCCGCCATGGCGTAATGGTGACCATTGCCGAGAAATCCGGTTCCTCCCCAAGAGGAGTAGGCAGCAAAATGTTTGTGGAGCCATCCGGCCATATCGAAGGCAGCATTGGCGGCGGCAAGGTAGAATTCGAAGCCATCAACCACTGCCCGGAAGTGAAGGACAAAGAAGTGAAGCACTACGCCCTCACCGCCGACGGCAAAGACAGCCTTGGCATGATCTGCGGCGGCCAGGTAACGGTGGTATTCGAGCGGGTGTAAGCAGTTCCCTTCACTTAGGACTTGCATATTTTGTAATAATACTGTATATTAATTGTAACGATTCGCAAAAAGAGTATGCGGCTGCTGATGGGAGGCAGCTGACTTTCATAACAGAAGAATCAATCTGTTACTGTGCATGGAGTGGACAGTAACATGAATCCAAGGCAGTGATGCTTTGTAAAGGAGGAATAATACTATGAGAAAAGCAGGTTTGGCTGCTCTGCTTCTTGGCGCAGCACTTTGCATCCCGGGATGCGGATTTGAGGAAGGCGCAGGAGCAACCGTTACTGTTATACAGGCTACCCCTACTCCGATTCCAACCCCTACCCCGGAGGCAACACCTACTCCAGAGGCAACACCTACACCTGAGGTTGTAGTCGTACAGACTGCAAGCGGCGTGAACGTAACCAAACAGGATGGTACTTACGTTGCCAATGCAGATGTAAACCTTCGTGCAGATGCAAGCACAGATGCAGCTCTGGTTGCCAGCGTGGCAAACGGCACACAGCTTACCAGCACTGGTGTGTGTGACAATGGATGGGTTGAGGTTTCCTATGAGGGACAGACCGCATATGTATCCGGTGATTATGTAAGTGCAGTAGCTGCAGACGCAGGCGCAGCGGATGGAGCCGCAGATGTCGGTGCAGATCAGGCAGTTGACGCTTCCACAGAAGGCTGATGCTTTGAAGAGAACGAAATAAAAAATGCCAGATGGGTAGGAATCACAGTGTTTGTGATTTGCTCATCTGGCATTTTTCATGAAAGTTTTGAATTTGCTTCTGATTCAACTGCATGAATATGCAGATTCATGACCTGAATGCAAATATGTTCTGTAGTTTCCGAAGATGCGAAGAAACTGATTTTCGGAAACTGGTTTACTCTGGATAAACCAGTCTGTCCGGTTTAATATCGTAAAGCACTTCATCCAGAAACTTCTTTGCAAGATATTTTGCCATGCCAAGGTTCATGTCCAGGTAGTTTCCACAGTCCTTTGCAGACGCGCCCGGCACCTCGCCCTCGAAATCCCGGATAAACTCAAAAGTTTCGATCATAAGCGGCACAATGTCCTTAGATTCATAATCCCCGTTCAGCAGAAGATAATTTCCGGTACGGCAGCCCATAGGTCCCCAGTAGATCATCTTAGGGCCGAATTCCCTGTGGTTGCGAAGAAAAGTAGCTGCAAGATGCTCAATGGTGTGAAGTTCTGCAGTATTCATCACAGGCTCCTCATTGGGGGAAGTCATGCGGATGTCAAAAGTGGTGATCACGCTGTTTCCAACCGGATCCTTGCGGGAAACATACACTCCCGGCTGAAGCTTGATGTGGTCTATTGTAAAACTGGTAATCTTTTCCATAAAAAAGGTCCTCGCTTTCTGTAAAGTATAAAATTCTCCCTTGATTTTAGCAGACTCTGGAAAAAGTGGCAAGACAGGAATCCTGGAAAGAAAAATTTCCTGGATTTTCACTTGACAATAAAGCCTATTCATCATATCATCTTTGTTAAAAAAACAGGCTGTCTTTTGCTGGAACCAATATGTGATCGACGCAAAAGAGGGCCTTTTTTACGGAAAAAGCGAGAAAGGGTTTGGAAAACGACAGATGAAAAACTGGGAAAACGTAAGACTGGTCAGAGAATTTTCTGATCAGGGTGTGGACTGCTACAAGTTGGCAGGCGGAGACTATGTGAACGAATACTATGTGGTATCAGAGGCAGAGACAAGAAAACTGATGAACACACCAGAGGTTGTAGGCTATGAGGTTTACCACTGCCTGATCCCTGCTACCTCACAGATGCTTTACTATTTCAAGGAACAGAAGAAGGTGACAACAGCCAACATCCTGTCTATTCTTCGCGGTGCCCTGAACTATCCTCTTGAGGAGAGCTGCTATCGCGAGCACATCCGCGTACACGACATCAGCTTTTTGTCCAGCGAGCGTGTGTTCCAGGAGGACGAGATCGCAGGACTGGAGATCAAGTACAGCAAGCTTACCATGGTGCCGGACAGCACCCTTATGATCGGCGATATCATTGCCTCCGGCGAAACTCTGATCCACTGCCTGCGCTATGTAACCGATTTCTACCGGGCACATGGAGCCAAGCTTCGGAACATCATCATCTTCACCATCGGCGGCACCAAGGGAATCGAGATCCTGGAGAAGCTTACCAGCGAGATCCGCGAGTACTGGCCGGACTTCGAGGGATTTATCACCGTTTACTATGAGGGAATCTTCAGCACCTATCAGGACAAGGGCGTATCCGGGATCAATCTTCCGGACGTGGATTTCTACTGGAAAGACGGCATCATCGCACCGGAGTTTCGAAGAGAAACCCTTTCCATGCGGGATCCTCTGTTTGAGAAATGCATTATCTACGATGGCGGCGCCAGAAGATATGAGATCCATGAGCATGTGGAGGAGGTTCTGGACTTCTGGAAGGGCATGTTAGAGCGCTGCGATGTGATCGACATGAACGCCCTGATCGAGGAAAAATTAGGCTATGCACTGCCGATCAGTTACGAGGACTGGCTGGCCTGCAACCACTTCCAGGAGATTGAGTCCGCCCAGACCAAATGGCTGTATGAGATGGAAATGCGCTTCGCAGACTGTCTGAAACAGGTAACCTTGAAAGAGATTGCCCAGCAGAGAATCGAAGAATTCACAACTGCGCTGCGCAAATACATTTTATGATGATGCAACTACAGGAGAAAGAAAATGAGTAAAAACAAAAAAACAAAAGACGTTGACTTTGCGTCAAAGGCAGTTCCGGCAGACAGCCGCAAAGGCCTGGTTACTATGTTCATGATCATGCTGGGATTTACCTTCTTTTCCGCAAGCATGTGGGTTGGCCAGCAGCTGGCAGAAGGACTTGATTTCTGGGGCTTTGTGAAATCCCTGATTCTTGGCGGCGTGATCCTTGGGGCTTACACCGGACTGCTTGGATACGTAGGTGCCAAGACTGGATTATCCCTTGACCTTCTCTCCAGAAGAGCATTCGGGGAAAAAGGCTCCTACCTTCCATCAGCCATGATCAGTTTCACCCAGATCGGCTGGTTCGGCGTGGGACTTGCCATGTTTGCCATTCCGGTATCCAAGGAGCTTCTTGGGGGAAGCGATGCTGCCATGTGGGGACTTGTGATCCTGGCTGGTGTATGCATGACTGCTTCCGCTTATTTTGGAATCGATTCCCTTACCATTGTCAGCTATATTGCAGTGCCGCTGGTAGCGGTTCTTGGTACTGTTGCAATGGTGATGGCGGTACAGCAGGGAGATGGCACCATCATTGACCAGTTCGCCAAATCCAGCGGAAGCCTGACCATTGTAGGCGGCGCAGGACTGGTGGTAGGTTCTTTTGTATCCGGCGGAACCGCAACCCCGAACTTTGCCCGTTTCGCAAAGAACGGCAAGGTCGGCGCGATCACCACAGTGGTTGCGTTCTTTATCGGCAACTCCCTGATGTTCTTCTTCGGTGCTGTTTCTTCTATTTTTGTAGGAGGAAACGATATTTTTGAGGTTATGATCCGCTTGAACCTGTTTTATCTGGCTGTTTTGGTGTTGGGCCTTAACATCTGGACCACCAACGACAATGCCCTTTATACAGCAGGTCTTGGTCTTGCCAACATTTTCCATCAGAAAAAGAAACCAATGGTACTGATTTCCGGAATCATCGGAACGGTGGCTTCTGTATGGCTGTACTACAATTTCTGTGACTGGCTGAACATTCTTAACTGTACCCTTCCGCCAGTTGGAATCATTCTGGTAATGGACTATTTCATGAACCGGAAAGAGTATGAGAAAGAGAATCCGGCACTGAAAACGGTAAACTGGTTTTCCGTTGCAGGTGTTGTGCTTGGAACCATTGTAGCAAATGTGCTGAACTGGGGTGTGGCTTCCATCAACGGTATGGCTGTGGCAGCTGTGTGCTACATGATCGGACAGCTGATGCCAGGTACCAGAGGAGTTGTCAATGAGCACTAAAATAGAGAAAAAGCGGGAACGGGAAAAGAAAATGGTTTCCCAGATGATCCAGCTTTACTGCAAAAAGCAGCACCATAGCAAAGACGGGCTTTGCCCGGAATGTGCCGCGCTGGATGCCTATGCCAGAATGCGCAGCGAGAAATGCCCGTTTATGGAGACCAAGACCTTCTGTTCCAACTGCAAGGTGCACTGCTATAAGCCGGAAATGCGGGAAAAGATCCGTGAAGTCATGCGTTTCTCCGGTCCAAGGATGCTGTTTCATCATCCCATAGCAGCGATCCGCCATGTGGTGGAATCCAAGAAAGAGAAAAAGAAATTGAACAATTTGTGAAATCAATTGTATTTTGCGACAATTTCGTTATAATGAGAAAAGATGGCGTCAGGAAAAGCCTGGCGCCGTTTTTTATCCAAATACACATACTTAAGAACGTAATCTGGAGGCGAATTATGAAGAAAAGAAAAATTCTGGCAATGTTGATGACTGCAACCCTGTCAGTGGGACTGCTGGCAGGCTGCGGCACAGACAATGCGAAAGAAGAAACCCAAAATACAGAAGAAAAGACAGATGAGGCCACAGAAGAGAACTCTTCCGATACAAGTGAAGAGCAGGGAACTGACGAGGAAGTTTCCGGTTTTTCAGACGGTACGGATGAGAAAGGAACTGTGACAGATGAGGCAGTACTGGATACTTCACAGCCCCTTACCGGCATCCACCATGCGGAAATTGAAGTGAAGGATTACGGCACCATCAAGGTGGAACTGGATGCGGATACAGCGCCTATCAGCGTTACCAACTTTGTGAAGCTGGCACAGGAGCATTTCTATGACGGGCTGACTTTCCACCGTATTATTGACGGCTTCATGATCCAGGGCGGCGATCCGGAGGGAACCGGAAGAGGCGGCTCTGATGAGACCATCAAAGGAGAATTCTCTGAAAACGGCGTGGAGAATAACATTTCCCATGAAAGAGGCGTAATCTCCATGGCAAGATCCTCAGATCCGGACAGCGCAAGCTCCCAGTTCTTTATTGTGCAGTCAGACAGCACTTATCTGGACGGACAGTATGCAGCTTTCGGCCATGTGACAGAGGGCATGGACATTGTGGACCAGATCTGCAAGGATGCCAAGCCTACGGATAATAACGGAACTATTTCCGCAGACCAGCAGCCGGTGATGACGAGCGTGATTATTACAGACTGATTTCGGAGTCTGCAATTTACATCTGCAATCGATGTTTTGTCCAGCTTCGGCCTGCGCAGTTTGTGCTGTGCGGCTTTGGCTGGACAAAATTTTTTATGAGATATAATGCAGATGCAGAGGTTATTGTTTTACTACAAGCACAGGCATAGGCGGATTGTTGGGACGGTTGTAGTATTCGGTTTTGATTACCAGATATTTTCTGGAGTCCAGTTTTTTCAGCCAGCTAAGAAGGGCATCCCGCTCCTCAAATCCGGAATCGCCGCCGCTGTAAATGCACAGCATCAGGATTCCGCCTTTTTTCAGAAGGCCAAGGGAAGCCTGAAGGGCCAGAATGCTGGAATCAGGCCTGGTGGCCAGACTGTGATCCCCTCCCGGCAGATAGCCGAAGTTAAACACAATGCAGCTTACACTCATGGGCGCAGCGTAGTTTCCCATATTTGCATGGGAATCCAGGATCAGCTCATAGTTGTGAGCTGCATTTTCTTTTTCCAGGCGCTCCCTGGTGTGGGCAAGGGCCAGTTCCTGGATGTCAAAGGCAAGTACATGGCCTTTTTCCCCGCAAAGACGGCTAAGGAGCAGGGTGTCGTTTCCGTTTCCCATGGTAGCGTCAATGCACAGGTCTCCTTCCTTTACATGCTCTGTGATAAAGTGGGCGCACCACTGTGTGATCTGATAATTCATGATAAAGTCCTTTACGCTTGGATTCGATGATATCTAAAATGCCATTTCATTATAGCAGATTTTCCTTTTATATTCATGGAAAAATGGCAAAAAAATCTGCCGGATGCGGGCAATAAAAAGGCTGACCGCGGCAGCGCAGCATGTACGAAAAGCTATACATGGAAAAAATACATTGCAATCAGAGCTATATTTGTTTTATAATAAGCGGTACGGACAGAAAAATGTCCCCATGAGTTTAAAGAGAAAAGAGGAAAACGAATGCTAGAGGGAAAGACCATTCTTCTGGGAGTGACAGGCAGTATTGCCGCATATAAGATCGCATATCTTGCAAGTGCGCTGAAGAAGCAGCACGCGGACGTTCATGTGCTGATGACCAGGAATGCCACGAACTTTATCAATCCCATTACCTTTGAGACCCTTACCGGGAATAAATGCCTGGTGGATACCTTTGACCGGAATTTCCAGTTCCAGGTAGAGCATGTATCCATTGCTAAGAAGGCAGATGTGGTGATGATCGCCCCTGCAAGTGCCAATGTAATCGGCAAGCTGGCACATGGAATCGCAGATGATATGCTGACTACCACCATCATGGCATGCAGATGTAAGAAATTTATTTCCCCGGCTATGAATACCAATATGTTTGAGAATCCCATTGTCCAGGACAATCTGAAGACCCTGGAACATTATGGATATGAAGTGATCGATCCTGCTGTGGGCTATCTTGCCTGTGGGGACACCGGAGCTGGCAAAATGCCGGAGCCGGAGACTCTTTTGTCCTACATTATGAGAGAGTGTGCCTGTGAGAAGGATATGAAGGGGCTGAAGCTGCTTGTGACAGCTGGACCTACCCAGGAGGCCATCGATCCGGTCCGCTATATTACCAACCATTCTTCCGGCAAGATGGGCTATGCCATTGCGAAGATGGCAATGCTGCGAGGTGCAGATGTCACACTGGTAAGTGGACGTACTGCCATTGCGCCGCCGCCCTTTGTGAAGGTGGTTCCGGTGGTGACAGCGAAGGATATGTATGAGGCTGTCACAGCGGTGAGTAAGGAACAGGATATTATCATCAAGGCTGCAGCAGTTGCGGATTACCGTCCCGCGAAGGTCAGCGATGAGAAGATCAAGAAGAAAGACGACGATATGTCCATTACCCTTGAGAGAACAGATGACATTCTGAAGTATCTCGGGGAGCACAAACCGGATGGACAGTTTCTGTGCGGATTTTCCATGGAAACACAGAATATGATCGGTAATTCCAGAGTCAAGCTTACAAAGAAAAATCTGGATATGGTAGCTGCCAACAATGTAAAAATGGCTGGCGCCGGATTCCAGGGGGACACCAATGTTCTGACTCTGATTACACAGGATGAGGAAGTGTCACTCCCGCTTATGAGCAAGGAGGATGCAGCCAGTAAAATCCTGGATAGAATACTTTTTTTAAGAGTGACGGGTAAATAAAAGAACACATGCCCGTCAGTCCATACCGTATTGTATCCCTTTTACGGGAACGATAACAAGGAGGATCATTATGAACAAAAAATTTACAACATCTCAAATCACACTGCTTGGCCTGATGATAGCAATCCTGCTTCTGATGGCTTACACACCTCTTGGCTACCTGAATATCGGACCTCTTGCCATTACTTTTAACATTATTCCGGTTGCCATCAGCGCAATTACAATGGGACCTGTAGGCGGAGCCATTGCCGGAGCCGTATTCGGACTGACCAGCTTCGGACAGTGTATCGGCATTGGCGGTACCAGCATTATGGGTGCTACCTTATTCGGAATCAATCCATTTCTGGCATTTGTACAGAGATTTATCCCAAGACTGGTTGACGGACTTCTGCTTGGATATATTTTCCAGGGCGTTCGCAAAAAATCAAAAAATATTTATGTTTCCTGTGCAGTGACAGGCTTTTGCTCCGCATTTCTGAACACTTTGTTCTTTATGGCACTGCTGGTAGGACTTTTCGGAAATACAGAGTATGTGCAGGGCCTTATGGGCGGAAAAAATGTAATTCTGTTTATCTGCACATTTGTAGGAATCAACGCAGTATGCGAGATGATTTCCGCCACTGTGATCACGGGTGCTGTGGGAGCTGCCCTTTATAAGGCAAGACTGCTTCCTGGCGCAGAGAAAAAGGCTGACAAGGCGGTAAAGGCAGCAGAGGTTTAAAATACAGATAGATGATTTATGTCCGGGCAGACTTTGACTGCGGACGGGAAAAAGGCCAGACGGCTGATAAGAAACTATGGAGGGAAACTATGATCTTAGCAATTGATATCGGAAATACAAACATTGTGGTTGGGTGCATTGACCGGGAGAAGACTTATTTTATTGAGAGACTTTCCACGGTCCGCACAAAAACAGAGCTGGAATATGCAGTTGATTTAAAAACGGTTGTTGACATTTACCACATTAAACGTACAGATATTGAAGGCTGCATCATTTCCTCTGTAGTTCCCCAGATCACCAATGCCGTGAAGCTTGCTGCTGAGAAGGTGCTCCACAAGGAGCCCATGGTTCTGGGACCTGGAGTGAAGACCGGTCTGAATATTATGATGGATAATCCGGGACAGCTTGGCGCTGACCTGGTGGCAAATGCGGTTGCGGGAATCCATGAGTATCCCCTTCCGCTGGCGATTATTGATATGGGAACTGCAAGCACGGTGAGCGTGGTTGATGAAAAGAAACATTATGTGGGCGGTATGATTTTTCCCGGAATGGGAGTGTCCCTGGATGCCCTCACAGCCCGTGCTTCTCAGCTGAGTGGTATCAGCATTGAGGCTCCCAAACGTATCATTGGTAAAAATACCATCGAGTGTATGAAAAGCGGCGTGATCTACAGCAATGCGGCTGCGCTTGACGGTATTGTGGACCGGATCGAAGAAGAACTGGGCCAGAAGATTACAGTAGTTGCCACTGGCGGTCTTGCCCGCAAGATCGTTCCTCACTGCCGCAGGGAGATCCTGCTGGATGAGGATCTTCTGCTGAAGGGGCTGCTGATTATTTATGAGAAGAATCGGTAAGAGAAGATAGGGCGACGGCCGCGAAGCCAGAAGTAGCTGCGGTATAGGAAAAGCAGAAACGTCAATATGACGGCTGTATTAACATGAAAACATAAAAGGCAGATCAGAGGAAGCACAGGATGTGCGGCGCTGGTCTGCCTTTTTTAACATACATTAGTGAAACGCATTAGCGAAATCTTCTGGTACCGGGGCGGTGATGCACATGACTTCTTTTGTAACTGGATGGGTGAATTCCAGCTGGTAGGAGTGCAGGGGCTGGCGCTTTATGATGCTGTAATCCGGATTGTAGAGAAAATCCCCTGGAAGAGGGTGCCCGATGTGCTTCATGTGCACCCGAATCTGGTGGGTACGACCGGTTTCCAGGTGAAGCTCGATTAAAGAATATGCCTGGAGAAAATCTGTCTTCTGTGCGTCCGAAACAGGAGAGAATGTTCCAGCGTGAAGCGCGTAAGCAGCCAGCCTTTCATAATGTGTGACTGCACGCTCCCCATTTACAGGGTCAATCTGCCGTTCAATAGTGGAGCCGTCTGTCCGTCCGATAGGCACATCTATGGTACCGTGGGACGGCGTGATCCCCTGAACGATTGCCAGATAAGTCCGGCGGATCTGCCGCTGCTTCATCTGGGTGGAGAGAACTGCGGCGCTGTAAGGATTTTTCGCCAGAATAAGAGCACCTGTGGTATCCCGGTCCAGGCGGTTGATGCAGCGGTAGACGAAGGTTTGTCCCTTTTCCTTAAAATACCAGGCCGCTCCGTTGGCAAGGGTGTTGTCGTAATTGCCGATGGAAGGATGCACAGGCATGTCTGCCGGCTTATTTATGACCAGGAGATCCTCGTCCTCATAGAGTATGGAAAGGTCCATTTTCACAGGCAGAATATTCTCGCTGCTTTCCGTTTCCGGGATATGAATGCGAAGAAAATTCCCGGCATGAAGAACCGACTTGCCGAATCCTCTTTCCCCATTTAGCAAAATTGCGCCCTTATACGGCTTCATAGAAGAGAGAATTCCCCGGGAAAATCCCTTGCTTCGAAGGAAATCAAGAAGCAGCATGTTTTCCTCGTCTGGCTGTACAGTGTAAGTAAGAATCCGGTCCAAAGTAAGTTCCTCCTGTGTTGTTTTTATTGGCAAAGGGTGTTACAGAACATCTGACTTTCATATATGATGATATCGTCGGTAGACGACAGGTCCGTTTTGTGAAATAGTCTGACATTATATTTAGAATTTCGTACTGCAATTTTTTTGCTTAAGGTGTATAATAACACAGATAAAATGTGTATGGAAGTATACAATCGATTTTTACGGCTGATTTCTGTGCATCGTGAAGTATGTTGCTGGACACAGAGTGGACAATAACATATGACGAAATGTACTGCCAAGCACGTGACCAGTAATCATCCGTTTAGGGGGAAAATAGAAAACATATGGAACAACAGCAGCACCTTTTTACCAACAAAATGCTCCGGGCTCTTCTGGTGCCTATTATTATGGAGCAGCTTTTAAACGCACTGATGGGAACTGTGGATACTATGATGGTCAGCAATGTAGGCTCCGCGGCGATTTCCGCAGTCTCCCTTGTGGACTCCATCAACGTTCTGATCATTCAGGCGTTTTCCGCACTGGCAGCAGGTGGAACCATCATCTGTACCCAGTATCTTGGTCAGAAAAATCACGAGATGGCAAACAAATCTGCCAGACAGGCTCTTTTTATCATAACTGCCATTTCCGTCTGCATTGTCACATTGGGACTGATTTTCCGTGCACCACTGCTGAGCTTTATTTTCGGAAAAGTAGATGCGGATGTTATGGATAATTCAATGGTCTATTTCTTTTACACCGTACTGTCTTATCCATTTATCGCCCTCTATGATGCCGGAGCTTCCATTTTCCGTGCCCAGGAAAATACAAGAGGACCAATGGTGATTTCCATTATTTCCAATGTGATGAACATTGGGGGAAATGCAGTTTTGATCTGGGTATTTCACATGGGAGTTGCGGGAGCAGCGATTTCCACCTTGGTATCACGAATCTTCTGTGCAGTGGTAGTTCTGTATCAGCTGCGAAAAGACAGACAGCCCATTGCGGTGAGGGATTATCTGAATATCCGCCCGGATGGAAATATGATAAAGCGGATCCTGGCACTTGGAGTGCCCTCTGGTGTGGAGAACAGTATGTTTCAGCTTGGAAAGCTGGCAATCCAGTCCACTGTGTCTACCCTTGGAACCACAGCCATTGCAGCTCAGGCTATGACCAATATTATGGAGATGCTGAACGGAACGGCTGTAATCGGCGTGGGAATCGGACTGATGACCGTAGTAGGCCAGAGCCTTGGCGCAGGACGCAAGGATGAGGCTGTATATTATATGAAAAAGCTGATGATCTTTTCAGAGGTCTTTCTGATTGCCTGCTGTGCGATTGTGTATGCACTGGCGAAACCGATCACCATGATTGGCGGCATGGAGCCGGAAAGCGCCAAAATGTGCCTGGACATGATATTCTGGATCACCATTGTAAAGCCTCTGGTATGGATGCCGGCCTTTATTCCGGCTTATGGCATGCGCGCAGCCGGAGATGTGAAATTTTCCATGATCACCTCCTGCACCACCATGTGGGTATTCCGTTTCTGTCTCTGCGTCTACCTGATCCGCGTCTGCGGCATGGGCCCCATGGCCGTCTGGATCGGAATGTTCACCGACTGGACCGTAAGAGGAATTGTATTCAGTCTTCGCTTTAAAAGCGAGAAATGGATGGAACACAGAGTTGTGTGAACAAAAGCAGCAGTTTTGCGGCCGGGATGGGTCAGGAGCGGCTTGGCTGTTGACTTTTACAGGACAAAATTATATAATGTAACGGATAAAAACAGGGAAAAGTATTTTCAGGAAGCAGGTGGAACTCCTGCACAAGTCCGTTACTGTACAGTCAGATACTGGATGCTTTTTCAGGAACAGGATTTCCTGCGGCAACCGGGATCATTCTGGGAAAAGAAGCTTTGTTGTCACGTTACGACAGAGCTTTTTTTGTGTAAGCCTGGCTGCGGAAAATGGTTTCCATTAAAAATCCCAGCCAATAGCTGAAAAATTTACTTTTATACCTACGGAGGCAAAGGATATGGCACACAAAACCGGTCTGGAAGAGTACTACGTGATCCGCGGACAGAAGAAAATGCGCTTCGGCTACACCACAGGCTCCTGCGCGGCAGCTGCCTGCAAAGGCGCAGCGCTGATGCTCCTTGGGAAAAAGAAGCTGGACAGCGTTCCTCTTATGACGCCAAAAGGAATTCTCCTGGATCTGGAACTCCACCACATTCAGATCGAAGAAAACCAGGTCACCTGCGCTGTCAAAAAAGACGCAGGGGATGACCCGGACACCACCAATGGGATCCTGGTATACGCCACCGTATCAAAGACAAAAGAACCAGGAATCCAGATAGACGGCGGAATCGGTGTTGGCCGCGTGACAAGACCGGGACTTTCCCAGCAGGTAGGAGAGGCGGCAATCAACCCAGTTCCCCGGGCCATGATTCTTCGTGAAGCAGAGGAAGCTGCTGTGTCTTACGACTATGAGGGCGGGCTGAAAGTGGTGATCTCTGTGCCCGAGGGCGTGGAAATCGGCAAGAAAACTTTTAATCCGAGGCTTGGAATTACAGGCGGAATTTCCATTTTGGGAACCTCCGGAATTGTGGAGCCCATGAGTGAAAAAGCGCTGGTGGAGAGCATCCACGTAGAAATGAAGCAGCATTTCGCCCAGGGCGAGCAGTACATTCTTGCCACTCCGGGCAACTATGGCGCAGACTATTTAAGAGAGCATATGACATTGCCCTTTGAGCGGAATATCAAGTGCAGCAACTACGTAGGCGAGACCATTGATATGGCAGTAGACATGGGGGTAAAAGGCATCCTTTTTGTGGCTCATATCGGCAAATTTGTAAAAGTGGCAGCCGGGATCATGAACACCCATTCCCATAGTGCAGATGCCCGTATGGAAGTACTGGCTTCCAATGCCCTTCGTGCAGGAGCTGACGGCGACACCGCAAGAGCGGTTTTAAACTGCAATACAACAGATGAAGCCCTGGACGTTCTTCATGAGAAGCAGCTTTTGCAGCCCACAATGGAAGAAATCATGAAAAAAATCCAGTTTTATCTGGACCACCGTTCCTATGAACAGATCAAGCTTGGGGCAGTGGTATTTAACAATGTATACGGCTATCTTGGCAAGACGAAAGATGCAAAAGAGTTGATCGAAGAAATCAAGAAACAGGACATAGAGCTGCAGAAAAAATAATGCAGGAAGCAGAAAATAAAAGAAACGTAACTGGCAATCAGGAATTTTGCAGTTACGGGAAAGAGAAGTAAATGACAGGAAAATTATACGGCGTAGGTGTAGGTCCGGGAGATCCGGAACTTGTTACACTCAAAGCCTTACGACTTACAAAAGAAGCAGACATACTGGCGTTCCCAGGGGAAAATCCCAGGGAATCCGTAGCCTACAAGATCATGAAGGGCGCATACCCGGAAATCGATACCAAGCAGATGATATCCCTTCCCATGCCCATGACCAAGGACAAAGAACAGTTGAAGCAGGTTCATGACGAAGGCACCAGAATCATCGCAGACCAGCTGGATCAGGGCAAAAATGTGGTATTTTTGACCCTTGGAGATCCCACCGTCTATTCCACCTACCTTTATGTGCACAAACGTGTGGCACAGATGGGATACGACACAGAAATCGTAAGCGGCATCACTTCATTTTGCGCGGTAAGTGCCAGATTTAACCAGGGCCTGGTAGAAAAAGCCCAGCAGCTTCACGTGATCCCGGCTTCTTACCAGATTGAAGAGGCACTGAAGCTTCCCGGCACCAAGGTGCTGATGAAAACCGGAAAACAGATGAAAACAGTGAAAGAGCAGATCAAAGCATCCGGCAGCGAAGCCATGATGATCCAGAACTGCGGTATGCCGGATGAGCAAATATACAGAACCGTAGATGAAATCCCGGAAGATGCAGGATACTATTCATTAATTATTGTAAAAGAGGAGAAAAAGCCATGATTCATTTCGTAGGAGCAGGTTCCGGTGCCCCGGACCTGATCACAGTAAGAGGAAAAAAATACTTAGAGGAAGCAGATGTGGTAATCTATGCCGGATCCCTGGTAAATCCCAAGCTTCTTGAGTGCACCAAGGACATCTGCACTATTTACAACAGTGCCAAAATGACCCTGGAAGAAGTACTTTCCGTAATGGAAAAAGCAGAGGCTGCAGGCAAGACAACAGTAAGACTTCACACAGGAGATCCTTGTATTTACGGTGCTATCCGGGAACAGATGGATGTTCTGGATGAAAAGGGAATCGCTTATGATTACTGTCCTGGCGTCAGTGCATTCTGCGGCGCAGCAAGCGCACTGAATCTGGAATATACTTTGCCGGACATTTCCCAGAGCGTAATCATCACCCGTATGGAAGGCAGAACTCCGGTTCCGCCCAAGGAGAGTATCCAGTCCTTTGCCGCTCATCAGGCAACTATGGTTGTTTTTCTCAGCACAGGAATGCTGGAGGAACTGAGCAGAAGACTGATCGAGGGCGGCTACACAGCAGACACTCCGGCAGCCATTGTTTACAAGGCAACCTGGGAGGATGAGAAAAAATTTGTGTGCACAGTAGGCACTCTGGCTCAGACTGCCAAAGAAAACAACATTACAAAGACAGCCCTTATGATCATCGGTGACTGCGTAAATGCAGCACACTATGACCGTTCTAAGCTCTATGACCCGGGATTTACAACAGAGTTCCGTGAAGCAACAAAGTAATTGAAATAAGATGAAGATTTCCATAATATGTTTCACCCTGACCGGGCAGCAGACCGGAGAAAAACTGAAAAAAGCACTGGAAGAACAGGAGCATGCAGTTTCCCTGTATACGAAGAGCAAATACATTCCGGAGTCCATAAAAGAGAGTACAAAGCAATGGGCAGGAAAGCAGTTTGAGAGTGCGGATGGAATTATTTTCATTGGAGCCACAGGAATTGCAGTGCGCAGTATTGCCCCCTATGTAGCCAGCAAAAAAACGGACCCGGCGGTCCTGGTGACAGACGAATGCGGGAAATTTGTGATTTCCCTGTTATCCGGACATCTTGGAGGTGCTAATGAGCTGGCATTGCAGGCGGCAGAGGCTTTGCATGCAGTTCCTATTGTGACCACTGCCACGGATCTGGAAGGGAAATTTGCCGTAGATGTTTTTGCAAAGAAAAACAACTGCCATATTTTCCGTATGAAAGAAGCCAAAGAAGTGTCAGCAGCTTTGCTTGCAGGGGAGAAAGTAGGATTTTACAGTGAATTTCCCTGGGAAGGCGAATTGCCGGATGGGCTGGTGAATTGCTGCGGACTTAGGGATGAAAACTGGATTTCAGAAAATGAACCCGGAACCAATGTCCAGAATGATAACCAGATAAAATCGGCATCTGATCTGTTTCCTAAGGTAGGAATTGCCGTCACCATACATAAAAACTGTACTCCATTTCTTTCCACTACTCATGTAGTACCCCAGGCCGTGGCTCTGGGAATGGGCTGCCGCAAAAATAAAGAAGCGCAGGCAGTGGAAAAGGCCGCGTTTACCTGCCTTGAGGAAAATCAGATTTATCCCCAGGCCGTGGCCTGTCTTGCCAGTATTGATATCAAAAAAGAAGAACCAGGACTTCTGGCCCTGGCAGAAAAAATGGGAATCCCATTTGAGACTTTTTCCAGTGAAGAGCTTCTTGCTGTGAAGGGGGAATTTACAGCCTCTTCCTTTGTGAGCAGGACGGTAGGCGTTGACAACGTGTGCGAGAGAAGCGCAATAAAGGCGGCGCAGGATAGAATCTGTTTGAATACCGGTAGGATTCCAGAACGAAACCAGACAAAACCAGGTACCAGGCGAGGTGGGGAACATTGCCGCCTGATCCAGAGAAAACAGGCAGCAGACGGCGTGACAGCCGCCCTTGTCCTTGCAGATTGGAGGATACATTTTGAATAAAGAGAAGAAAATTTACGTAGTGGGCATTGGCCCCGGCTCCTATGAGGGAATGACAGGAGCAGCAGTGGCAGCCCTTGAAAAAAGTGATGTGATCGTGGGCTACACCGTATATATTGATCTGGTAAAGGATCATTTTGCGGGCAAATCCTTCCTTACCACTCCTATGAGAAAAGAGGTAGACCGCTGTGTCATGGCCTTTGACGAGGCAATGAATGGACAGACCGTTTCCATGATCTGCAGCGGAGATGCAGGCGTATACGGAATGGCTGGCCTGATGTACGAGGTAGGAGCCAATTATCCGGATGTTGATATCGAGGTAGTAGCAGGCGTTACTGCAGCTACAGGCGGCGCAGCAGTCCTTGGCGCACCTTTGATCCACGATTTCTGCCTGATAAGCTTAAGCGACCTTCTTACCCCATGGGAAAAAATTGAAAAACGCCTTCTTCTGGCATCGGAGGCGGATTTTGTGATCTGCCTTTACAACCCGTCCAGCCATAAGAGACACGACTATCTGAAAAAAGCATGCGAGCTGATGCTGCAGCACAAGTCCCCGGATACTGTATGCGGCATTGTGAAAAATATTGGAAGAGAAGGGGAATCTTCCCAGATCATGACCCTGGACGAACTGAAGGATACTCAGGTAGACATGTTCACTACCGTATTCATCGGCAATTCCCAGACTCGCAACATCAAAGGCAAAATGGTTACTCCAAGAGGATACAGGGATGTCTGAAATCATTGTATTTGCAGGCACAACAGAGGGATGTGATATCAGTAATTTTCTGGCAGAACATCAGATCCATGTGCTTGCATGCGTGGCTACCGACTACGGCAGCAAATCATTAAAAGAGAACGAATATCTGAAAATCCACGCCGGGCGCCTGACAGAGCCGGAAATGGAAGCACTTCTAAATGAGAAAAAGCCGGAAATGGTTCTGGACGCAACCCATCCTTACGCTGCAGAGGTTACGGAAAATATCCGCACAGCCTGCCAGAACACAGGTTTGGAGTACAGGCGTGTGCTGCGGGAGGCTGGAGCCTATCAGGACCAGGCCGTTTATGTGCCGGATACCCAGGCTGCCATTGAATTTTTGGAGGGGACAGAGGGCAATATCCTTCTTACAACCGGAAGCAAGGAGCTGGGAAAATACACCGCACTTTCTGATGCTGGAGAGCGCATTTATGCCCGTGTCCTTTCCCTGCCCTCTGTGATGGAAACCTGCAAAGGCTACGGCTTTGAGGGAAAGCATCTCATCGGCATGCAGGGTCCTTTTTCCATGGAATTAAATGCTGCCATGCTGCGCCAGTTTGACTGCAAATATCTGGTTACAAAGGATACCGGAAAAGCAGGAGGCTTTCAGGAGAAAATTGATGCGGCCCTTTCCTGCGGAACTGTTCCGGTAATTATTGGACGTCCTCTGAAGGAAGAGGGACTTTCTGTGGCAGAGTGCAGGCATATGCTGGCAGAGTATTTCGGATTTACCGTGAAGCCTCATATTACTTTGCTTGGAATCGGCATGGGAAGCCAGGAAACTCTTACTGTTCAGGGAAAAAAAGCGGCGAAAAGCGCGGATCTGATTATTGGCGCAAAGCGGATGGCAGATGCCGTTCGGGAGCCGGGACAGGCAGTGGTATATGAATACCGCAGCGATGTGATCGCGGATTATATACGGAATCATCCGGAATATGAGAAGGTTGTGATCGCTCTTTCCGGTGATGTGGGATTTTACAGCGGAGCCAGGAAGCTGCTGACGGCACTTGGCGGTAGGGAATCTAACGTGGAGGTAATTTGCGGAATTTCTTCTGTAGTATACTTCATGTCCGAGATCGGGCTTTCCTGGGATGACGCGAAGATCACCAGCGCCCACGGTAAACATTGCAATCTGATTTCCATGATCCGCCATAACCAGAAGGTATTTTCCATTCTTGGAACCGGCACTGCAGTGGCAGAGCTGGCAGGGAAGCTTGTGAAGTATCATATGGGCGAGGTTCTTCTCTATGTAGGCGAGAATCTTTCCTATCCCGATGAGAAGATTTTTGTAAAAAAAGCAGAAGAGCTGACAAACTATGAGGGACAGCCTCTTAGCGTTGTCTGTGCTTTTCATGAAAACCCGGAGCCGGCCCTTTCTACTCATGGAATCCCTGACGAGGAATTTATCCGCGGAAAAGCCCCTATGACAAAGGAAGAAGTGCGAAGCGTTTCTCTTTCCAAGCTTCGCCTTACAGAGGATTCCATCTGCTACGATGTTGGCGCGGGAACTGGTTCTGTGTCTGTGGAAATGGCTCTTCGGGCAGACCAGGGACAGGTGTTTGCCATCGAGAAAAAAGAGGAGGCAGCCGCTCTTCTGGAAGAGAACAAACAGAAATTTGCAGTGGACAATCTGGAAATTATAAAGGGAGAGGCACCTCAGGCACTTGAGAATCTGCCTGCGCCTACCCATGCATTTATCGGAGGCTCTTCCGGTAATCTGAAGGAGATCGTAGCACTGCTTCTTGGAAAAAATCCACAGGTGCGGATTGTAATCAACTGTATTACCCTGGAAACTATCAGCGAAGCTTTGGATGTGCTCAAAGAATACGATTTCCAGCAGCGCGAGGTAGTGCAGCTTGCCGCTTCCAGATCCAAAGAAATCAGCCGCTACCATCTGATGATGGGAGAGAACCCGATTTATATTATTACCTGTCAGAATCCGAAAATGCGAAAGTAATTTTTTATATGAGAAGTAAGCAGGAGGGCAATGACGTGCTAAAAACAATACCAAGGATTATGCTTGCGGCAGGAGCCAGCGGGAGCGGGAAAACCCTTCTGACCTGCGGACTTCTGCAGGTGCTTGTAAACCGGAGAATCAAAACAGTCTCTTTTAAATGCGGACCGGATTATATTGACCCTATGTTCCACACCCAGGTCATTGGAACCAAATCCCGGAATCTGGATACCTTTTTCACGGGGGAAGAGATCACCAGATCTCTTCTTGCCAAAAACAGTGCAGACTGTGAAATGGCGGTGATGGAAGGGGTCATGGGATTTTACGATGGAGTTGCCGGAACCACCACACAGGCAAGCGCCTATGATCTGGCGCGGGTTACGGATACTCCGGTAATTCTGATCGTAAACAGCAAGGGAATGAGTGTTTCCCTCGCTGCCTACATAAAGGGTTTTATGGAATACAAAAAAGACAGCCGCATAAAGGGTGTGATCTTCAATCAGATGTCCCCTATGCTTTACCCCAGAATGAAAAAGCTGGTGGAAGAGGAACTGGGAATCAAAGCTCTTGGCTATGTGCCAAAAGTAGAGGATTGTGTGATCGAAAGCCGCCATCTTGGCCTGGTGCTGCCGGAGGAAATTCCAGAGTTGAAGCAGCGTCTTCTGAAGCTGGCAGACGTACTGGAGAAAAGTCTGGATATAGAGGCGATTATACAGCTGGCCAAAGAGGCACCGGAGCTTTCTTATGAGCCGTTAGAGGAAGAGAAGACAAGGGCATCGATTATGGCATCAGAGCCAGAAAAATGTACACAGAATTCTGTTGCTCTATCGGCAGCGGAGAACACGAAGCAGTCGTCCCTCTCTTCTGTAAAAGAGGTATTAAAATGGAAAAGTTCGAAAAAGCTTCGAATTGGTCTTGCTAAAGACGAAGCATTCTGTTTTTTCTATGAGGACAACTTAGATTTGCTTCGTGCGATGGGGGCAGAGTTGGTGCCGTTTTCCCCGATACATGATGCTCATCTGCCGGAAAATCTGGATGGACTGCTTCTCTATGGCGGCTATCCGGAGCTGAATACACAGGCGTTAGAAGAAAATAAGTTTATGCGTGAGGAAATCGCTGAAGCCATAAAAGGCGGAATGCCTTGTCTTGCAGAGTGCGGCGGATTTATGTATCTTCACGACCAGATGGAAGGCATGGACGGAAAATTTTACCAGATGACAGGTGTGATTCCCGGCAAAGTCTGGCGCACGCCAAAGCTTACAAGATTTGGCTATATTACTTTAACTCAAAATGAAGAAACGGTATGCAGCAGCGAACAGGCCGGGGACAATTTGCCCAAAACAGCAAATTGTCAGGAATTGCTGGGATTTGATCAAAAGAAAAAAATCCAGGTCCTGGGTGAAGCAGAACTGGGAATCAGCCCGGCGCACGAATTCCACTATTTTGATTCGGAAAACTGCGGCACCGCCTTTCACGCATCAAAGCCTCACAGCAAAAGAGGCTGGGACTGCATACACGGATCAGACCGCCTGCTGGCAGGTTTTCCTCATCTTTATTACTACGCAAACCCAAAAATCCCACAGGCATTCCTAAAGAAATGCTTAGAGTATCGTTTGTCTGGCAGATCCAATGATTGAAGAATGCAGCAGATGAAAACAGGGAAAGTTCGTGCATAAATGTTTGAACAATTGCAGGACTTACTTTGCAGAAAATATTGCCTGGAACACAGGTGGAATGAAGGAGCAACAAACATGATACGATTATTCACCCTCCCGGCAGGGTTTCTTCTGGATCTGCTTATGGGCGATCCAAGATGGCTGTACCACCCGGTATGCCTCATCGGAAAACTGATCAGCGTACTGGAAAAAGGAATCCGGAAGGTTTTTCCAAAATCAGAAAAAGGAGAGCTGGCAGGCGGTGTCCTGGAAGTCATCCTTGTGTGCCTGATCACATTTCTGGTTCCTTTTGGCATCATCCATCTGCTTTATAAATGGAACTTCTGGGTCGGCTTTGTGCTGGAAACCTTCTGGTGCGGACAGCTTCTGGCAACCAAATCCTTAAAGGATGAGAGCATGAAAGTGTACGACCGGCTGAAAAACGGAACCATCGAGGAAGCGCGATACGCAGTTTCCATGATCGTAGGCCGTGACACCCAGTCGCTTACCGAAGAGGGCGTGACAAAAGCCGCAGTGGAGACCGTTGCGGAAAACTCTTCCGATGGAATCATTGCCCCCATGCTTTATATGGCGATCGGTGGAATCCCTCTTATGTTTCTTTACAAGGGAATCAACACTATGGATTCCATGCTGGGTTACAAAAACGACAAATACCTGTATTTTGGAAGATGCGCCGCAAAGCTGGACGATGTGGCCAACTATATTCCGGCCAGGACTTCCGGCTGGCTTATGGCCCTGTCCACTGTTTTTGTGGGAATGGACACCAAAAATGCAGTGAAAATCTATAGAAGGGATCGCCAGAATCACGCCAGCCCCAACTCTGCCCAGACAGAGGCTGCTATGGCAGGGGCCCTGGATGTGCAGCTTGCGGGAAACGCCTATTATTTCGGCAAATTATATGAAAAACCAACCATAGGAGACCCTATCCGTCCAGTGGAAATCGAGGATATTCCCCGCTCGAACCGACTGCTTTACGCAACCTGTATTGCAGGCGCAATCCTGTTCTGGGGCGTGCGCATGCTGGTATGGCTGTATGCTGGAATATAAAGCAAGGATATCAATATATAAATATGCAGACAAGCAACAAGTCTGCTGTCTAACGGAGAAACAAAAATGGAAAAACACATACATGGCGGTGATGTCTACCATCACCAGGGGTGCATCGACTTCTCAGCAAACTGCAATCCCCTTGGCACCCCGGAGGGAATCAAAAAAGCCATTATAGAAAGCCTGGATCACATCGGTGACTATCCCCAGGTTGGCTGCGCTCCCCTCAAAGAAGCCATTGCAGAATACGAACACACCAAACCGGAGCAGGTAATCTGCGGAAACGGCGCAGCAGAGGTGATCTTTTCCCTTTGCCGGGCGGTAAATCCAAAGAAAGCCCTGGTGCCGGCTCCCACCTTTGCAGAGTATCAGCAGGCGCTGTACAGCGTGGACTGTGAGGTGGAATATTTTCCTCTGGAAAAGGCAAAACAGTTTGCCCTGGATGAAAGCTTTCTCCAGGCGCTGACCCCGGATGTGGACATTATTTTCCTGTGCAATCCCAACAATCCCACAGGCCTTCTGGTAGAAAAGCCTCTTCTGGAAAAAATCCTGGACCGCTGCCAGCAGCTTGGAATTTTTATGGCAGTGGATGAGTGCTTCCTGGATTTTGTGGAAGCACCGGAGGCATATACTCTGAAGGAACATCTGGAAAGCCATCAGAACCTGTTCCTTTTCAAGGCTTTTACCAAGCGCTACGCCATGGCGGGAGTAAGACTTGGCTACGGGCTTTGCGGGAACCGTGCCCTTCTGGAAAAAATGGAAAGCATGAGCCAGCCATGGAATGTCTCTTCTATAGCACAGGCAGCCGGCCTGGCAGCTTTGAAGGAAAAAGAATATGTGGAAGAAGGAAGACGGATCATCTTTGAGGAGCTTGCCTACCTGAAAAAGGAGCTGACGGAGCTTGGCTATCCGGTTTATCCATCACAGGCGAACTACGTTTTCTTTGAAGGCCCGGAAAATCTCTATGACCAGCTGGAACAGAAGAAGATCCTCATTCGGGACTGCAGCAACTACACCGGACTTTCCAAAGGGTATTACCGGGTGGCAGTGAAGAATCACCAGGACAACCAGCAGCTGATCCGGGCGTTGAGAGAATTACAGAAATGATTTTTTTACATGATTTAGATGAAGTATAACTTACATACTCAGGGGGAGGAACACATTTTGGCAAAAGCAATTATGGTGCAGGGTACCATGTCCAATGCAGGAAAAAGCCTTCTGGCAGCAGGGCTTTGCAGAATTTTCAAGCAGGATGGATATCGGGTGGCACCCTTTAAATCCCAGAACATGGCACTGAATTCCTTTATCACAAAAGAAGGGCTGGAAATGGGACGGGCCCAGGTGATGCAGGCGGAAGCCGCAGGAATTGCCCCATCCGTTCTGATGAATCCCATTCTTTTGAAGCCCACCAACGATGTGGGTTCCCAGGTGATCGTAAACGGCGAGGTCCTGGGAAACATGAGCGCCAGAGACTATTTCAAATACAAAAAGAAACTGGTGCCAGACATTATGAAGGCGTACAATGCCCTTGCAACAGAAAATGATATTATTGTTATAGAAGGAGCAGGAAGCCCTGCGGAAATCAACCTGAAAAGTGATGATATCGTAAACATGGGAATGGCGAAAATGGCCAAGGCTCCAGTGCTGCTGGTAGGCGACATTGACAGAGGCGGTGTTTTTGCCCAGCTGATCGGAACAGTTATGCTGCTGGAAGAAGATGAGAAAAAGATGGTAAAAGGCCTGATCATCAACAAATTCCGCGGAGACAAAACCATTCTGGATCCCGGCGTGGATATGCTGGAGGAAAGAAGCGGCATTCCGGTGGTTGGGGTGGCACCTTATCTGAACATTCAGGTGGAGGATGAGGACAGCCTGACAGAGCGTTTTGAGACCAAACGCTCTGTGGATCTGATTGACATTGCGGTAATTCGTGTGCCAAGAATTTCCAACTTCACGGATTTCAATCCTCTGGAGAGCATTCCGGGCGTTTCCCTTCGCTATGTGAAAAATCCTTCTGAGCTTGGCAATCCGGACATGATCATTTTGCCCGGAACCAAAAACACTATGGAAGACCTTCTGTGGATGCGGGAAAACGGGCTGGAAGCGCTGATCCTGAAAGAAGCCGCAAGAGGCAAGCTGATTTTCGGAATCTGCGGCGGCTATCAGATGATGGGAGAGAGCTTAAGCGATCCTCATGGGGTGGAAGCCGGCGGTACCATAAAAGGAATGGGACTTCTTCCAATGGACACTGTTTTTGCTGAAAAGA
Organism: Blautia segnis; assembly: GCF_014287535.1. Lineage (NCBI taxonomy): Bacteria > Bacillati > Bacillota > Clostridia > Lachnospirales > Lachnospiraceae > Blautia > Blautia segnis. The sequence goes on along the minus strand of NZ_JACOOT010000025.1, from coordinate 92,506 downwards.
AAACAAGGACCCGGGTGGAGGGTACCTTCGGAGAATTGGATGGAGCTTTTGCAAAGCTTAGCGGTACTGCGCTGGAGGGCTATGAGATCCACATGGGCGAGACCGTTCTGAAAGGAGCGGCGAAGCCATCCACTGCCATCTGTGACAGCGTGACAGGGGAGCAAAAAGCCGACGGAGCCCATCTTGACAATGTGTGCGGAACCTACGTCCACGGTGTTTTTGACAAGGAAGCTGTGGCAGAGGCAATCGTTCACATCATCGGGGAAAAGAAAGGACTGGATGTATCCGGAATGACCGGAATGGATTTCCAAGCGTTTAAGGAAACCCAGTATGATATTCTGGCGGCAGAGCTTCGGAAGCATTTGGATATGAAGAAAATTTATCAGATTTTGGAAGAGGGGGTATAAAAATGAAGGTAGAACTTGAAAATGTAAAGCCAATGGACATAGAGAAAAGAAGCTTTGAAATTATCACAGAGGAGCTTGGAGATACCCCCCTAATTCCGGGAACGGAGCTGGTGGTAAAGCGCTGTATCCACACAAGCGCGGATTTTGATTATGCGAAGAACCTCTGCTTTTCTGAAAATGCAGTGGAGAAAGCAATCCAGGCAATCAAGGACGGCGCCTGCATTGTAACGGATACCCAGATGGCAAAAGCGGGAATCAATAAGCGTGCTCTTGCAAGATACGGCGGCGAGGTGTACTGCTTTATGTCCGATGAAGATGTGGCAAAAATCGCAAAGGAAAATGGTTCCACCCGTGCCACAGCCAGCATGGATAAGGCAGCAGGGTTGGATAAGAAACTGATCTTTGCCATCGGAAATGCGCCTACTGCACTGGTTCGGCTTTATGAGCTGATTGAGGACGGAAAGCTGAATCCGGAGCTGATCATTGGCGTGCCGGTAGGCTTTGTGAATGTAGTACAGTCCAAGGAGCTGATCATGCATACGGATGTGCCTTATATTGTAGCAAGAGGACGCAAGGGTGGATCCAACATTGCGGCATGTATTTGTAATGCGCTGCTGTATATGATCGATAATAATCGGGGGTAATTGGCTTAGAGCGTATGATTTGTTAAGGACAGCCTGTCAGATCATACGCTGTTTATATAAAGTGAATTTCAGGCAGTGACAATCGATTTCAGTAATTCACATGCGGGAACGAAATCCTGTACTGCCATAGAAGAGCAGGACATCAGAACCGTTACCTCTGATTCGGTTTCTTTTAGAATCTGCAGACGCAGGCCTTTCAAACGGGCCTGCTTTTTTAATTCTTCCCCGTTTTTTTCGCAGGGCAGGGTAAGAGCAAGACTGGTTCCGGCAGAGCCCACCTGGATCTGACAGACTGAGCCGAACACCTGCCGGATCGCGCTTCGAAGCTGCTTTAATTTGGAAGCGTAAAGCCGTTTCAGCCTTCTGGTCTGGGCTGCAAGATGGCCGTCCCGGATAAACTGGCACAAAGCGATCTGCTCTGCCTTGGAAGCGGTCTGATTATAAAAGGAGGCTTTTTTTCGGTAGGCGGCAAGAAGCTCTGGCGGCAAAATCATAAAGCTGATTCGGATGGAGGGCAGCAGAAGCCTGGAAAAAGAGCCAATATAAACCACGCCTTGCCCTCCGGAAAGTCCGAACAGGGAAGGAGTAGGCTTCTGAAAATACACGAACTCATTTTCAAAATCATCCTCAATTACAAGATGATGCCGCTCATCTGCATATTTCAAAAGCTCCAGACGGCGTTTTACCGGCATGATCTCGCCCCACTTGGTCATATGCGCCGGGGAAACATAAACCACATCGCAGTCTTTATTCCGATAGTGGATTTCATAGCCGTAATCCGCAAAAACAGTACTTCCATGGACAAAAGAAGGTGTGGGAAAGGATACCTGTTCGAAATTCGGATATACTTCCCGGATCAGCGGGCACAGAATCTGCAGAAGACTCTGGAAGCTGGCACCTACCACAATGTCATCCGGGGAACACAGAATGTTCCGGCGCTCCCGGATATAAGCAGCCAGCGCTTCCCGGAAATCCGTCTCCCCCTGGGGCTCTCCGTAAGTGAGCATGCGCTCATCCTGGCGAAGGGCGCTTTTCATATAACGGCTCCACAGATCGAAGCGGAAGCTTTCCCGGTCAACGCCGGAGGAGGCAAGGTCATAGCGGTAGTGGATTTCATCCCGTCTGTCCGGCTGACTGCTCATATGGTGGTGAGATGCGATCTCCGTTACGTAGTAGCCGCTCTGGGCCTTTGCCATAATATAGCCGTCTGCGGCAAGCTGCAGATAGGCGGTCTCAATGGTGGTGCGGGAAAGCTTCAGCTCCTGGGAGCATTTGCGAAGAGAAGGCATTTTGCTGCCCGGAGCCATTTTCCTATCCAGAATCAGCTTTTTGTAATATTCATAAACCTCCATGTAAAGATGTGTGGTGCGATTCTGGTCTTTTGCAATGTCTAACATAAAACTGTCCCCTCGAAAAAAGTTTAATTTGGATATTTCTGTACATACACTTAAGTGTTATTCTACAATATAAACATAAAATTTACAAGATGTTAGAATCTGCTGCTCATGATCAAGGGGATAGCAGCTAACATCTTTGCAGGAGTGATAGATTTGAAGAAAATAGCAGTGATTCAGGATTTGTCCGGGCTTGGGAAATGTTCTCTGACAGCCGCCATTCCCGTAATCTCGGTAATGGGCGTGCAGGCAGTCCCCCTTCCCACGGCAGTTCTCAGCAACCAGACTGGTTACCCGTCCTACTATGCCTGTGACTATACCGATCATATGGAAAAAGTCATGGATGAATGGGAGAAGCTTGGGTTTGCCCCAGACGGGATTTATACCGGATTTCTGGCAGATGAGAAACAGGCAGACAAGATCCTGGATTTTTTCAGAAGATTTCGAAGCCCAGAGACTATGGTGCTGGTGGATCCGGTAATGGGAGACAACGGCAGCGCTTATGGGATTTACACAGAAGGGCTTCGGGAAAAAATGCTTCAGTTGGTAAGCTGTGCCCAGGTGATCACGCCAAACCTTACGGAAGCGCTGCTTTTGCTGGACGGAAAGTCAGAGATGGAAAAAAGATATGCATCCCTGATGGCCCTGGCAGGGGAGAAACGCCTGGAGCAGATTGGGAAAATCGGGGAAGAGCTGGCGGAGCGCTTTCATCTGCAGGCAGCAGTAATTACCGGGATTGAATATGAAAAAGAAACCCAGGCAGTGAAGGCAGGTACAGAGGAAGTGCAAACCCAGATGGGAAATCTGGTAGTGGAAAATGGTGTGCTCTCCTGGTATTTTGCCAGGAAAGAGGGCAGCAGCTATTCCGGAACCGGAGATTTGTTCGCTTCCATTTTAAGTGCAGGCCTGGTGCGGGGAATGTCCATGATGGACTGCGTGAAACTGGCAGTGGATTTTCTCTCCAAAGCAATTTCAGAAACCGTAAAAGAGGGAACCGACCGGAACGATGGGGTTTGCTTTGAGAAATATCTTGGAGAATTGTGTAAAAAGAAATAGAAAGGTGTGTATATCATGGCTGATATTGTATATTGTTATAATGATGAGGTGTATTTCAATCTGACGAATAAATGTCCCTGCAATTGTACTTTCTGTATCCGAAATAACGGGGATTCTGTGGGAGAGGCAAAGACGTTATGGTTTGATAAAGAGCCAACTATGGAGGAAATTTACAAGGCAATCGATGCATTTGATTTCTCAGGATATAAAGAAGCTGTCTTCTGCGGCTACGGAGAACCAACCATGGCACTGGACAAGCTGATTGCAGTCAGCGAGTACATGCGAAGAAAATATCCGGCACATCTTGACCGGGACGGGAATCCCTGTGCAGGAATCAAGCTTCGCCTGAATACAAACGGCCTTGGTGACTTGATCAATAAGCGCTCCATTGCAAAAGAAGTCTGTTCCGCAGTAGATGTAGTTTCCATCAGCCTGAACATGCCCGATGCCAAATCCTACAATGAAGTAGTCCGCCCGGCATACGGGGAGAAAGCCTTTGACGCAATGCTGAAATTTGCTGCAGACTGCAAGAAGTATACGGAAAATGTGAAATTTACAGTAGTAGACTGCATTGGCGAAGAGAACATCGAGAAAAGCCGCAAAGTGGCAGAAAAGCTGGGAATCCCGCTGCGGGTAAGAGAGTACACGGCGGAATAATTTCTGCCAGAATATCGTAGGATGTTTTTCTGACCAATTCTCCGTCTTTTTACAATGACGGAGAGTTGGTTGTATGGATAAATATTGTTAAAGTTACGTTTATCTTTGAGAGACCATTTTCCTAATCTGCATGTCCACTTTACAGTATATCTCGTCTGAATTCGGAGCTTCATTTGGGCAAAATTTTTCGCAAATTGCAACACACATTTTGCCAAATGTTTTTTTTAATATGCTTTTGGAAAAAACTTGCAGATTAACATTTCTGCTCAATTAACTGAAGCAGTATTTCCCGGAATTGGGGTACGCAGGCCAGAATATCCGCATTGGCAAGATAAGGCAGCTTTTCATTTTTCCAGCCAGAGATGGTGCCGCCTGCTTCTTTTAGAATGATTGTAGCGCCGCTGTAATCCCATGGCTTCAGGTTCTGCTCCAGAAATGCATGCTGTCTGCCGCATGCCACATAGCAAAGGTCAAGGGCGGCAGATCCGGTTCTTCTGAAATCTGCGCAGTTCATAAATACGTTATAAAATACCGGGAACAGATCCTTCGCCCGGTTTTTCTCATAAGGGGAAGATCCAAAGGAAACCACCGCATCTTTAAATTCCGGCTGGTCCGAAACGTGGATCGGCACTCCATTTAAAAATGCCCCTTCTCCCTTTGCCCCGCAGAAAAGTTCTTCTGTAAACGGATTGTAAACAACTCCGAAGGTAATCTCACCATTTTCATAAAGTCCCAGGGACACTGCGCTGAGATGATAGTCCCGTATCAGGTTGGTAGTTCCGTCAATGGGATCCAGAATCCAGTAGGATTTCGCCGGATCCAGCCCAAGATTTTCTTTTTCCTCCGCAATTAATGCAATATCCGGAAACTCTTTGGCAAGGGCGTCCTTCAGGAAATTCTGCACTGCCACATCCACATTTGTCACATAATCCGCAGCCCCTTTTTCCGTCACTTTCTCATGGGTCATTTCCTGAAAAATCAGGGGCTTGGTCTGCTTAACAAGTTCTATTACTTTGTTCTGATTTTCTGTCATAAGTCTGTACACCTCCAGATAGAATTTACCATAAATGTCCCCGGCGGGCAACCAGGGCTTATAAAAAATTTTCTTTACTCAGCATACAGGGTAAGTTATAATAAAATTTGTCTGAAAATATCAAATTTCAGGAATACGCGGAGGCATTTAATCGTTACGAAATGGGCATGGTGCCTGTAAGCGGCAGGATCATGTATGAAAATGATAGGAATTATGGAGGAAATCAAAATGGGCGAAACAGCCAAAAAAGCAATTCTCGCAGTGAGCTTCGGAACCAGCCACAGCGACACCCGAAAAGTAACAATCGATGCCATTGAGGAAGACTTAAAAGCAGCATTTGAGGATTGCAGTCTTTACCGGGCATGGACCAGCAAAATGATTCTTGCCAGACTGGAAAAAAGAGACGGCATTCATTATGACAATGTAAAAGAAGCCATGGAACATATGTTAAAGGACGGCATCACAGATGTGATCGTTCAGCCAACCCACGTAATGAACGGCGTGGAAAATGACCTTATGAAAGAGGACGTCCTTACATATGCAGGTCAGTTCCAGTCCGTGACCTTTGGCACCCCCCTTCTGACTACTGAAGAGGACAATGAACTTGTAGTGAAAGCAATTGCAGAGGCATTCCCGGTAATTGAGGATAAAGAAACTGCACTGGTGCTTATGGGTCATGGAACCGAGCACTACGCCAACGCAGTTTATGCAGCCCTTGACTACAGATTTAAGGACATGGGACATGAAAATGTGATCGTGGGAACTGTAGAAGGCTACCCGGAAATTTCCCAGGTATTAAAGCAGTTAGAAAAATGCGGACCCCAAAAAGTGGTAATCGCCCCTCTTATGATTGTTGCAGGAGACCATGCCAAGAACGACATGGCCGGCGATGAGCCAGATTCCTGGAAAACCATCATCAGCCAGAAAGGTTATGAAGTACAAACCGTCCTCAAAGGCCTGGGCGAATACGAAAGCATCCGCCATATTTTCGTGGAGCACGCAAAAGCTGCGAAATAATTCTAAAATCCTTCAGGGATAAGCAGACGCAGAAGATAGTGTAGTGCGGGCTATGCTATTTTCTGCAATAAGAAGAAAATAAATGAGACTGGATGCTGCTCCATAAGATGCGGTATCCAGTCTTTTTGGCAGAAGTTAATCGTATCGGCAAAAATAAAATAATTGAAATATGTATATTTATTGCCGATAATTCGAATCAAGAATTTGCGCAGTAGGTTGTTGCACAAATTACATCAAAATTGAATTGAAATAAAAGCGGTATAGTAGAGGAAGATAATACGTAAGATAATACGCAAGATGATGGAACGGTTGGGAGTAAAAGCGAAAGAAGGATTCTGAAGAAATTACCTTTAACGAGACCGTTTGTTTCTTGAAAAATAGAACAATATATGATAAATTATAAATGTGACGTAAAAATAGTCACATTTATAAAAGGTGATTGATATGAAAAAATTTCTGGAAGAATCATTACGGCAAAATGTAATAATGATGGAGAATAAAGAGTTATATAAAAAGCTCCCATTAGTATATCGTGGAAGATATGATATTTTTAAAGTAGAGACGAATGGTGTATTGTGGATGGCTCTTCATCCAAAAGATGACGTTGGACTTGTCCTGCTGCGAAGAGACAGAGCTAGTGTAGAAAAAATCACAGGGTTAAACTGTGCAATATTTCTTGACCGAACGACATTCTATATAAAAGAAAAGCTGATGGAAGAAGGAATTCCGTTTGTAATAGATGGGAAGCAGGTATTTCTCCCGTTTATTGGATATTTGTTGAGTAAGGCAAATGAAAGAGAGCTGGCACCAGTTCATTTGATATCATTTCTGACGCAAAAAATGCTTCTGACAGCTATTTATGAACGCTGGAATGGAGTGAAAGTATCTGATGTAGCGAAAAGATTGGGAGTGTCAACAAAATCTGCAAGCCGATGTTTTGATGAGTTGGAATATTTAAATGTTGGCGTGTTAGGTATGAAAAGTAAATCAAGAGTCATCGAGATTCCAGATGACCGAAAAGAATTATGGCTGCAGATTGAACATATATTAAGAGATCCAGTCATTCGAAGATTTATTCTGAGAGAAGATATGAAACTTGAAAAGAAAGCAGGTATTTCTGCTTTGTGTGAGTATTCTCTTTTGTCCGATAATGTTTATCCTACCTATGCAGTAACGAAGAAAGAACTGAAAGCCAGTGGAGTGAAAATGGAAAGACAAGCAGGTAAACTGGAAGAAATTGGCTGTGTCGTTTTGGAATTGGGATATTTTATTGATTTTTGGGGAAAAGGATTGCAGGATCCTTTGAGTGTAGCATTGTCACAGACGGGAGAGGAACAAGAAGAGGAACGGGTTGATCTTTCTATTAATAAGATGTTGGAGGAATATGTATGGTCAAAGGATTAGACACATTTCGGAAGTACTTTGCAGATTATGAAGAACAGTATGTTTTAATAGGCGGCGCTGCCTGCGATATTCTAATGGACTTTCTGTCCTAAGAGCAGAATATATAATTCTTTTTAAAGCAAAAGCGTATCTTGATTTGAAAATGCGAAAAGATTTAGGTGAAAAAGTTGATTCCAGTGATATTAAGAAGCATAAAAAAGATGTTTTGCGCATTGCTTCAGAACTTATGCTTGAAAAAGTGGAAGAGTTGCCAATAGCGGTAAATACTGATATACATAGTTTGATTAACTTATTGGAGCAAGAACCATTTGATCAGAATTCTTTGAAAAGATATATGCTGAAAAATGAGGATGTTGTGGAATTGTTAAAAAGAGTATTCGGATAGAACCTGTGACGTTGAGGATATTCTGTAACTTATATCAGTGGATAATATGGTTATATACATCGAAAATATTTTTAGTATATAGGTTTAAACACAATAATTTTACACACGAAATCTAATTAGATGTGCGTAAAAAATCAAATGCTATGGCAAAGGCTTTAAAACAGTTGATTAGTCAGCAAGTCTATCACTTATAAAGTTGTAAACTGGTGTATTAAATTTGAAAAATTATGAATTTCATTTGTTAAGCAGATTGAATTTTTTTATAAAATCCGTATAATAGAGGAAGATAATACGTAAGATAATACGCAAGATGATGGAGGTGTTTACATGGGAGAATACAAACCGCCTTTTACTATAACGAATAAAATATTATCGTATGTATCGTCGATTTCAGAAAAAATAGGGCGGATAACTGCAACCGGAAATCTGGAAGCAAAACCGCATTTGAGAAGAAACAATAAAATCAGATCCATTCATTCCTCGCTGAAAATTGAAGCGAACTCACTGACTTTGGGACAGGTTCGAGATGTTATTAATGGTAAGGCTGTGTTAGGCGCACAAAAAGAAATTCAGGAAGTAAAGAATGCCTATGTGGCCTATGAACATTTGGGGGAAATTGATCCTTATAATATTGAACATTTAAAACAATTTCACGGAATTATGACAAAGTATCTTGTAACAGAATCTGGTGAGTTTCGTTCGGGAGAAGAAGGTGTCTTTAATGGTGATCAGTGCATCTTTATGGCACCGCCAGCACAATTTGTGCCGCAGCTTATGAATGAATTATTTACCTGGATGAAAAGAGCCAGAAATGATGTTCATCCATTGATTTTGAGCAGTGTTTTTCACTATGAATTTGTATTTATTCATCCTTTTTCTGACGGAAATGGCAGAATGGCTAGATTGTGGCATACGGCTATTCTTTCCAAATGGAAAACAGTGTTTGAATATATTCCTATTGAAAGCCAGATTGAAAAGTTCCAAGACGAATATTATGAGGCTATTTCCAGGTGTCATGTCGCTGGAGAATCAACCATTTTTATTGAATTTATGTTATTACAAATTGATAAAATCCTGGATGACATTTCTGTTCAAATCAATGAGAAAAATGAATATCTTCCAGAATCTGTTCAAAAGCTGCTTGAAGTTATGGAATACGACGTTCCCTACACGAGCAATGATTTGATGGAGAAGATGGGTCTAAAAGCGAAAGAAGGATTCCGAAGAAATTACCTTCATCCGGCAATTGAGATGAATTTAATTCAAATGACCTTACCAGATAAGCCTAACAGCAGAAACCAGAGATATGTAAGGATAGGATGAGAATTATATGAAAGTGAGGTGATGAGCGTGCTAATGAATACACAGGAGTATCTCTCCATTGTTGAAAATATCAAGCGTGAAATTACTGCTGCACAATAATGTGCTTTGGATTTGCCGCCCGTTTTTCTGACAGAAAAATTGTGCAAGAGGTGCTTGCACAAATTACATGGTATCATAATGTTGCGTTGATGGATAAGGTTAAAACTGCGGAAGAGCATATCTGGTATGCGAATGCAACCGTACAGAACGGCTGGTCTCGAAATGTTCTTGTCCATTAAATTGAAATCAGGTTGTATCAGCGACAGGTACTGGCGAATAAGGTCACAAATTTTGAACATCGTCTGCCATCTCCGCAGAGTGAACTTGCGGTGCAGACCATGAAAGACCCGTATGTATTTGATTTCATTCCTTTTCGGGAAGACATGCTCGAACGGGATATTGAGCAGGCATTGGTGACTTTAAGCCAGAATACGCCGGTCAGCTAAACTTCTATCTGTCAGCCGTGGATGGCATTTTGAAAAAAGAGCTTGAAAATAACAGCATTAAAGCTATTTCCCAATTAACAGAGAAGGAATTGCGACAGGCGCATAATCTTCAGAAAATGTATAAGGCAGGTGCATTTAATGGCAGATAAAGACTATAAAATATTTATAGTCGAGGGAGCGGTCAGAAAGCCACAAAACCGGGAACTCTTTTTCCCGGTTTTATTTGACAATATCGGGCTGAATTAGTAAAATAGGCAATGGACGTCAGCGCAGGCCCGTTTTTATTCATTCTGCTCTGACGAAGCAACCGCAAGTTTTTCAGAAGGAGAAATTACATAAGATGAGTATTTCCATGATTGGAATCGACCATAGTATGGCTCCCGTAGATATACGAGCCTTATTTGCATTTACAAAGAAAAATGCAGGGGAGGCCATGGAAAAAATAAAGGAACAGCCGGGAATCTACGGCTGTATCATATTGTCCACCTGCAACCGCCTGGAAGTCTGGGCAAGCGTAGACGAGGAAGCGGAAATTTCCCTGTATGAGGAATTGTGCCGACTGAAAAATGTCCACAACGACGAATACAGGAAATATTTCACCAAACGAGAAGGGCACGATGCCGTAGAACATCTTTTCTACCTTGCATCCGGCCTGAAATCCCAGATTTTGGGAGAAGACCAGATCCTCACCCAGGTAAAAGATGCCCTTGGAATTGCAAGAGAACACTTTACCACAGACGGCGCCCTGGAAGTTCTTTTCCGCATGGCCGTGACCGCAGGCAAGAAGATCAAGACAGAGGTTCCTTTTTCCCACGGCAACCCTTCCGTCATCCACCAGGCCATCCAGATGCTGGAAAAACAGGGCTACTCTGTTGCCGGTAAAGTCTGTATGGTAATTGGAAACGGGGAAATGGGAAAAGTAGCCGCTCAGGCATTAGAGGAGGCTGGCGCAGACGTAACCGTCACCGTAAGACAGTACCGAAGCGGCGTGGTAAACATCCCATTTGGATGCAAGCGAATCAACTACGGGGAAAGAATGGAATATCTGCCAAAGTGCGACCTGGTGGTAAGCGCAACCGCAAGCCCCAACTTCACCCTCCGGGAAGAACTGTTTGAGAATCTGGAACTTGAGAAAAACATCATTCTCATCGACCTTGCCGTGCCAAGAGACATTGAGCCGGAAGTAGGCAGATTCGAAGGCGTCACTCTATTTGACATGGACAGCTTCCGCATGGACGAAACTCCCGCAGAGCTTCAGGAAAACTTAGAAGCCGCAGGAAAGATCGTCAGAGAGCAGATGGACGAATTTTTCAAATGGCTGGATGGAAAGGAACTGATCCCGAGAATCCAGGAAATCAAAGAAAATGCAGTCAACGATTTTAACCTGCGCATTATGAAGCCTCTGAAAAACAGCCCTCTGGAAGAAGAGGACAAAGAGAAGCTGATGAGCGCAGTAGACAAAGCAATGGAGAAGGTAGTAAACAAAATGCTGTTTGGCCTAAGAGACAGCATGAATGAGAAGGCATTTCTGGAATGTGTAGCCGGACTGGAGAAAACATATGAAAAATAAGCGTTATTTTCCACTGTATGTGGATCTGTCAGACAAGAACGTGGTTGTTGTGGGTGGGGGAACCATTGCAACCAGAAGAGTAAAGGCACTGCTGCTTTTTACAAGGAACATCACCGTGATCGCGCCGAAAATGACGGCAGATCTGTGGGAGCTTGGCAAGCTTGGCAAGATCCAGATCCAGCCCCGCCCTGTGAAAAAATCCGATTTTTCCATGGCGTATATGGTGCTGGCGGTAACCAACAACAGGGAATTAAATGAAGAAATCTATCATGCCTGCAAGGAAGAGGGAATTTACGTAAATGTAGCCAGCGACAAAGACCTGTGCGACTTCTATTTTCCCGGAATCTGCCTGAAGGATGATGTGGTGGTGGGAATCACTGCCAGCGGCATGAACCACAAAAAAGCCAGAGCCGTGCGCGAAAAAGTGCAGGCCCTTCTGGAAGAAATTGCAAAAGACGAGGAGAGTTATGAGTAATAAAATTGTGATCGGCAGCAGGGAAAGCAAGCTTGCTGTACTTCAAAGCCAGATGGTACAGGACTTCATTGTACAGAATCATCCGGACATGGAAGTGGATATCCTTACCATGAAAACCACCGGGGACAAGATTCTGGACCGCACCCTGGACAAAATCGGGGGCAAAGGCCTTTTTGTAAAAGAACTGGACCGCGCCCTTCTGGAGGGAAGAAGCCAGCTGTCTGTACATAGCCTGAAGGACATGCCTATGGAAGAATCCGAAGAGCTTCCCATCCTGGCATTTTCCAAGAGAGAGGATGTAAGAGACGTGCTGGTGTTTCCAAAAGGCTGTGAAGAACTGGATGCCTCAAAACCAATCGGCTGCTCCAGCCTGCGAAGAAAGCTGCAGCTGCAGGAGATTTTCCCGGATGTAAAAGTAAAAAGCATCCGCGGAAACCTTCAGACAAGACTGGAAAAATTAGACTCCGGAGAGTATTCTGCCCTTGTTCTTGCAGCAGCCGGACTGAAGCGCCTTGGCCTGGAAAAAAGAATCAGCCGTTATTTTGACACAGAGGAGATCCTCCCGGCAGCAGGCCAGGGAATCCTTGCGGTACAGGGCAAAAAAGGACTGGACTATGAGTATCTGAAGGGCTACGATGACCCGGAGGCACATAGTGTTGCCCTTGCGGAACGTGCATTTGTAAGATATTTAAACGGCGGGTGTACCTCCCCTGTGGCAGCTTACGGCCAGATTCAGGAGGGACAGTTAAAGCTGTGCGGCCTTTACTATGAAGAAGAGACCGGACATTATCTCAAAGGAAGCAAAACAGGAGCCGTATCAGAGGCCGAAGCGCTTGGAATCGCCCTTGCAAAGGAGCTGAAGGAGCGCTGCCGGAAGGAATATAAAGTGGCAAAACAGGAAGAAAGAAAAGAGATGGGAAAAGTCTGGCTGGTTGGTGCAGGCCCTGGAGATGCAGGTCTTTTCACCTTAAAAGGCGCAGACGTGCTGGAAAAAGCAGACGTAGTGGTATACGACAGCCTTGTAGGCCAGGGAATCCTCACCAGGATCCCGCCGGATGCAAGACTGATCAACGTTGGAAAACGTGCCGGACATCACATGATGCCCCAGAATATGATCAATCAGGTGCTTGCAGACGAGGCGAAAAAAGGAAACCGGGTAGTGCGCCTCAAAGGCGGCGATCCTTTCTTATTTGGAAGAGGCGGCGAGGAACTGGAGCTTCTTACGAAAGAAGGGGTTCCCTATGAAGTGGTACCGGGAGTGACCTCCCCTATTTCCGTGCCTGCCTACAACGGAATTCCGGTAACCCACAGGGATTTTTGTTCCTCTGTGCACATCATTACCGGACACAAGCGCCAGGGAATGGAATATGACATTGATTTCAAAGCGCTGGTTCACACAAAAGGAACCCTTGTTTTCCTCATGGGCTTAACGGCCATGGAAGACATCTGCAAAGGCCTGATGGAGGCTGGAATGGATCCGGATATGCCGGCAGCTGTATTATCCAAGGGAACCACAGCAGGACAGAGAAGAGTGATCGCCACCATTTCCACTTTGAAAAAAGAATCCGACAGACAGAAGATCAAGACTCCGGCCATTATTGTGGTAGGCAAAGTCTGTACCCTTTCTGAAGATTTTGCATGGTATGAGAAGCTGCCGTTGGCGGGATGGAAGATTCTTGTCACAAGACCGAGGGAAAATATTTCCAGAACAGCGGCAAAGCTTCGGGAAAAAGGCGCTGAGGTACTGGAGCTTCCGTCCATCAGCATCAGCCCCCTTGAGGATCAGAGCAGGCTTCAGGAAGCGTTTGCAAAGCTTAACACCTATGACTGGCTGGTATTTACAAGTCCCGCAGGCGTGGAAGTATTCTGGCGGGAACTGGGCAAAAAGAAAGTGGACATCCGCTGCCTTGGCAGCGTCAAAATCGCAGCCATCGGCGAGGGCACCAAAAAGAAGCTTCTGGAAAGAAGCATCTACGCAGATTTCGTGCCATCTGTTTATGACGGCGACACCCTGGGCAAAGAGCTTGCCAGCCTTTTGACAGGAAAAGAAAAGATCCTGATTCCAAGAGCTATGCTTGGAAACAAGACTCTGGTAGAAGAACTGGAAAAAACAGGCGCTTCAGTTGAAGATGTGCCTACCTATGAAACCGATTACCAGAACTGCCCGCTGATCGACGAGAAAAAGGAATTCGAAGAGGGCAGCATTGATATGGTCGTATTCACAAGCGCTTCCACTGTGAAAGGCTTTGTGAAGAGTACAAACGGACTGGACTATTCTAGGGTGCGTGCTGCCTGCATTGGCAAACAGACCAAAGCCGCAGCAGATGCTTACGGAATGCAGACCTATATGTCAGAGAAAGCCACCATCGACAGCCTGATCGAGCTGGTTGAAACATTAAAGAGGAGTGAAGAAAAATGGAACTGATCAAAAGACCAAGAAGATTAAGAGGCGGGGAGACCCTGCGAAAAATGGTAAGGGAAACCAGAATGGACAAATCCTCCCTGATCTATCCTTTATTTGTTATGGAAGGAACCGGGATCCAGGAAGAAATCCCGTCCATGGAAGGCCAGTACCGCTACAGCCTGGACCGTCTGCCTTATAAGTTAGAGCAGCTGGAAAAAGCAGGAGTAAGCAGCATCATGCTTTTTGGAATTCCGGATCATAAGGATGAGATCGGAAGCGGTGCCTATGCCCAGGACGGCATTGTGCAGAAAGCCCTTCGTTCTGCCAAGGAAAGATTTCCGGAAATGTATTATGTAACAGATGTCTGCATGTGCGAGTATACTTCTCACGGACACTGCGGCGTGCTTTGCGGTCATGATGTGGACAATGACAAGACCCTTGAGCTTCTTGCAAAAACAGCCCTGTCCCACGCACAGGCAGGATCCGATATGATCGCGCCTTCTGATATGATGGACGGCCGTGTGGCAGCAATCCGTAAGGAACTGGATCAGGGCGGATTTTCCAATATCCCGATCATGTCCTATGCGGTGAAATATGCTTCTGCTTTCTACGGCCCGTTCCGTGATGCGGCAGGAAGTGCCCCGGCCTTTGGCGATCGCAAGAGCTACCAGATGGATTTCCACAACAGAAGAGAGGGGATGAAAGAGGCTCTTATGGATATTGAGGAGGGCGCAGACATTATTATGGTGAAGCCGGCAATGTCCTATCTGGATATGGTATCTGAGATTTCCAAGGCTGTGAATGTTCCGGTAGCTGCATACAGCGTAAGCGGCGAGTACGCCATGGTAAAAGCAGCAGCCAAAATGGGCTGGATCGATGAAGAGCGCATTATCGGGGAAATGGCAGTTGGCGCATACCGTGCCGGTGCCCAGATCTATATCACCTATTTTGCAGAGGAAATCGCAAAAATGATGGACGAAGGGAGAATCGGCTGATGACAAAGTCTGAGAAGCTTTTTGAAAGAGCAGTAAAAAGGATTCCAGGAGGCGTAAACAGCCCGGTGCGTGCCTACGGATCCATCGGAGAGGCACCAAGATTTATTGACAGGGCAGACGGCTGCTACATTTACGATGTGGACGGCAACCGCTATATTGACTACATTGATTCCTGGGGACCGATGATCCTTGGCCATAATTTCCCGGCCATCCGGGAAAGTGTGTTAAAGGCATGTGAGAACGGCTTAAGCTTTGGCTGTGCCACTGAGATTGAGGTGGAGATGGCAGAGTTTATCTGCGAGAGGATCCCTCATGTGGACATGATCCGTATGGTCAATTCCGGAACAGAGGCCGTTATGAGTGCTATCCGTGTTGCCAGAGGCTTTACCGGGAAAAATAAGATCATCAAATTCGCAGGCTGCTATCACGGACACAGCGATGCCATGCTGGTAAGTGCTGGCTCCGGTGTCATGACAAGCGGCGTGCCGGACAGCGCAGGCGTGCCAAAGGGATGCACAGAGGATACCATGCTGGCAGTTTACAATGACATTGGCAGCGTGAAGGCTCTTTTTGAACAGGCAGACGGCCAGGTGGCAGCTGTGATCGTGGAGGCAGTTGGAGCCAACATGGGTGTGGTTCCTCCATGCGAGGGCTTCCTTGAGGGGCTTCGGGCTCTTTGTGATCAGTATCATGCACTTCTTATTTTCGATGAGGTTATCACAGGATTTCGTCTGGCATTTGGGGGCGCAGCCCAGTATTTTGGCGTAACTCCGGACCTTGTGACCTACGGTAAGATCATCGGCGCAGGAATGCCTGTGGGCGCTTACGGCGGAAGAAGAGACGTGATGGAGCTGGTTTCCCCGGCAGGAAAGGTTTACCAGGCAGGAACCTTAAGCGGAAACCCGGTTGCCATGGCAGCAGGTCTGACCCAGCTGAAATATTTATACGATCATCAGGAAATTTATAAAGAACTGGAAGCCAAGGGCCAGATGCTTTACGGCGGCATGGAAAAAATTGCCCGGGAAAAGGGCCTGAAGGTACAGATGAACCACATCAGCTCCCTGGGAAGTCTGTTCTTTACCGGGCAGCCTGTAGTGGACTATGTTTCCGCCAAAACCTCTGATACCAAGGCCTTTGCAGAGTATTTTAAGAAAATGCTGAAAATGGGAATCCACATGGCACCTTCCCAGTTTGAGGCAATGTTCTTATCTGCTGCCCACACAGATGAAATTATTATGGAAACTCTGGATGCAGTAAAGCTTGTTCTTTGAAACCGGGTGTGGTATAATTCAGTTACAAATTACATAAAAGAAACCAAATCAGTTACTGGGAATGTACTGAACAGTAACCAGGACCGCTGCAGATTGAGAACGGAAAAGCAGCGAAAGCAAATGGTTTCCAGAAATGAGACTGTAGGAGGCTAGACAAATGGGGAAGAAATATGTGGCTTATGTAGGTACCTATACTCACGGAACCAGCAAAGGAATCCAGGTTTATGACGTGAACCTGGAAGAAGGTACTCTCACAGAGAGAAGCGAAGTGGAAGTAAGCAATGCATCTTATACCGCAGTGTCCAAGAATGGCAAGTATCTGTATTCCATCGAGGACGAAGGAGTTGCGGTTTTCAAGCGTGATCACAACGGTGATCTGTCCCGTATCAACAGCGTTGATATCGACGGCATGCGCGGATGCTTCCTGGCAACAGACGTAGACGGCAAATATCTTTACGTTGCAGGCTATCATGATGGCAAGGTGACAGTTGTGCATACACATAAGGATGGACGTCTTGGAAGCGTTATGGACGGCGTGTTCCATACAGGACTTGGAAGCGTGGCAGAGCGCAACTTCCGCCCTCATGTAAACTGCGTGCGTCCCACACCGGACAATAAGTATCTCTGTGCAGTAGACAATGGAATCGACCAGGTAAAGGTGTATCGCATCAATAAGCGCACAGACAAGCTTGAGCTTGTAGATATTGTCCGCTGCCCGAGAGAGAGCGGCCCGCGTATTATCCGCTTCAGCGCAGACGGACGTTTTGCATACATTCTTTTTGAGCTGAGCAATGAGATCAAGGTGTACAGCTATGACGGAAGCGGAGATGCTCCGGAGTTTGAACTGCTTCAGAGCGTATCCACTCTGGCGAAGAAGGAGACTGGTGTTTCCCACAATGCAGCTTCCGGACTTGCGCTTGCACCGGACGGCAAGCACCTGTTCTGCACAACAGCAGGTGAGAATACCGTTGCCATGTTTGAGGTAGATGGGGAGACCGGACTTCTGGAGCGCAAATTTGTGCTTCCGGTTAGCGGTGATTACCCGAAGGACCTGGTAATCTTCCCGGATAACCAGCACATTGCCGTTGCCAACCATTCCAGCAACAGCGTAACCACCTTCAAGGTAGACTACGAGAAGAACATCATTATGATGAAAGGCAAGCCCCGTAAGATCGAGACTCCGAACTGCATCAACATCTGGCCGGTTCCGGATGGAGAGGACATTGAGGATTTGGAGGCCTGATGTTTTCGTGAAAAAGCGATTATAAAAAACAAGGACAGTTATCTGAAAGTAAAAGCAGATAGCTGTCCTTGTTTTTGCAAGTGCAGAAATTTAGAACTAAGTAGTTTGTAAAAGAAAACTCCCTCCGAATCCGGGAGGGAGCTTTAGAGCGTGTTTGAAAAATCATTCCCGCAATCTGTACGCCCCACTTTGCGGGAGATTTTGCCCGAATTCAGTTGCCGTAGCCCGCTACGGCGCCTTCATGCGGACAAAATCTCCCACAAATTGTGACGCACATCTTGCAGAAAGCCTTTTTCAAACACGCTCTAGGAAAAGACATTTCTTACAGATAAAAATCCTTCACATAATCCATGCGGGCGCTCATGTTGGAGAACATGGCATCTACCAGGGTGATGGCAGCCATAGATTCTACAACTACAACGGCTCTTGGCACGATCACCGGGTCGTGGCGGCCTTTGATCTCGATGGAAATATTTTCTCCGGTCCTGGTGACGGTCTGCTGTGCCTGAGAGATGGACGGAGTAGGCTTTACATGGGCGCGAAGAAGAATCTGTCCGCCGTCACTGATGCCGCCAAGGATACCTCCGGCGTGATTGGTGGTTTTTGTGATCTTGCCGTCTTCCATGTGGAAACCGTCATTATCCGTGGAGCCTTTCATGGAAGAAACCTTTACACCGTCACCGACTTCTACAGCCTTGACTGCGCCAATAGACATCAGTGCCTGCGCAAATGCTGCATCAAGCTTGCCAAAAACAGGGTCTCCGATACCTGCAGGAACACCATTAATACGGCATTCGATCACGCCGCCTGCACTGTCATTTTTTCTCATGCACTGCTCCAGATACTGGACTGCTTTTTTTGCGGCAACCATATCCGGCATATAAAAAGAATTCTCCGAAATCACCTCAGGATGAAAGCCCTGGCAGGAGACAGGTCCGATAGAGCTTGTATATGTCTGCAGGGTAATGCCAAGCTCTTTAAGAATCTTAGCTGCAATGGCACCGGCTGCTACCCGGCCGATGGTCTCCCGTCCGGAGGAACGTCCTCCGCCTCTGTAATCCCGAAAACCGTATTTGCTGTCAAAGCCAAAATCCGCATGTCCGGGACGGTAAGTCTGGGCAATATTTCCATAATCCTGGGAACGCTGATCCTTATTATACACGATCAGGGAGATGGGAGTTCCTGTAGTTCTGCCCTCGAATACGCCGGAGAGAATTTCTACCTGATCACCCTCACTGCGGGATGTAGTGTAGCGGCTCTGTCCAGGCTTTCTGCGATCCAGATAAACCTGAATGTCGGCCTCTGTAAGGAAAAGTCCTGCAGGTACTCCGTCCACAACTGCCCCAAGTGCCTTGCCGTGAGATTCTCCCCAGGTAGTTACTGTGAATTTTTTTCCGAATGTTGACTGACTCATAGGCGTAAAATCCTTTCTGTTTTTTGACTATATCGTATTAAAGTACGAATGTGTTGTTAAAGACATTATAGCGAAATGCTAAAAATTTGTAAACCGAATCTATTAGAATTGACAAAATTTCTTGTACAAATTATAATGGAAACTGTATTTTTGTGATGGAAGGAGTGCAGATTGTGGTAAGGGTTTTCAAGACAATAGAAGGGGCAATTCATGAAATCCAGGAGCCACAGGAGGATTGCTGGATTGCGATGACCAATCCTACTGCAACTGAGATATTTGAGATATCCGAGCGATTTGGAATTGAAGTGGATGATCTTCGGGCACCTCTTGATGAAGAAGAGCGTTCCCGTATCGAAGTGGAAGACAATTATACCCTGATACTTGTAGATGTTCCGATCATTGAGGAACGTAATGAAAAGGATTGGTACGGCACCATCCCTCTGGGCATTATAGTTACCAGGAAAATGATCATTACCGTATGTCTGGAGGATACGCAGGTACTTACCCGTTTTATGGAAGGAAGGGTGCGGAACTTTTTTACCTATATGAAGACCAGATTTATTCTGCAGATTCTGTATCGCAATGCGACCATGTACCTGCATTATCTGCGAATTATAGATAAGAAGAGCGAGCAGGTAGAAGAGAAGCTTCATATGTCTACTAGGAATCAGGAATTATTAGAGCTTTTGGAACTGGAGAAATCACTGGTCTATTTTACAACCTCTCTTCGTTCCAATGAGGTAGTGCTGGAGAAGCTTCTGAAAGTAGAGAGTATCAAGCAGTATCCGGAGGACACAGATCTTCTGGAGGATGTTATCATAGAGAATAAGCAGGCAATTGAGATGGCGAACATTTACAGCGGTATCCTGAGCAGTATGATGGGAACCTTTGCATCTGTTATTTCCAATAACTTGAACGTGGTTATGAAGGTTTTATCTGTCATTACCATTGTTATGAGTATTCCCACCATTGTGTTCAGTGCCTACGGCATGAACCTAAGTCCTGCAGGAATGCCTTTTTCAGCAGATAAATGGGGATTTTTAGTGGTAATCGTGTTGTCCGTTCTGGTAAGTATTGTGGCGGCAGTGATTCTATCCAAGAAGAAATTTTTCTGATCATCAGAGAATGGAGGATTACATGAAATTTATTGACAAGTGGGAACGCAAATATGGAAGATTCGGAATTCCCAATCTGACAGTTTACATTATTGTTTGTTACGTGATTGGCTATGCGCTTACGATCATAAATCCAAGCCTTCTGAACTGGCTGAGTCTGGAACCGGCGTATATTTTGCGTGGACAGATATGGAGACTGGTGACATGGGTTTTGTATCCGCCAAGTACTGCAGGTGTACTCTGGTTTGCAATTGCGGTTTTATTCTTTTATTATCCGATCGGAACGTCACTGGAGCGTACGATTGGTACCTTTAAATATACTTTGTATATTTTTTCGGGAATCCTGTTTACAATTATAGGCGCTTTTATTTTATACTTCCTTCTTGGAGGGAATGTTCTGGTAGGAAGCGTATTCTCCACCTATTATATCAGCTTGTCCACATTCCTTGCATATGCAATGTGCTATCCGGATATGTCGGTTCTTCTTATGTTTATCATTCCGGTGAAGATGAAGTGGATGGCGGTTTTCTATGTAGTGATTGTTGCATATGAAATGATTCAGTACATTATGGCAGGTGCATGGTATCTGGTGATCCCTATTGTGGCTTCACTGTTGAACTTCATTATTTTTTACTTTGGAAGTAAGGATTTCAGTCGGTATAATCCGAAGGAGGTCCACAGAAGGAATGAATTTCGCAGGGCGATGGAGCCAAGAGGACGTACCGGGTCAGGCGGTGGTGCACTGACCAAGCATAAATGTGCAATTTGCGGGCGCACCGAGCTTGATGATCCCAATCTGGAATTTCGCTTTTGCTCCAGATGTAACGGAAATTATGAGTACTGCCAGGACCATCTTTTTACTCATACACATGTGAAGTAGAGCCTTTTCAATATGCTTTGGCACATACTTTAAACAGAATCCGGGGGTGAAGCAGATGGTTTTGCTTCCTTGGGATTCCGGGAACTCACTATAGATGTGAGGTTCTGTAAACTATTACAAACAGAGGGATAAACTGCTATGAAAAGAACAAAAATCATCTGTACTCTGGGACCGGCCTCCAGTAAGAAAACTGTATTGAAAGCTATGATGCGTGCCGGAATGGATATTGCCCGTTTTAATTTTTCCCATGGCTCTCATGAAGAACACAGAGGGCGCGTGGACATGATCAAGAACCTGAGGGAAGAGCTGAATATTCCTGTTGCTATGCTTCTTGATACCAAGGGACCTGAGATCCGTACCAAGCTTCTGAAGGATCATAAGAAGGTTATGCTGGAAACAGGAAGTGAATTTACACTTACCACAGGTGACATAGAGGGAGATGAAACCCGTGTTGCCATTACGTATGAGAATCTGCATAAGGATGTTAAAAAAGGCGGCAAAATCCTGATCGATGATGGTCTGATCGAGCTGGAAATCGAGAATATAAAGAACTGTGACATTGTCTGCCGTGTTTTAAATGGCGGTGAGCTTGGCGAGCGTAAAGGAATCAATGTCCCTTATGTGAAAGTGAAACTTCCGGGAATTACAGAGCAGGATAAAGCTGATATTTTATTTGGAATTCAGCAGGAATTTGACTATATTGCAGCTTCCTTTGTCCGGGATGCAAAGGCAATCCGGGAAATCAGACAGCTTCTGGATGAAAACGGCGGTCAGGATATTGGTATCATTGCCAAGATTGAGAATGCAGAGGGCGTTGAGAATATCGACGAGATCATTAAGGCAGCAGATGGAATTATGGTTGCCAGAGGTGATCTTGGAGTGGAGATTCCTCCGAGTGAGGTTCCCTACATTCAGAAGATGATCATCCGCAAATGCAACGAAAATTACGTTCCGGTTATCACAGCTACACAGATGCTGGATTCCATGATCCGCAATCCGCGTCCAACAAGAGCAGAGGTTGCAGATGTTGCAAATGCTATTTATGACGGTACAGATGCAATTATGCTGTCAGGTGAGACTGCGGCAGGTAAATACCCGCTGGAGGCACTGAAAATGATGGTAGAAATCGCACAGAATACAGAGCCTCATCTGAATTACGAGTCCTACACCCATGGCCGTAATATGTGCGGAGAGAGCCGTGTTTCCAGTGCTGTGGGGCTTGCAGCAGTACAAACAGCAAGAGATTTGAAGGTAAAAGCTATTGTAACGCCTACCTTTAGCGGAAGAACGGCCAGACTGATCTCCAATTTCCGCCCGGCTGTTCCCATCTATGCAGTTACGCCCAGTGATACGGTTCTTCACAGACTGCAGCTGGTTTGGGGTGTGACTCCGTTGAAGGGATATGAGAAGGATTCCACAGAGCATATTATTTCCCAGGCCATGAGCGTTGTCCGCAGAAAGCGTCTTGCAAAGAAGGGCGATCTGATCGTGTTTACTGTAGGAGATCCGGCTACGAATATGACCAGGGAGGGTGCTGTTACAAACATGCTTCATGTGATTGAGGCTAAGTAACAAATAGCTGTACATTTTATAAACGAGGAGAAACTATTATGAAAAAAACACCTTTTGTAACATTGGAGAAGGTTCAGGAAATTGCAAAGAAGTATCCTACACCGTTCCATCTCTATGATGAGAGGGGAATCCGTGAGAATGCACAGGCTTTAAAGGAAGCATTTGCATGGAATAAGGGATTTAAGGAATTTTTTGCCGTAAAAGCAACACCTAATCCATTTCTCATTAAGATTCTGCAGGAATATGGCTGCGGCTGTGACTGCTCTTCCATGACAGAGCTTATGCTTTCCAAGGCAATCGGCTGCGGAAAGGGAGACATTATGTTTTCCTCCAATGATACTCCGAACGAAGAGTTTAAGTATGCAGATGAAATTGGTGGAATTATTAATCTGGATGATATCACTCACATTGAGAGTGTGGAAAAGGCTGTAGGCAGGATTCCGGAAATTATCAGCTGCCGCTATAATCCAGGCGGAGTATTCAAGATCAGCAATGATATTATGGACAATCCGGGAGATGCCAAATACGGTATGACAACGGAACAGATTTTTGATGCTTTCCGTATTCTTAAAAGCAAGGGTGCAAAGGAGTTTGGTATCCATTCATTTCTTGCCAGCAATACTGTAACGAACGAATATTACCCAATGCTTGCAAAGGTAATGTTTGAGCTTGCTGTTAAGCTTCAGAAGGAGACAGGAGCGCACATTAAGTTTATCAATCTTTCCGGTGGTATCGGTATTCCGTATCGTCCGGAACAGACACCTAATGATATCCGTGTGATCGGAGAGGGTGTGCGCAAGGTTTACGAGGAAGTTCTTGTTCCGGAAGGAATGGGAGATGTGGCAATCTACACTGAGCTGGGACGTTTCATGATGGGACCGTATGGCTGCCTGGTAACCAAGGCAATCCATGAGAAACATACCCACAAGGAATATATCGGCGTGGATTCCTGTGCAGTAAACCTGATGCGTCCGGCTATGTACGGTGCTTATCATCATATTACCGTTCTTGGCAAGGAGGATCAGCCTTGCGATCATCTGTATGACATTACAGGATCTCTTTGTGAGAACAATGATAAATTTGCCATTGACCGTTATCTTCCGAAGATTGACATGGGAGATTATCTGGTGATCCATGATGCCGGTGCCCACGGCTTTTCCATGGGCTACAACTACAACGGCAAGCTGAAATCTGCGGAGATCCTTCTTCACGAGGACGGAACCTTCGACATGATCCGCCGCGCCGAGACCCCAAGAGACTACTTCGCAACCTTCGACTGCTTCCCGATTTTTGAGAAGCTGCTGGAAGATGAGGAGAAGGCGTGATTGCCGGGGATGAATTGTAATTAGGCAATTAAGCACAATATAAAAAGCGATATCGTTCAACTCCGGAAGTTGAGTGGTATCGCTTTTTGTGCAATTAAATCCAAGCAACAAGATGGGCGGCTATAAATACTTTTGGCTTCATGTTTACTCCCTTAGGTAAGAAAAAATCCCGCAGGACAAGGCTCTGACGGGATTCATAGAAACGTATGAAATTGCCGGCAGTGGGACTTGAACCCACACGTAGTTGCCTACAACAGATTTTGAGTCTGCCTCGTCTGCCATTCCGACATGCCGGCGGTTGAAACAAGATATATGATAGCATAAATTGTCATGTTATGCAAGTGGATTTCCGAAATTAATTTATGAAATTGTGTAAAAAATACACACAATGAGGAAATAAAGGAATGATGAAAAGAATGAAAAGTTTATAAATTTTCCGGGCAGAATATTGATATTCCCAATTAGAAATGCTAAAGTATTTAACAGTTGACAGAATATGGAGGAAATGCCAATGAATATTGACCATAAAAAACCAGAGAACCGTCCCTTATACATTTTCGTGCTGGTGGCGGTAGTGGTGATTCTTCTCCTGAACGTGTTCGCAATCCCTGCCATGCAGGAGCGCTCTGTGGAGAAGACAGATTACAGCACATTCCTCAGCAATGTAGAGCGTGGAAATGTGTCCAAGGCAGAAGTACAGGATGATTACATCTATTATGTGGTAAGAAAGAACGGAGAAGACGTTGTCTGCAAGACCGTGCGCATGGATGATCCGGATCTGGTAAGCCGCCTTTACGACGCCGGCACCAGCATGGAGGCAGTAGAGCCCCAGAAGCAGTCCATTCTTCTCAGTCTGATCATAGGTTATGTGATTCCCATTGGCATCTTTGTTTTACTTGGTAGATGGCTGAGCAGGAAGATGATGAGCTCCATGGGCGGAGGTCCTGGCGGAGCCATGTCCTTTGGCAAAAGCAATGCCAAGGTATATGTGAAATCTTCCACAGGTATTAAGTTTACAGACGTAGCAGGCGAGGATGAGGCCAAGGAGCTTCTTACGGAAATCGTAGATTATCTTCACAATCCGCAGAAATATACGGAAATCGGAGCTTCCATGCCCAAAGGTGCCCTTCTTGTAGGCCCTCCAGGTACAGGTAAAACCCTGCTTGCCAAGGCAGTTGCAGGTGAAGCGGAGGTTCCTTTCTTCTCTATCTCAGGCTCTGAATTTGTAGAAATGTTTGTTGGTATGGGAGCTGCCAAGGTTCGGGATCTGTTTAAGCAGGCTAATGAGAAAGCACCCTGTATCGTATTTATTGACGAAATTGATACTATCGGAAAGAAGCGTGACAGCGGAAGCTTCACCGGCGGGAATGATGAGCGTGAGCAGACCCTGAATCAGCTTCTTACAGAGATGGATGGCTTTGACGGTTCTAAGGGTGTTGTGATTCTGGCAGCAACCAATCGTCCGGATTCTCTTGATCCGGCATTGCTTCGTCCGGGACGATTTGACAGACGTATTCCGGTAGAACTTCCCGATTTGAAGGGTCGTGAGGAAATTCTTAAGGTTCACGCCAAGAAGATCAAGATTGCGGATAGCGTACGCTTTGAGGATATTGCCAAGGCAGCAGCCGGAGCTTCCGGCGCAGAGCTTGCCAATGTTGTAAATGAGGCTGCCCTGCGTGCAGTACGTGACGGCAGAAAATTTGCTACACAGGCAGATTTTGAAGAGAGCATTGAGGTTGTAATTGCTGGATATCAGAAGAAGAACCGCGTACTTTCCAATAAGGAGAAGCTGATCGTTTCTTATCACGAGGTGGGACACGCACTTGTAGCTGCCAAGCAGACGGATTCGGCTCCGGTTCATAAGATTACCATTATCCCCCGTACCTCTGGTGCACTTGGATACACCATGCAGGTGGATGAACAGGAACATTTCCTGATGTCCAAGGAGGAACTGGAGAACAAGATCGCCACCTTCACAGGAGGGCGTGCTGCAGAGGAACTGATTTTCCACAGCATCACAACAGGTGCATCCAATGATATTGAGCAGGCGACTAAAATTGCCCGGGGCATGATTTCCCGCTATGGAATGAGTGACGAATTTGACATGGTAGCAATGGAGAGCATGAACAACCAGTATCTGGGCGGAGATGCAAGCCTGAGCTGTTCCTTTGAGACACAGACTCTTCTGGACAAGAAGGTTGTGGAACTGGTGCGCAGACAGCATGAGAAAGCTTACAAGATCCTGGAGGACAACATTGAGAAGCTCCACGAGCTTGCCAAATACCTGTATGAGCATGAAACCATTACAGGCGAGGAATTTATGAAGATTTTGAATGACCCGCCAAGGGTGCTTACAGCAGAAGAATAAGAAACCGCAAAAGGGAGTGCAAAAGAACGATGCCATGTTTTTTTCCACTCCCTTGTGTTTTTTTGAGGATTCGGATATAATAACCGATATGGGCCGTAGGCTTGCAGAAAATACTGCAGGAGAACCTGCAGTGGAAAACAGCGGCGAAGAACTACAGTACCAAAAAGACAGGGGGAAAATCCATGAATTGTCAGACTGCTGAGAGTATGGTAAACCGATATATTGAACATGATCTGTCCGTAAATGAGCTGGAGGATTTTCTGGATCATGTGGAGAATTGTCCATCCTGTTACGATGAACTGGAGACGTATTTCATTGTTCATGCCGCCATGCGCCAGCTGGATGAGGAAAGCGGGGATTCTTCGCTGGACCTTCGGGAGCTTCTTGAGGATGACATCCGCAGATCCAAGCACTATATATTGAAAATGAAATTCCGAAGAGCCTTAAGCGGCGTAGGTTTTTGTACCTTAATTGCTGGGCTTGGAGGATTTTTAATTTATATTATTATGCAGACCTTGTAATCTGCATTACAGCGAATATTAAGTAACCGCTATGTTGACTTGTCTGATTTTTTATATGCTGTGGCAATAGAGCTGATATTTGATTTTCGTTATATTAGAGCGTGTTTGAAAAAAACTGCTGTACAGGAGGCACACATGTGTGAGAAAATTTTATTGATAGATGGTCACAGTATTTTGAACAGAGCATTTTACGGGCTGCCGGATCTCACCAGTCCGGAGGGACTGCACACGGGCGCTGTTTACGGTTTTCTGAATATTCTGTTTAGAGTACTGGAAGAAGAAAAGCCGGAATACCTGGCAGTAGCTTTTGACAGAAGCGAGCCTACCTTCCGTCATCAGAAATATCCAGAATATAAAGGTACCCGCAAACCAATGCCGGAAGAACTAAAAGAGCAGCTTCCCCTGCTTCAGGAAATGCTGGCTGCCATGGGGATAACCACCATTTCCCTGGCCGGCTATGAGGCAGACGATCTCCTTGGAACCCTGGCGAAAAGAAGCGAAGAGAAAGGTATGGATGTGACAGTTCTTTCCGGTGACCGGGATCTGCTGCAGCTGGCATCAAAGAAAACCCTGATTCGTATTCCAAAAACAGCCAAGGGACAGACCCTTATAGAGAGCTATCATGAGGATGAGGTGCTGGAGCATTATCAGGTCACTCCCTCCCAGATTATCGAACTGAAAGCCCTTATGGGAGATTCCGCAGACAATATTTCGGGAATCCCGGGAGTGGGAGAGAAAAATGCCACCCGCTTGATTAAAGAATACGGCACTGTGGAGAATGCTTACGCCCACGCGGAAGAGATTCCCCAGAAACGTGCGCGGGAATCCCTTCTGGAACATTACGAACTGGCACAGTTAAGCCGGGAACTTGCTGCAATTTGTACGGACAGCCCGGTGGAATTTTCCTGTGAGGATGCCAAAGTCGGGGATCTTTACACAAAGGAAGCCTATGAGCTGTGCCGAAAGCTGGATTTCAGAAGCTTTTTGAACCGCTTTGATCCTGCACAGGTGAACGAGGACTCTATGGAACAGGACTTTTTTACCTGCAGTGATTTCGAGGGCTGCGAGGCTCTTTTTGAGAAAGCGGCGCAGGCAGAAGCGGTTGGAGTCAGTCTTCTTGGAGACAAAGAGGGCACATACGGTCTGGGACTGGCATTAAATGAGGATGAAATTTATTACATTCCAGTACAGGGAATGACTACACCAGGCTATCTTAGTGAGAAACTTGAAAGTCTCAGCCAGAATACCATGCTTTGCTCCATGGATGTAAAAGCCATGTTAAAGCATATCGAACTGCGCCCGGAAGCAAAGGTCTTTGACTGCGGTATTGCAGCCTACCTTCTGAATCCATTAAAGAGCACTTATACCTATGAAGAGCTTGCCCGGGATTATCTGGATGGCAAAGCCATTCCTGCAAAAGAAGAGCTTCTTGGCAAAATCTCCCTGAAAAAAGCCTGGGAGCAGGACATGCCAGAGCTGGAGCAGCTGGCATGCTACATGGCCTACACCGCATTTTGTGTCAGAGGGCCGCTGGAAGAGAAGCTGAAGGAAACCAGCATGTGGAAAGTTTACACAGAAATTGAGCTTCCCCTTGTATTTACCCTGGATTCCATGGAAAAATGGGGAATCGAAGTGAAAGGGGAAGAACTGAAAAATTACGGAGATCAGCTGACGGTCCGCATCCAGGAGCTGGAGAAGCTGATCTGGCAGCAGGCAGGAGAGGAATTCAATATTAATTCCCCCAAGCAGCTTGGAGTTATCCTTTTTGAAAAAATGGGAATTCCCGGCGGGAAAAAGACCAAAACCGGCTATTCCACTTCCGCAGACATTCTGGAGAAGCTGGCACCGGATCATCCCATTGTAAACGATATTTTGGAATACAGGCAGCTTGCCAAGCTGAAATCCACCTATGCAGACGGTCTTGGCGCTGTAATTGAAGCAGATGGAAGAATCCATTCCACCTTTAACCAGACTATTACCGCAACAGGCAGAATCAGCAGTACAGAGCCGAATCTTCAGAACATTCCAGTGCGCATGGAGCTGGGAAGACTGATCCGCAAGGTTTTTGTGCCGGAGCCTGGCTTTGTATTTCTGGATGCGGATTATTCTCAGATTGAGCTTCGCGTGCTGGCCCATATGTCCGGGGATGAGAAGCTGATCCAGGCATACCGGGAGGCAGAGGATATCCACAGACTGACTGCATCCCAGGTATTCCACATCCCCCTTGAAGAAGTCACCCCGCTGCAGAGACGAAACGCCAAGGCAGTAAACTTCGGCATTGTGTACGGTATCAGCTCCTTTGGACTGAGTCAGGATCTTAGCATTACCAGGAAAGAAGCAGCTGCCTATATCCAGAAGTATTTTGAGACATACCCAAGTATTAAGGGCTTTCTGGATGGTCTGGTGGAGCAGGGAAAAGAAAAGGGCTACGTTTCCACCATGTTTGGCAGAAGACGTCCGGTGCCGGAACTGAAATCCAGTAATTTCATGCAGCGTTCCTTTGGAGAGCGAGTGGCAATGAACTCCCCAATTCAGGGAACTGCCGCAGATATTATTAAAATTGCCATGAACCGTGTGTATAAGCGCCTTCTGGATGAGAAATTAAGATCCAGGCTTGTGCTTCAGGTACACGATGAGCTTCTCATTGAAACCTGGAAGGATGAAATTCCACAGGTTTCCAGAATTCTGGAAGAGGAGATGAAGGGGGCTGCTCATCTGGCAGTAGAGCTGGAAGTGGACATGCACCAGGGAGATAACTGGTACGAAGCGAAATAAATCCATGCATATGAGGCAAAACAAATGAGAACCATAGGAATTACAGGAGGGGTAGGCGCCGGGAAAAGCACGGTGCTTGCTTTCCTTGAGAAAAAATACGATGCATACGTAATTCAGGCAGACGAAGTTGGCCATCTTGTGATGGAACCTGGGGAAGAATGTTATGAGCCCGTGATCCGCCTGTTTGGAAAAGATGTGATAAAAAACGATAAAACTATTGACCGGAAGAGGGTTTCGGATGTAGTATTTGGACAACCGGATATGCTGGAGCAGTTAAACGGCATCATTCATCCGGCTGTGAAACGGTATATTTTACGAAGTCTGAAAGAGAAGGAACAACAGGGCTGCAAGCTTTGCATTGTAGAGGCGGCTCTTTTCTTAGAAGAGCATTACGAAGAATTCTGCGATGAAGTGTGGTATGTCCACACAGACGAAGAAATCCGGATTCAGAGACTGATGGAGAACCGGGGCTATACAAGGGAAAAATCTCTTGGTATCATCCGCAATCAGGCTTCAGTGGAATATTTCCGTGCCCACACAGACTATACGGTAGAAAATAACGGCGATCTGGAAGAAACATGGAAGCAGATCGAAGAAGGAGTAAGAAGAAATGAGATTTTGTAGCATTGCCAGCGGCAGCAGCGGAAACTGTATTTATGTGGGATCAGAAGAAACCCATGTCCTGGTAGATGCAGGAATCAGCGGGAAAAGAATTGAGCAGGGCCTGAACCAGCTGGAGCTGACAGGCAATGACATTGATGCTATCCTGGTCACCCACGAGCATTCCGATCATGTAAGCGGGCTTGGGGTGATGGCGCGCAGATACCACATTCCCGTGTATACAACAGGCGGCACGGCAGATGCCATCAGCCGTATGAAGAACATGCAGAAGCTTCCCGAGGATACCTTCCATGAGATTGAGGAGGATCAGGACTTTCATATTAAGGATCTGACCATCCATCCGTTTTCCATTCCACACGATGCGGCACAGCCTGTAGGATATCGTCTGGAATGTCAGGACAAGGCAGTGGGGATTGCCACAGACCTTGGCAAATATAACAAATACATAGTAGATAATTTACAGAATCTGGACGCCCTTTTGCTGGAAGCGAACCACGATATCCGCATGCTTCAGGTGGGAAGCTATCCCTATTATCTGAAACAGCGTATCCTGGGAGACAGAGGGCATCTTTCCAATGAAAATGCAGGAAGGCTGCTTTGTCGGCTTTTGCATGACGATATGAAAGCCATATTCCTGGGACATTTAAGCAAGGAAAACAACTACGAGGCTCTTGCCTATGAGACCGTGTGCTCAGAGGTGACCCTTGGAGATAATCCATATAAATCCAAAGATTTCAAGATACAGGTTGCGAAACGTGACAGTATTTCAGATGTGGTCATGCTCTAGAGTGAGGTTGAAAAAGCATTCCCGCAATCTGCACGCCCCAAGCTGGCTTTTTTGCTGCCGCAGATGGCGGCGGTTTCGGAAAACATTCTGTCCGTTTTTGTATACAGGTCATGGGGGAGATCTTGGACTGTTCATCTGGAGCTTTTTTCAAATTTGC
This sequence comes from Blautia segnis, assembly GCF_014287535.1. NCBI lineage: Bacteria > Bacillati > Bacillota > Clostridia > Lachnospirales > Lachnospiraceae > Blautia > Blautia segnis. The sequence goes on along the minus strand of NZ_JACOOT010000025.1, from coordinate 61,208 downwards.
TTTAGAGTACAGCAATGAGTTTCCCTGAGACAGCCATAGCTGCTGCTTGCAGCAACAGTCAAATATGGGCCGCATGCCCAAACACAGGAGGAGTATCATGAAAAAAACAATCATCACAGTAGTAGGAAACGACACCGTTGGTATCATTGCAAAGGTATGTACCTATCTTGCCCAGAACCAGGTCAACATTCTGGACATTTCCCAGACGATTGTACAGGGATATTTTAACATGATGATGGTCGCAGACACCAGCGCTTCAGACAAGGAAATTGCAACTCTTTCCAAGGAACTGGCTGCTCTCGGGGATGAGATCGGCGTAGTGATCCACTGTCAGCACGAGGATATTTTCAACGTAATGCATAGAATCTGAAAGGAAAGTCCCGGACAGCTGACTTTCATTAAAAATGTCGTCAGAAGACGACAGTTTCATTATACTTGAAAGGAACACATACGCTATGATTAATATGTTTGAGGTAAACGAGACCAATAAAATGATCGAGCAGGAGAACCTGGATGTTCGTACCATCACCCTTGGAATCAGCCTGCTGGATTGCATTGACAGTGATCTTGATAAATTAAATGAAAAAATTTATAACAAAATTACCACTTATGCTAAGGATCTGGTAGCAACCGGAGAGAAGATTTCTGCCCAGTACGGAATTCCCATTGTAAATAAACGAATTTCCGTAACCCCGATTGGTCTGATAGGCGGAGCTGCCTGCAAGACCACAGAGGACTTTGTGACCATCGCCAAGACTCTTGACAAAGCTGCAAAACAGGTTGGAGTAAACTTTATCGGCGGATACACTGCTCTTGTAAGCAAAGGAATGACCCCCGCAGAAGAGCTTTTGATCCGTTCCATTCCCCAGGCACTTGCAAGCACTGAGCGGGTGTGCAGCTCTGTAAACGTTGGTTCCACAAAGACCGGAATCAACATGGACGCCGTGAAGCTGATGGGAGAAATCGTCCTTGAGACAGCAGAGGCTACCAAAGAGCAGGATTCCCTTGGCTGTGCCAAGCTGGTGGTATTTTGCAACGCGCCGGATGACAACCCGTTTATGGCAGGTGCTTTCCACGGTGTTACAGAGGCAGACAGTATTATCAATGTCGGCGTCAGCGGACCTGGCGTTGTAAAAACCGCTCTTGAGAAAGTAAGAGGAGAGGATTTCGAGACTCTCTGCGAGATGATCAAACGTACCGCATTTAAGGTTACCCGTGTGGGACAGCTGGTTGCCCGTGAGGCATCCAAGATGCTTGGCGTTCCATTTGGTATTGTGGATCTTTCCCTTGCGCCAACTCCTGCAATCGGCGACAGTGTGGCTGAGATTCTGGAGGAGATCGGCCTTGAGAGAGCCGGCGCACCGGGAACCACTGCAGCCCTTGCCCTTCTGAACGACCAGGTGAAAAAAGGCGGTGTCATGGCATCCACAGCAGTGGGCGGATTAAGCGGCGCGTTTATTCCAGTCAGTGAGGATCAGGGAATGATCGACGCTGTGACAGCAGGCGCCCTTACCATTGAGAAGCTGGAAGCCATGACCTGCGTATGCTCCGTTGGACTGGATATGATCGCAGTTCCGGGAGACACCAAGGCATCCACTATTTCCGGTATTATCGCAGATGAGGCAGCCATTGGAATGGTGAACCAGAAGACCACAGCAGTCCGTCTGATCCCGGTAATCGGAAAAGGAGTGGGAGAGACGGTTGAATTTGGCGGCCTTCTTGGATATGCCCCGATCATGCCGGTCAATAATTTCTCCTGCGAAGCTTTTGTAGCAAGAGGCGGACGCATCCCGGCTCCGATCCATAGTTTTAAGAATTAAGCTTACGCAGCAAACGCTGCTTCTTGTGCAACGCACAGGAAAGTTCGGATTTTTATCGGTCATACGATATAAAAACAAGTATCATAATTTTCATTTTAAAAACAAAGTGCAGCCCGGATATGCTTCGTGCATACCGGAACTGCACTTTGTTGTTTTTGGGGGTAAAATCTCCCGCAAATTGTGACGCACATCTTGCAGAAAGCCTTTTTCAAACACGCTCTAGCCGAAATCCTCTATGAACACACTTCCGCTATAAATATATCCTATAACCAGCTATTAAAATTCTATAGTAGACAATCTGGTTGTCCTATGTTATCATCTTAATCACATTAAACCTATTGAAAAAATAGGAAATATAAAACAGGGGGAAATGGAAATGAAAATGAGAATGACCACTGCAGCTTTAAGACTTGTTACTATATTGCATCATCCAAACATTCGGCAGAAAATGTTGTGAATCTTTCAGCTTTGGGAAATCCGTGAATGATTCCATTGCAGCAAATCACAACGAACAGACAATATTTTATAAATTGAACGAGGAGAATTATTATGAAAACGAAAACATTACATAGACTTTTTACAGCTGTTTTAACAGGAACTCTTCTTTTTGGCGGCACACAGCTTGTATTTGCAAATGAACTGGAGGATATTCAGAATGCAGGTGTGATCAAAGTAGGTGTGGAGGGAACTTATCAGCCATATACATACCACGATGAAGATGGAAATCTCACTGGCTTTGATGTGGATGTAGCAAAGGCAATTGCAGAGAAGCTGGGAGTAGAGGTGGACTTTACCGAAGCTGACTGGGATTCTCTTCTTGCAGGAATTGACAGCGGCCGTATTGATACTGTAATCAATGCTGTAAGTGTTACAGACGAACGAAAAGAAAAATATGATTTCGCAGGCCCCTATTTTTATATCGAGCAGCAGGTTGTGATCAAAAAGGGCAACGATGAGATTAAATCCTGGGATGACCTGAAGGGAAAAAAGGTTGCTACCAATATTACCTCCACTACCGCTGACATTTACAAAGCCGCCGGTGCCGAAGTAGTTGCAATTTCCACCTCGGATGAGGCTGCATCTTTGGTTCTCTCAGGCAGAGCTGATTTTTGCAGCTTTAACGCAAATGTGTTCAGCAGTTATCTGAAAGAACACCCGGATGCAGAGCTGGAAGCCGCTTTTTCCGTCCCAGACTCTGTTGATGAATATGCAGTTCCTGTGAAAAAAGGGGAAACAGAACTTCTGGATGCCATCCAGACAGCGATTGACGAATTAAAAGCGGACGGTACTTTATCCAAGCTTTCAGAAAATTATTTTGACGCCGATTTCACTGAGGCACCGGACAGCGAATCATGAGTGAAAGATTAGCACAGATTCTGATTTCTTCTTTTACCAGAATCCTTATCCCCGGAATTAAAGTTACCATTCCCCTTACCTTAATTTCTTTTGTACTTGGCTGTACCATTGCACTGTTTCTGGCAGTGGTACAGACTGCAAATATCAAAGGACTGAAGCAATTTTCCAGATTCTACATTTGGGTATTCAGAGGAACGCCGCTGATTGTACAGCTGTTTATCATTTTCTTCGGTCTGCCCTCTGTGGGAATTGTGCTGGATGCTTTTCCGTCTGCTGTGATTGCTTTTGCACTGAACCTTGGCGCATACAATGCCGAAATTTTCCGTTCTGCCATCCAGGCTGTACCCCAGGGACAGACAGAAGCCGCGTACATGATAGGTTTGAATTATCCACAGACCATGTTACGTGTTGTAATGCCCCAGGCATTTCGGATTGCATTCCCGCCATTATTCAATTCCCTGATCGGATTAACCAAGGATACCTCCCTTGCTTCCAGCATTACAGTAGTGGAACTTTTTACCACCGCACAGCAGATCGCGGCCAGAACCTATGAACCATTTGCCCTGTACTGCGAAGCAGCAGTCATCTATCTAATGATCTGCACGGTTTTAACCTGGATCCAAAACTATTTTGAGAAAAAACTGGTCTGGAATACACCTGCGCCAGTGAAAGGATGATAATATGTCTTATATTTCAAAAATAAATCCGGAAACCGCCGGAGAAAAAGAAAAGAAAGTAATCGAGGAGCACCTTGCACAGGGCTATAAGCTTACCAACGAGAAGCTTACCCTGCTTCACAATGCAGAGGCGTTCAATGCCATTGAGGCCAGTTCTTATGCTCTGGACCGGGAGCTTCAGAGACTGATCGGCAAGCGGGCAGGCGACTTTTTCGAGTATGCCATCTCGGAGGAAAACGACTGCCTGGTATGCAGCACGTATTTCAGAAAGCTTCTGAAAGAGAACGGAATCGATTTCGATACCTTTGAATTTACGGACAAAGAAAATCTCCTGATTTCATTCGGACGCGCCCTTGCCAGAGACCCGAAAAATGTTCCGGAGGAAATTTATGCCCAGTTAAAAGAGCAGTTCACAGAGGAAGAAATTGTAGTGATCACCGCAATGGGCGTGATGATGATCGCCAATAACTATTTTAATGATATTCTGAAAGTAGAAGCGTGAAAACCTATGCTGGAAGTAAAAAATATTCATAAAAAATTTGGTTCAAATGAGGTCCTGAAAGGTGTGGACTTTAAAGTGGAGAAGGGTTCTGTGATCGCAGTTCTGGGAAACAGCGGCTCAGGAAAAACCACCCTTTTGCGCTGTATCAGTTTCCTTGAGCAGGCAGATCAGGGAGAGATTACCTTTGATGACTTCCAGAAGGACATTACCGCAGTTACCAGGAAGGAAATTAAAGAATTGCGGATGAAAATGGGCTTTGTTTTCCAGGGCTATAATCTTTTTCGCAACAAAACAGCCCTTCAGAATGTGCTGGAAGGCCTTACAGCAGCCCGAAAAATCTCTGTCAAAGCAGCCCAAAAAAGAGCTATGGAAATGCTGGGAAAAGTAGGCATGGAGAATCGTGCCAATTTCTACCCGGATCAGCTCTCCGGCGGTCAGCAGCAGCGCGTGGCCATTGCAAGAGCCATTGCCTATAACCCGGAAGTGGTGCTGTTTGATGAGCCCACATCTGCCCTGGATCCAAGACTCACCGGAGAAGTTCTGGATGTTATGCGGAAACTGGCAGACGAGGGAACCACCATGGTAGTAGTTACTCACGAAATGGAATTTGCCCGGAAAGTGGCGAACTGGGTGGTGTATATGGAAGATGGCGTAATTGTAGAAGAAGCTCCTTCCAAAGAATTTTTCGCCTGCCCGAAGAACCCGAAGACCATGGCATTTCTACACATGACAGATTCAGACTATTCCATTTAAAGGAAGTTAGGGGCAAAAAGCATTTTGACCCTAACTTGATATCCACGAATTGCTCCGCTGCAAAGCAGCTGTTACTGTTCACTCCGTGCCCAGTAACACGCTTCGCGATGCACAGAAATCATGCTTTGCATGATTTCGCGCCGCAATTCTCGATATCTTTAAAATTGCACTTGACATTCTTACAGTACTGTGCTAAAGTATAAACCAGTTAAACCGATGAGAAAGAGTAGTAAACCAGATGTGACATTTGGTCATTGTGAATGGAATGAGTGATGACCTGACAGAGAGCGGAGGATGGTGTGATCTTCGTATGAAGCGGCTGGCGGAATGGACTTTCGAGGGCGGCCCGAAATTTTGAACCAAGAGTAGGCACCGACGGGAACCGAACCCGTTACCAATCAGGAGTGTATGTTTGTACATGAGAAAGTGGACGATTTGTCAATTTGAGTGGCACCGCGATAATAAGAACTTATTACCGTCTCAAAGAACAACGAAAGCGTTGTTCTTGAGGCGGATTTTTATTTATCCCACTCATTCTTTCTCGCAGACAAGATGCGGGGAATCGGCTCAGTAATTCCCCAGCCAATTTTAAGAGAGAGAGGAAAACAACTATGAAAAAAAGAATGATCGCAATCGCAGCAGCAACAATGGCAACTATGATGATGGCAACACCTGTTCTTGCAGATGACTATAAGATCGGTATCTGCAACTACGTAGATGATGCATCCCTGAACCAGATCGTAGACAACTTAGAGAGCCGTCTTGCAGAAATTGGGGAAGAAAAGGGTGTAAACTTCGAGATCTCCTATGACAACTGCAACGCGGATGCCAACGTAATGGAGCAGATCATCTCTGATTTCCAGGCTGACGGCGTAGATCTGATGGTAGGCGTTGCAACTCCGGTAGCTATGCGTATGCAGGCAAGCACAGAAGGAACCGACACTCCGGTTGTATTTTCCGCAGTATCTGACCCGGTTGGAGCAGGACTGGTAGAGTCTCTTGACGCACCTGGTGCAAACCTTACCGGAACAAGCGATTATCTGGATACCGCTTCCATTATGAAGCTGATCGAAGCAGTAAATCCAGACACCAAAAAGATCGGACTTTTATATGATATCGGACAGGATTCCTCCACAGCAGCCATCGAAGCAGCAAAGGCTTACATGGATGAGAACGGAATCGAGTATGTAGAGCGTACCGGAACCACCACAGATGAGGTACAGCTTGCAGCAGATGCGCTTGTTGCAGACGGTGTAGATGCCGTATTTACCCCAACGGACAACACCATCATGACAGCAGAACTTTCCATCTATGAGAAATTCATTGATGCAGGAATCCCGCACTACACAGGAGCTGATTCCTTCGCATTAAACGGAGCTTTCGCAGGATACGGCGTTGACTATGCAAACCTTGGCGCAAAAACAGCTGATATGATCGCTGACATTCTTTTAAACGGTGCAGACCCGGCTACCACTCCTGTAGAGACCTTTGACAACGGTACTGCAACTGTAAATACAGAAACCTGCGAGGCACTTGGCCTTGATTTTGAGACTGTCAAAGCAGCTATGGAACCTCTTTGCACACAGGTAAATGAGATCACCACAGCAGAGAGCTTTGATGAACTGGAAGAAAACTAACCGGAGGAAAAAACTGTGACACTGGCTACTGCACTCTCCTTAGGAGAAACTGCCCTGAAACTGGGACTGATCTGTTCCCTGACTGTCCTTGCATTATTTTTAAGTTATTCCATGCTGAATGTCTGCGACCTTTCTACAGACGGCTGCTTTACCTTAGGCGCCGCTGTAGGAGCCGCCGTGGCAGTCAGCGGACATCCTTTTTTATCCATTATAGCGGCAATGCTTGCTGGAATCTGCTCCGGTTTTGTAACCGGATTCTTTCAGACGAAGATGGGCGTGGACAGTCTGCTTGCGGGAATTATTGTGAATACAGGACTGTATTCCATTAACATTGCGGTGATGGGAGGCTCTTCCCTGATCAATATGAACCGTACAGACACGGTATTTTCCATGATGAAGGATGTTCTGGCAGATACTCCATTGAAAGGAAGAGCAGACATTCTTGTTGCGCTGATCGCAGTAGCAGCAGTGATCGCGTTCCTGGTAGTTTTCCTGAAGACACGGCTTGGTCTTGCAATCCGTGCCACTGGAAACAACGCGGATATGGTGAAGTCGTCCTCCATCAATCCCGTATTTACAACAATCGTGGGACTTTGTATCGCCAACTCCTTTACCGCACTGTCCGGATGCCTGCTTTCCCAGTCACAGAAATCTGTGGATATCAACATCGGTCAGGGAATGGTTACCATCGCACTGGCTTCCCTTCTCATCGGCGGTACCATCCTGGGAAAAGGCGGGATCTTTGTAAGAGCGGTGGGAATGGTTCTTGGTTCCTTTATTTTCCGTCTGGTGTATACCGTTGCACTGAGATTTAACATGCCGGCATTTATGCTGAAGCTGGTATCCTCTGTGATCGTCATTCTGGCTATTTCCGGTCCGTACCTGAAACGGCAGTGGCCGCAGCTGAAACGAAGAATGACACACAAGAAGGGAGGATTTTAAGCCATGCTGAAGCTTTCACATATTTCCAAAACCTTTAATCCGGGTACCGTGAATGAGAAGGTGGCAATCCAGGATCTGTCCCTTCATCTTGAAAAAGGTGATTTTGCAACCATCATCGGTTCCAACGGAGCCGGCAAGTCTACCATGTTTAATGCCATCTGCGGGGATTTTCTCACAGATTCCGGTTCTATCGTGCTGGATGGACAGGACATTACGTTTATGCCCCAGCATGTCAGAGCCAAGAACATTGGGCGCCTTTACCAGGATCCTATGAGAGGAACAGCGCCGGGCATGACCATTGAAGAGAATCTTGCCCTTGCGGCAGGAAAAGGCGGCTGGCTTTCCCGTATTTCCAAAAGTGATAAGGAACGGTTCCGTGAGCAGCTGGCGCTTCTGGATATCGGACTGGAGAACCGCATGAACCATCCGGTGGGACTGCTTTCCGGAGGCCAGAGACAGGCACTTACCCTTCTGATGGCAACTATGAATCCGCCCAAGCTTCTGCTTCTGGATGAGCATACAGCAGCACTTGACCCGGGCACAGCCGAGAAGGTGCTGAACCTGACCAAAAGGATTGTGGAGGAACATCATCTGACCTGTCTGATGATCACCCACAACATGCAGTCTGCCTTAGAGCTTGGCAACCGCATTCTGATGATGGATTCCGGAAATATTGTTCTGGATATCAAGGGAGAAGAGAAGAAAGGACTTACGGTAGAGGGACTTCTTGATAAGTTTAAGGTTGGCGTCGGAAAGAAACTGGACAATGACCGGATTCTTCTTTCTAATGAGAAATAAAGATATAAGATACAAACATCCTGACTGCAGGGAATTTTGAAGCAGCCAGGATGTTTTTTGTATGGATAGAAGTTTTTATAAAATTATAATTTGCTGTTTGTATTCATGCACGTAAGAAGTGCCGTTTTTTTGTGCCAGCATGCTCTCGTAGAGGTTGGAGGCGAAGGTGGTTTCGTCCAATAATGGAAGAGCGGAGGAAGACTGAGAGAGCCTTATACGAACAGGTTCGCGATCCGCCAGAGCAGGCTCATCACTGGCAGCTGCAAGGATCTCCTTCGCATTGGCAAGTTTCGTAAGCAAAGGGATGTGCCCACGCTTTTTGATTTCTCCAAGAAGGGCCGAACTGCTTTTTCGAAAGCCCAGAACCCGGGCGTAGGGAATCTGCTCCGGGGCCTTCTGAATATGAAGAAGCATGTGAAGAAGCGCCCTCTGGATCCTGGTGCGGGTGATATCCCTGGTTTTCAGAAGGTCTGCAAACTGGGAAAAGGTCTCGTACTGATCCTGGCAGGCGAGAATTCTTCTGGCAAGAGAGTGGGACATGTCCAGGTATGTGCACAGGCTCGTTTCATTTTCCTGAAGGAGGCAGTAACGGTACAGGCTGTCCAGGTCATTTTCCAGAAGAAAGGCATTCTTACAAATGGCATCGTAAAACAATTCCTGGCAGGATGCAGGAAGAAAATTACGGGCGAGATCTGCAAGTGAAGCAGTATTGGAAGCTGCCGACTGGATCACCGCATTTCGGATGGCAGAAGCCGATGGGAAGCTGTCTGTGAACAAGGAATTTTCATGATAATCATTTCCTTCACGCTTTATAGCAGTCGGCACAATGGAGCTGTTTTCCCGCAGGATGGCCTTGCAGTATTCAATCCCCAGAATATTGTTGGGAGAGGAAAGCACCTGCTGGTATTTTTCAGACTCATTTCCCGGCAAAACTTCCCCAAGAACCAAGCTCCTGGCTTTGGGAAACGTCATTCCTTCTTTCAGATTCCGTCGAAGAGCACTTTTGAATTCTTCTGGCTCTTCCACAAGAATCCCGGCCAGCTTCATAAGAATCTCCGTGTCCCCGCATTCGCTTCCAAAGCAGAGGGTGTCCACCACCCCAAGTCCATCAAGAAGCTGCACGCCGCTCCTTGCAAAAAGCTCCGCGCTGGCTGTGGCACAGGAAACAGGAAGCTCCAGCACCAGGTCTGCTCCGGCACGTAAGGCCATCTCGGCCCGCACATATTTGGAAAGAAGGGCTGGCGTACCCCTCTGCACAAAATCTCCGCTCATAGCAATGACCACATAGTCTGCGCCAAGCGTACCCTTCACATGATCAATCTGATATTTATGCCCTGTGTGAAAAGGGTTGTATTCCGCAATGATTCCAGCTGTTTTCATGAAATTGCACCTCAAAAAATACGTTGTTCTGCCATATTCTAACATTGAAAAGCTTGAAATACAAGGCCGGGTGGCGTATAATGGGAGTTAGTTACCAGAGGGCTGATTCCTGCTCGAAAGGTTTTGGGAGGATCACCCGGAGGACTACTGTAACGAATGAAAGGAGCCATTTAATCATGGGATTTATTGATGTAATCAAAGAAAGAGCAAAATCCAGCATTAAGACAATCGTACTGCCAGAGACAGAGGACATGAGAACTCTTGAAGCAGCAGACAAAATTTTAAAAGAAGGAATTGCTAAGCTTGTACTTGTAGGTAATGAGGAAGCAGTTAAGAAGAGCGCAGCTGAAGGCGGCTTCGACATTTCCGGTGCACAGATCGTAGATCCTGCAACATCTGAGAAGACTCAGGGATATATTGACAAATTAGTAGAATTAAGACAGAAAAAAGGCATGACACCAGAGCAGGCTAAGGAGATCCTTCTGAACCAGTATCTGTACTACGGTGTTATGATGGTTAAGATGGGCGATGCAGACGGTATGGTATCTGGAGCATGCCATTCCACAGCTGATACTTTAAGACCTTGCCTTCAGATCCTGAAGACCAAACCGGGTACCAAGCTTGTTTCCGCATTCTTCCTGATCATCGTTCCGGACTGCGAGTACGGCGCTAACGGTGCATTCGTATTTGGTGATTCCGGTCTGAACCAGAACCCGAATCCGGAAGAACTTGCAGCAATCGCAGCTTCTTCCGCAGAGTCCTTCAAGCTTCTTGTACAGGAAGAGCCTGTAGTAGCTATGCTTTCCCATTCTACTAAGGGAAGTGCTAAGCACGCAGATGTTGATAAAGTTGTTGAGGCTACCAAGATTGCCAAAGAGCAGAACCCAGACCTTGCACTTGACGGAGAGTTCCAGCTTGATGCAGCTATCGTTCCAAGCGTAGGCGCATCCAAAGCTCCGGGAAGCCCGGTTGCAGGTAAGGCCAATGTCCTGATCTTCCCAGACCTTGATGCAGGAAACATCGGATACAAACTGGCTCAGCGTCTTGCTAAGGCAGAAGCTTACGGACCTATCACACAGGGTATCGCAAAACCTGTAAACGACCTGTCCCGCGGATGCTCCGCTGACGATATCGTTGGTGTTGTTGCAATCACATCCGTACAGTGCCAGGCTCAGGACTAATTAAATATTCATACATAAGGTGTCGGGGAAGGGAGTTCGCTTTCCCCGTTATCTTACATAATCATGTAAACAGGAGAGTAGAAAAATGAATGTATTGGTAATTAACTGCGGTAGTTCTTCTTTAAAATACCAGCTGATCGATTCTGAGACAGAAGCAGTTCTTGCAAAAGGACTTTGCGAGAGAATCGGTATCGACGGAAGACTGGTATACCAGAAGGCCGGAAACGACAAAGAGATCACAGAGGCTTCCATGCCGACTCATAAAGAAGCAATCCAGATGGTTCTGGAAGCTCTTACAAATGACAAGACAGGCGCAATCAAGAGCCTTGATGAGGTTAACGCAATCGGTCACCGTATCGTACACGGCGGTGAGAAATTCGCTTCCTCCGCTATCATCACAGATGAGATGATCAAGACTGTAGAAGAGTGCAACGACCTTGCTCCTCTTCACAACCCTGCAAACCTGATCGGTATCCGCGTATGTGCTGAGCTTATGCCGAATGTACCGCAGGTTGGTGTATTCGATACCGCTTTCCATCAGACAATGCCTGCAAAAGCATATCTGTACGGACTTCCGATCGAGTACTACAAGAACTACAAAGTAAGAAGATACGGCTTCCACGGAACCTCCCACAGCTTCGTATCCAAACGTGCTGTTGAGTTCCTTAGCCTTGACAAAGACAACTCCAAGGTTATCGTTTGCCACCTTGGAAACGGTTCTTCCATCAGTGCAGTACAGAACGGCAAATGCGTAGATACCACAATGGGTCTTACTCCTCTTGAAGGTGTTGTAATGGGAACCCGTTCCGGAAGCATTGATCCGGCTATCGTTGAGTACATTGCAAAGAAAGAGAACCTTGACCTTGCAGGTGTTATGAACGTTCTCAATAAGAAATCCGGTCTTCAGGGAATGTCCGGCGTTTCCAGCGATATGCGTGACCTTCGTGCAGCAGCTGCAGAAGGAAACGAGGACGCTAAAAACGCAATCGAAGTTCTCTGCTACGGCATTGCAAAATACGTTGGCGGCTATGTAGCAGCTATGAACGGTGTTGACGCAATCGTATTTACCGCTGGTATCGGTGAGAACGTTGGCATGATCCGTGAGAAAGTTTGCTCCTATCTTGGATACCTTGGTGTTACAATCGACGCTAAGGCGAACGAGGCTATGGGCGAGGAAGTTGTAATTTCCGGTGCTGATTCCAAGGTTAAGGTTGCAGTGATCCCGACTAACGAGGAGCTTGCAATCTGCCGTGATACAGTGGCACTTGTAAAATAATTCCAGTGCACAGATCACTGCTGCGGTTCTGAAGCAACAGGCTTCTGATAACCGCAGAAATCCTTTTCGGAACATTAGGATCCTGCCGGGGCAATAGATCTCCGGCAGGATTTTGTGTGAAAGAGAGAAATTCACTGCCTTTTATTTTGCCGGCTGCAATGGATTTTCCCGGGTTCTGCTTAAATTTTACAATTTTTTTGAAAATTTATGGCAGATACGGAAAAATTCGAGTTGACAAATAATGACAGGGTATGTATAATTGATTGAGTGTGAATAGGAGACGATTATGCAGATACATTTATCAGACATTTCATCCAGTGAAGGGAAGAGCGTACACTACAGTGCAGCTTTTGAGATGGAGGACATCACCTTCCAGCAGGGAACTTTTCCAGTTCTGGAGAAGAAGCCTGTAGAGCTTACCATTACCAATACCGGAGACAGAGTTCTGGAGCTTGAGGGAAGCGGTCTTGTGACTGTTGGAATCCCGTGTGACAGATGCCTGGATCAGGTAGCGACTGAGATTCCTTTTGAGTTTAAGAGGAAGCTTGACATGAAGCTGACTGATGAAGAACGTGTGAATGATCTGGATGAGAGCAGCTATCTCACCGGCTATGACCTGGATGTGGACCGTTTGGTCTATCTTGAGGTACTGATGAGCTGGCCTTTGAAGGTCTTATGCAAAGAGGACTGCAAAGGGATATGTAGCAGATGCGGGAAGAACCTGAACAATGGTCCCTGCGGATGTACCGAGGAGCCCAAGGATCCCCGTATGGCAGCTATCAGTGATATATTCAGTAAATTTAAGGAGGTGTAACCGAAATGTCCATCTGCCCAAAGAATAAATCTTCCAAAGCAAGACGCGATAAGAGAAGAGCAAACTGGAAAATGAGCGCTCCAAACCTTGTAAAATGCAGCAAATGCGGCGCACTTATGATGCCACACAGAGTTTGCAAGGCTTGCGGAAGCTATAACAAAAAAGAAATCGTTAAAGTTGAAGACTAATAACGAACCATGAAAGGACATCTGAGCTGATCGGGTGTTCTTTTTTTATGCAAAAAAACAGAAGAATTCTTGTTTTTTACGCAGGTTTTTTATATAATATTACAAGGAGATTAGAGCTAAAATGTATTTTGCCCCCCCTGACTTTGATATCTACGAATTGCTCCGCTGCTTTGCAGCTCCCGCAATTCCAGGACATTCGGAATCCGGAGATTTACTACGTAAATCGCTACTTCCTCATGTCCTGCAGGCCCTAAGTTCAAAAGCTTTATCGTGCAAGTACGAACAGCTTTTTGACCTTTTGACCTTGATATCTCAAAATATTACAACCTTGGAGGAACTATCATGTCTGAATTAAGTGATAAGATCAGATCAGAGTTTAAGAAATCAGATGACGAGCGCGATGCGCTTATGAATACCCCGGAGGACGTAGACCGCTGGGATAATATTGTATATGGACACGACGACAGGGAAATACAGAAGCTGGATGTGTACAGACCGAAGCAGGCCCAGGGAGAGGACCTTCCGGTCATCATCAGCGTACATGGCGGCGGCTGGATGTACGGCGACAAGGAGAGATACCAGTACTACTGCATGAGCCTTGCACAGCGCGGCTTCGCAGTAATAAACTTTACATACCGCCTCGCCCCGGAGAACAAGTTCCCGGCAATGTTAGAAGACCTGAATTTGGTGTGCAAATGGGTGATGAAGCGTGCAGGACGCTTCCACTTTGACACAGAGCGTATTTTTGCAGTGGGAGATTCCGCTGGTGCCCACATTCTGGGCCTTTACGCAGGTATCTGCACCAACCCGGCATACGCTGCCAAATATGATTTCACAGTGCCGGAAGGCTTTGCCCTCACAGCCATTGCCCTGAACTGCGGCGTTTACCAGGTTTCTGGGGAGAACGTAGAAGACCTGACCATGCAGATCATGAAAGAGCTTCTTCCACAGGGCGGCACCGAAGAAGAACTGGCACAGATCAGCGTTCTTGACACCATTACAGACGTTTATCCACCTGTATTTTGCATGACAGCAGTTGCGGATTTCCAGAAAGGACAGGCCCCTGCTCTGGTACAGAAGCTGATGGAGAACAATGTGCCATTTGTTTATCGTGTATTTGGAGACAAGGTCAACAAGCTTGGCCATGTTTTCCACTGTGACATCAAGACAATTGACGCTGCACAGTGCAATGACGCAGAATGCGACTTCTTCCGGGAATTCTGCTTCTGATTTTGTGCTGCTTTTCACGGAAACCTGCGGTTCGCCACAGGTTTCTTGTTTTATTTGGAGGAATCCTATATGCTAAAACCAGAACAAATTCAAATGAGGAAATACATGAAAAGAAAAATGACTTTCTGGATTTTTGCCCTTTGTTTCCTGCTGATGCTGTGTCCTCTGACAGGCGCGCAGAAGGTGTGGGCCGGGAACAGCGTGATCACAGATTTTTCCAGAATTTTTTATATACCTGCAGGAGCTGTGTTAAGAGGGGGAAGCCTGGAGGAGCTAAAAGAGACCTATGACTCTATGAGCTGCATGGCCTACACAGAAGACGGCCAGGAGCTGGAACTAAATGTAATCTGGGATTACTCCAAAGTGAATGTGCAGAAGGTGGGGGCATACCAGATCACAGGAACCCTGAAGCTTCCGGAAGGCTATACCAGCGGTATAACTGTTCCCAGCTGGACTGTGGGAATCTCTGTTCAGAATTTTGAGGAGCTGGAGATCCAGGTGTATTCCAGAATGATTTCCGCGGGACTCTATTATTTTCCCTGGATCACAGATCAGGACCCGGATGCTATGGAAATCTGGATGCAGCCGGAAGGCGAGGACTGGATCAACATCAGCGAGGAAGGGTATGGAATGTGTGATACAGACGGCATGTACCTTTCCTGCCAGAGCATGGTGAAAGGAAATACCTACACCCTGACTGTGGTTTATCCCAATGGGAAAACAAGGAATCTGAAGTACTGCTATGCATCAGATGGAACTCTGGATATCATCAGCTACCAGCCCTGGCTTTTGGGAAGCAGCGGCGTGAAGGACACCACCATCCGTTCCTGTGAACCCATAGAAGAGGGAAGCCTGGAGCGTTTGGGGGCCTATGCCCTTCGCAAAGGCCAGAGTACCTATGGACTGAAAAAACAGCTGGAAAAGAGCTTGCATATCCTTGGCAGCACCCAGACGGAATACGAGGACAGCGCGTCCCACCCTTCGGTTGTAATGCCTTCTGTGTGGGATTTTGGCGGGGTAAATACCAATGTTCCAGGTGTTTATAAGGTAACAGGAAGCTTCCAGGCACCAGAGGGATATACGCTGGATCCGGATGCCAAGCTTCCGACAGCATCTGTCTATGTTGCCGTCCAGCGCCCGGATCAGCCGCAGGTGCAGACCTGTGCCATGGCTGGTTCTTCCCACCTGTTTTTCCCCATGATTCTGGATGCCTTTACAGACGATCAGCTAAAGGATTTTCAGCCGGAGTTAAAGTGCAAGGATCAGAAGATCAGCCTGAATCAGGACAGCTGGTACATGACCCGGGAAGGCCTGTATCTGAAAAAGACTAACCTGCAGCTAAACCATGATTACAGCCTGCAGGTAGCATATCCCGGCGGAAGCACTGGTACCTACACCTTCCATTTTGATGAAAATTTCATTACAAATGACCACTGGTATGAGAGAAATTACGCGGACCGTGACGGCAAGGACCTTCCGGACATTGACACAGGCAAAGAGACGGTCACCGATGTGTCCACCGTGATCGTGGGAAACCGTCTGGCCGCCCTTATGAGCGCACAGGTAGAGAAGATTCCTTTTGAAAGCGGAGGCGTGCTGGTTCGTGTCCCTACGAAAGTGGTGAAGGACTGGGAAGTAGGACCGGAGGATGAGGTGAAGGTGGATATTTCCAGGGAAGATGGGGAATTATCCGTAAGCATTTCCAAAAACGGCGAGGAGATCACAGATATTCCAGGTGCTACCGTGGAGATTCCAAAGAGCTCTGGGTCTGGCACCAGAACTGTGCTGACAGATGAAGAGGGAAATTCCTACACGGGAATGGTCAATGAGACCCAGAATGTAGCTGTGATCCCTGTGGATAAAACCGGGGAATATTCCATCAAAGAAGAGCAGTCCCAGGATGCTTCCGAAAACGGGGAAGAAATCGAGAAAGCATTGGATGAAGAGACAGATACAGAGGAAGAAACTGCCGATGATTCTTATGAGACAGCTGAAATCGCAGGAGAAGATGTGGAAGCTGCCCAGAAAACAACCGGGGACAGCAGTCAGGATGATTTGAGAAAACAGCATATAAAAACAACCGCCTTGGTTGCGGGAATTGTAGTTTTGTTAATATTGTTATTGCTTTTGCCTATGAGAAAAAACAGAAGGCTCCGAAAGGGGGACCGGGGTGAAGGAGAAGAGGACAGGTAAGAAAGACAGAAAGCTGCTGTGGGGAACCATCATCATAAGTATGATCCTTTCCCTTATGGTTTTTTATGTATTGTATAACGCGAACAACAAATACATGACAAGAGAAGAAAAGGCCATACACGGAATTCTCTACGCAGACGGTTCCTACGACAGCCTTCCGGTCTACTATCTTTCCAGGGAATGGGAATACTATCCGGATGTGCTGCTTACCCCAGGGGATGACCTGGAAAAGTACTATTTCCGGTATCTTTCCATCGGGGAATACGGCGGAATGGAGTTAGATGACAGAAATGGAAAACCCTATGGAAGCGGAACCTACCGGCTTCGGATCATGCTTCCCTCAGAAGAGCATACTTATGGCCTGTATCTGCCAGAGATATTTTCTGCATATAATCTGTATGTGGACGGCAAGCTGATCGAGCAGGTGGGCAATCCGGACCCGGATCACTATGAAGAGCGGATCCAGCACAGAATGTTTACCTTCAAAGGGCATACCTCTGTAGAGATCATGATCGCAGTGACGGATAAAGATTCCGCGTCTCCGGGAATCCAGTATGTTCCAGCCTTTGGCAATCCTCTGAAGGTCAATACCGTAAGGGGAATCCCGGTATTTCTCAATTCCTCTGTTTTTACCCTGGTTCTTCTGGTGCTGCTCTTCTCCGTATGGGCGTTTTTCAGAACCAGAAGCCGGGCAAATGCACTGTTTGCAGGAGTGTGCGTCTGTGTCCTTGGATACACCTGCTATCCCCTTTTGCATACCTATCTGGCTTTGCGGGTACAGCCCTGGTTCAGTCTGGAAATGCTGTTTTATTATCTCACATTTCCGGCCATGCTGCTTCTGGAGCATGAGATCACAGGCAGGAAATACAAATGGGTGTGGTGGCTGGTTGGCTTTACTGCTGCGGCTGGCATTGGTGCCACAGTTGCCGGGATTTTTGCAGGAGGAATGGAAACGGCAGCATTGTCCTACGGGGTGTCGGCTGTTACAGAGGTTTTGAAATGGTTTACTGCCATATGCCTGGTGGTGATCGCCTTTTTTTACACGGAAGGAACCCGCGGGCTTCCGCTGCTTGCAGGGACAGTGCTCTATGCCTCTTCTCTGGCAGCAGACCGGATCTGGCCCTTATATGATCCCATTATCGGCGGATGGTTCCCGGAATGGGGCGGTACCATTCTGGCTGGCGTGTTTGGGGTAATTTTGTGGCGGGAGCTTACAGACGGCTACCGGATGCGGCTGATCTACGAGGAGCAGTCCAGACAGATGGAGCTGCGCCTGATGATGCAAAAGGAGCACTACGAGAAATTGACTGGTGCGTTGGAGGAAGCAAGCCGGACAAGGCACGATATGCGCCAGTACATCCGTACCGCTTCCATGCTGCTGGAAGAGGAGCATTATGAACAGCTTCGGGAGTATTTCCATCAGTTTGCAAAGGAGAGCAGTGAGAAAATGCAGGCGCCTATGTGCTACTGCAAAAACATGTCCGTGGATGCCATCCTGCACTATTATGCAGGCCAGCTGGAAGATGCAGGAGTAAGCTTTCACCATTCAATTGAAGTTCCCCAAAAGATGAAGATTACAGACCTTGATATCTGCAGGATTTTCGGAAATCTTCTGGAAAATGCGGTGCGAGCGGTGAAAGCGGACAAAGAAACAGAGGAGCCCTATGTAAACTGCATCTGCAGGGTTCGTATGGGAAAGCTTCTCATTGATATTGAAAACAGCTATTCAGGGGAAGTACGAAGAAATGGGGATGTTTTTTATTCCACAAGCCACAGCGGCCAGGGAATCGGGACAGCCTCCGTCAGCAAAACGGCTGAGAAATACGGAGGCTATGCAGATTTCGAAGCATCAGAGGGCGTTTTTCGGGCCAATGTATTTATCCCTCTGGAAAACAGCGGATCATGAGAACAGATAGTTCAGGTATTCTTTCTTGATGGCGTTGGCACCGCGCTTGCGGATCTGCACCACCTCCTGGTTGTCCAGAAGAAAGCTGTCCTCAAGGGTCTTGTGGATGCGGTCCATGTTCACAAGACAGCCCCGGTAGCAGGAAAGAAAGCAGGGAAGATCCTGGATCAGCTCCTCAAATTTCTGAAAGGTAAGATAAGTGCGCAGAACCCCGGCATCCGTGTGAAGCTGGACGGCATTGTGGAAGGTATCTGCATATAATATGGTTTTTACAGGAACACGCACAGGCGTACGGTCACAGATCACTTCGATGTACCGCACGTCCTGTGCGTTTTTGATCTGGATGGTGTCAAGCACCTTCATAAGCTTGGCGGTGTCAAGGGGTTTCAGAAGGTAGTATGCCGCCTGCACGTCATAGCTGGCCACTGCGAAAGCGTCGCTGCTGGTGACAAAGATTAAGGAGCAGGAGTCGCCTGCCTCACGGATGCGCACTGCCACGTCCATGCCGTTATCCTGGTCCATGTAGATATCAAGGAAAATCAGGTCATATTTGCCGGGAGTGTAGGCCTTCCAGAAGGCAGCAGGGGAAGAAAAGCTTTGGATCTGCACCATGATCTGCCGGTCTTCATAATAGTTCTGTGCAGCCCTGCCAAGGGTGTCAAGGTCCTGCTGTACGTCATCGATAATTGCAATGTTCAATGTTATGTATCCTCCATATGAAAAGAAATGCGCTTTCGGATTCCAAATATCACCGAAAGTGTCATCTCGTCCCATGTGTATTGTTTTTTGGAAAAAAATCAGATATAGTGGTCTCAAGGTGGTGAGGTACTTAGAGACCTACATATCATACCACAAAATTCAAAAAAGTGAGGTAGAAAATATGAAAAACTGGAAAAAAGTTATGGCGATGTTATGTACTGCAGCAATGATCACAGGATTCAGCGCACCTGTATGGGCAGAAGCTGATGCAGCAGAAGAGACAGAGGCAGCTGAAGCAACTGAAATCACTGAGCTGACCATCGATATGCTGGAGGAAGCAGCATACGAAGGAACCTGGTTGACCTTTGAACCAGGCTTCGACCTCTATGTACCAAGTAACTGGAATGTTCTGGAAGTTTCCGAGGAAGACCAGGCGGACGGGGTTATGTTCCAGGCACTGGATCCGGAGTCTGAGGATGGCGTCAATCTGGCAGTAACAGCAACAGAGGTAGGAACAGAGTATGATCTGGATTCCATGGCTCAGGAGCTTGATGAGGCAGGCTATATTGATGTTGAGAAGGTTTCCATCAACGGAATCTTTGCAGTGTCCTTTGAGACAGAGTCTACTTATGGAATCGGATTCCTGGATGACACAGGAATCATGTACAACGTTCAGATCGGACCGAAGAGCGAGGAGCTTCAGCCGACCGCAGAGACTCTGTTCATCTCCCTGATCAAGAGCGAAGAGAATACCTACAAGGATGATGCACAGGCAGCAGATGAGACAGCTGACGAAGCAGCAGACGAGGAAGCTGCAAACTAAGAAAAAAGAAGGCATAGCAGAGTAAAGTAAAATGCAATGCCGCGGCTTTGAGTGATACGAGAGGGAACCATGTATAAGCTGCAAATGACCGTGAAATAAGAAAAAAGGGCTGTTATAAAATAGCCTGAAAAAGAAGGACCTGTGGATTATAAAAAGGAATCCAGGGTCTTTCTTTTGTGATGATATGAAAGTCGGCTACCTGGCGCCTATGGGCGCTCCCACAGCGGATGACTGCATTTGTAATCCAGGCTATTGCCCAGACCATATCCAAGAATTCGCTCATGCAAGCCTAGAGCGTGTTTGAAAAATCATTCCCGCAATCTGCACGCCCCACTTTGCGGTATATTTTGCCCGAATTCGGTTGCCGTAGCCCGCTACGGCGCCCTCATCCGGACAAAATCTCCCACAAATTGTGACGCACATCTTGCAGAAAGCCTTTTTCAAACACGCTCTAGAGCGTGTTTGAAAAATCATTCCTGGATGTCGTCTGGGACTTTCATAGTAAATTACTTCAGCGCTTTCTTAATCCGTGCATTCCACTTCTGTACAATCAGCGGATTCATTTTTACTTTCTTACGGTCATAGGTAATCAGTCCGTTTACTTCCTCCTCAATATCAGAGAGCTGCGTATAAATAGCAGCGGAGTAACCCTTTTTCACAGAGGGAACAATGGTATCCTCCATCAAGCGGGCGAATCCGCTGGTAAGCCCGTCGGAGGTGGCGAATTTCTTATAGCCATAGGTATTTTTGCAGGCGCTGTGTTCCGGGATACGAAGGGAATAACCTCCAAATTCCGAGAGTGCCAGTACACGCTTAGACCTGGGAATCGGAAGACCCAGGAAATAATAGTGGAGGCTGTTAATGTCACCGCAGCCCTGGTCAAACCAGCCGCTGGCGGAATCCACCAGACGGGAAGAATCCAGCTTGTGAATCATGTCTGTGACCTGTTTCGTAGAAAACTGTCCCCACCCCTCATTAAATGGAATCCATGTAACAATGGAAGGATGATTGTACAGCGCCCGGATCATGCCCCGGATATCATCCACATATTCCTGCCGTCCGTCCTCATCTGTGCGGGAGAGAAGCTTCGCATGAATGTCCTTCACTGGAATGCGCATCCAGTTCAGTAAGGTAGCAAGGTAGGTGACAAACCAGTGATGGTAGGAGGAACCGCCGTTTGGCATGTCCTGCCAGACCAGCATGCCCATGCGGTCGCAGTGGAAATACCAGCGGTCTGCCTCAATCTTGCCGTGCTTGCGCAGCATGTTAAAGCCAAGATCCTTCATGGCACGGATGTCATAGATCAATGCCTCATCGCTGGGGGCTGTGTAAAGTCCGTCCGGCCAGTAGCCCTGGTCCAGAACCCCGCTCTGGAAATAAGGCTCATGATTCAAGAAAAAGCGGGGATATCTGTCCTCTGCCATCTGAACGTCGCATTTCCTAAGGGCAAAATAGGTAAGAACCCGGTCTTCCCCATATTCAATGGAAACGGGATACAGCCAGGGCTTCTCCGGGGACCAGTGTTTCTGGTATTTGGCAGGAACAGGAATGGAAATTTCTTTCCCCGGTTTCAGGAAGGCTTCGGTGATGGGCTGCTGGCAAAGCTCATCCGTCACGCCGTCCGCATCCAGATAGACCGGCGGATAAATCCGGCAGAGAGCGGAAGCGTGGACCGATCCTTTAGCGTCTTCGCAGGAGTCAGAAGAAGTCTTATCACTATCTGGCTGTACATCATAAGAGGCATTGCCTGTGCCGTAACGATTGTCCGGGCATTCTGTGCGCATCCGGATCTTCACATGCCCATTGTCAAAATCCGGGGTGATCCGCAGATCTCTTATGTAATCCTCTGGCACAATCTCCATCCACACAGTCTGCCAGATTCCGCTCTGTGCGGTATAGAACATGCCGCCTCTTTCCAGCTGCTGTTTGCCTCTTGCGTGGTAGGAGGTGTCGCTGAAGTCGCGGACGCTGATCAGAATGGAAATAACCAGGTTCTCCCCTACAAAATCCGTAATATCCGCGGAGAATGGAAGGTAGCCGCCCTTGTGGTAGGTGACGAACTTACCGTTAATATAAACGCTGCAGATCTGGTCTACCGCTCCGAAATGAAGAAGGAGCCGCTGACACGTTGGATCAAAGCTGCCCTCTGGAAGCTGAATCACCCGGGAATACCACAGGGTTTCATCGGGAAGCAGCTGTCTGTTTACCTGGGACAAAGGTGCTTCCGGGGAAAAGGGAACCAGGATCTGTCCGTCAAATGGAAAATATTCGTTTTCATAAAACTGCCAGGGCAGGATGCGGCTGTCCGTGATCAGATAATCCCACATTCCGTTCAGGTTGATCCAGCGCCCGCGTACCATGCCGGGACGTGGATATTCCTTTAATGTCTGTCCGTCTGCCGCCTGGCTGGTCCAGACTGTATCCAGATTTTTCAAAAATAAGTCCTCCTTCAAGTTTACTGATAATATTTTATACTATCTTTCATTATACACGAATTGCGCGCTTTTGCAATTGAAAAAGAGGGTATATTATGTTAGGATAGAAAGGATTGATGGAGGGGAGAAAATGAATAATTCACAAAACAAGAACCTGCTGACAGAAGGGTCCATCTGGAAAAAACTGATGGGCTTCGCATTCCCGCTTTTTCTGGGAAACCTGTTTCAGCAGCTGTACAATACTGCAGATTCTTTGATCGTAGGAAATTTTCTGGGAAGTGATGCGCTGGCAGCAGTCAGCTCATCCGGCAGCCTTACCTTTTTGCTGGTAGGATTTTTCCAGGGAATGGCAATGGGAGCCGGCGTTATTATAGCCAGGTATTTTGGCGCAAGACAGCAAAAGGAGCTGCAAAAAGCCATCCACACTACGGTAGCCTTTGGTATTTTATGCGGAATCCTTCTGACCATATCCGGTGTTGTGCTGGCGCCGAAGATCCTGGTCCTGATGAAAACCCCGGCAGATATTTTGCCCAAATCTACCCTGTATTTCCAGGTATATGCCATGGGTTCACTGGGACTGGTTCTTTACAATAACTTTGTAGGCATTATGCAGGCGGTAGGAGACAGCCGCCATCCGCTGTATTACCTGATTTTTTCATCCCTGCTCAATGTGACCCTGGACATGGTTTTCGTTGGAGCAATGGGAATGGGCGTGGAAGGGGCTGCACTTGCAACCATCATTGCCCAGTTTGCAAGCGCACTTTTGTGCCTGTATCGTCTCATGAAGAAGAGCCCGGAGGAATATACGGTTTCTCTTAGAAAAATAAATCTGGATCCCTATATGGTGAAGCAGATCGTGTCCAACGGTCTTCCGGCTGGCGTGCAGAACTCTGTAATTGCCATTGCCAACGTTGTGGTCCAGTCCAATATCAACAGCTTCGGCAAGCTGGCAGTGGCAGGCTGCGGAGCTTATTCCAAGGTGGAGGGCTTCGGATTCCTGCCGATCACCTGTTTTTCCATGGCACTGACTACTTTTATCAGCCAGAACCTTGGAGCCAAGAAATACGACCGCGCGAAAAAGGGCGCGCGCATTGGAATCCTGTGCAGCATTTCCATGGCAGAAGTGGTTGGAATTATTGTGTATTTTGCAAGTCCGGTTCTGATTGCTGCCTTTAACAATGATCCGGGAGTGGTGGAATATGGCGTGAGAGAGGCACATGTCATTACTTTATTTTACTTTTTGCTTGCCTTTTCCCACTGTATTGCAGGCCTGATGCGAGGGGCAGGCAGGGCTACTGTGCCTATGTTTGTCATGCTTGCCTGCTGGTGTGTGATCCGTGTGACTTACATTACTGTAGCGGTAAAAATACATCCGGTGATCCAGACCGTGTTCTGGGCTTATCCGCTGACCTGGACCTTAAGCTCCATTCTGTTTCTGATCTTCTATCTGAAATCAGACTGGATCCACGGATTTGAGAAAAAAAGAGGATAAGAACAGCAATCGCGGAGTCAGCACTGGAAAGTGTTGCAGGACTTTTGAGCTGGCAGCAGGTTATAGCAGAAGGAGTAATTAGATCAGATGAACGTACTGAATATAGAACATGTAAGCAAAATTTTCGGAGATAAAAAAATATTTGATGATATTTCTTATGGAATCCATGATGGTGATAAGATTGGTATTATCGGAATCAATGGAACAGGAAAAAGTACTTTGCTTAAGATCATTGCAGGGGAAGAAGAGACCGATGAGGGACAGGTAATTACGCAGAACGGGCTTCGGATCACCTATCTGCCCCAGATGCCGGATTTTCCAAAGGGAGCCATTGTGCAGGATTATGTGGCGGACGGTAAATGGCAGAAGGACTGGAGTACCCAAAGTGAGGCAAGGAATATTCTGAACAAGCTTGGCATCACTGAGCATGACGCCCTGGTGGAGCAGCTTTCCGGCGGCCAGAAGAAAAAGGTTGCCCTTGCCCGCACCCTTGTGAATCCTTCCGATGTGCTGATCCTGGACGAGCCTACCAACCATCTGGACAATGAGATGGTGACCTGGCTGGAGGATTACCTCAACCGGTTTAAGGGCGTTGTGATCATGGTTACTCATGACCGTTATTTTCTTGATAAGGTAACCAACAAGATCCTGGAGATCAGCCATGGGAAAATTTATTCCTATGATGCCAACTATTCCGGGTTCCTGGAACTGAAGGCGCAGAGGGAAGAAATGGAGCTGGCGTCCGAGCGGAAGAGACAGAGTGTTCTTCGCATGGAGCTGGAGTGGGCCAAGCGTGGCTGCCGCGCCAGAAGCACCAAGCAGCGTGCCCGCCTGGAGCGTCTGGAAGCGTTAAAAAACGGCAAGGCACCTACCCAGGATCTGGATGTGCAGATGGATTCCGTGGAGACCCGCATGGGAAAGAAAACTGTGGAGCTTCACCATGTTTCCAAACATTATGGGGATAAGGTGATCCTGGATGATTTTGATTATATTGTGCTGAGAAACCAGCGACTTGGCATTATCGGGCCCAACGGCTGCGGCAAATCTACCCTGATCCGCATCATTGACGGAATGGTGCAGCCAGACAGCGGTGAGGTGGAGCTTGGGGAAACCATTAAGATCGGTTATTTTGCCCAGGAAGTGCCGGATATGGATGGGAACCAGAGGGTGATCGACTATATCCGTGATGTGGCGGAATTTATTCCTACAAGAGACGGACGGATCAGTGCGTCTATGATGCTGGAGAGGTTTTTGTTTGATTCTGCTATGCAGTACACGCCGGTTGCCAAGCTTTCCGGCGGGGAGAAGAGACGTCTCTATCTTCTGAAAGTGCTGATGGAGGCGCCTAACGTGCTTCTTCTGGATGAGCCAAGCAATGACCTTGATATTCCGACTCTGACCATTCTGGAGGATTATCTGTCCTCTTTTTCCGGAATTGTGATTACCGTGTCACATGATCGCTATTTCCTGGATGATGTGGTGGACCGTATTTTTGCATTTGAGGGAAATGGAAAGCTGACTCAGTATGAGGGCGGCTACACCGATTATGTGGAGGCGAAAGCTCGGAGATTTGGCGGAGATGGCAGCTCTGCCGGGGCAGCTGATAAGTCTGGTTCCGGGGCGGATGGCAACGGTGAGGAACCGAAGAAAGCCACCAAAAAGGACTGGAAGCAGGGACAGAACCGCCAGGAGAAGCTGAAATTCTCTTATAAGGAAGAGCGGGAGTACGCGACCATTGATGATGATATCGCGAAATTGGAAGAGAAAATTGCCAAGCTGGAAAACGACATGATGGCAAACGCCACTAATTCCGTGAAGCTTCGGGAAATCATGGCGGACAAGGAAGCCGCAGAGCAGCAGCTGGAAGAGAAGATGGACCGCTGGGTTTATCTCAATGACTTGGCGGAGAAGATTGAGGCACAGAAAAATAATGGGTGACCGTGATCAGGCATCGGAGGTTCCGGAAGGCCAGAAGAGCAGAGAAGTTCCGGAAGGCTTTAGGAAAAACAGAAATGAACTGCTTCGGAAAATCCCGAAAATTGACAGGCTCATGGAGATGGAATCAGTAAAGGCGCAGTGTGAGCTGTATGGATACCAGATTGTGCTGGAAGCTGCGAGAAAAGCCCAGGAGCAGCTGCGGGAAGTGCTGCGGACGGGCAGCTGCATCGGATCGGAAGAAAGCTGCCTGGAAACTGGCAGACAAGAAAGTCCTGCTGATGTTCCGAAGAGGAATGCAGACGAATCAGAATGTTTATATGATGAAAAAAATAAGGAACAAAATATTCAGAGTTCCAGTACGTTTGAGCAGTATCTTCTTGTAAAAATGCAGGAGATTTTATCTCGGCAGGATCAGCGGCGGATGCAGCGGGTGATCAATGCAACGGGCGTGATCCTGCATACCAATCTTGGACGTGCACCTCTGGGAGAAAAGCTGGTGTTTGAGCTTGTGCCCCTTATGACCGGATACACCAACCTGGAAATGAACCTGGAAGATGGAAAGCGGGGCAGCAGGTACGACCATTTTTCCGAAAATCTGTGCAGGCTCACAGGAGCAGAAGCATGCCTTGCAGTCAATAATAATGCGGCAGCTGTCCTTGTAATGCTGACAGCGCTGGCATCTGGTGGGGAGACCGTTGTGTCCAGAGGAGAGCTTGTGGAAATCGGCGGCAAATTCCGGATCCCGGACGTATGCAGCCAGAGCGGAACCACCCTTGTGGAAGTGGGAACCACCAACCGCACTTATCTGGAAGATTACCAGAATGCGGTGACAGAAAATACCGCCGCGTTCCTCAAGGTTCACACCAGCAACTATCAGATCACAGGCTTCACCCATGAACCAACCGTGGAAGAGCTTGCAAAGGCAGCTCACAGCCACGAAATCCCCCTTCTGGTGGATCTTGGAAGCGGCTGTCTTGTGGATCTGGCATCCTATGGCCTTGGCACTGAAAAACAGGTTCAGGAGCTTCTGGCAAAAGGAGCAGACCTTGTATCCTTCAGCGGCGACAAGCTGCTTGGCGGCCCACAGGCAGGGATTCTGGCAGGCCGCAGGGATCTGATCGAAAAGATTGCGAAGCATCCCCTTATGCGCGCCCTTCGCATTGATAAATTTACAGCGGCTTCCCTGGACAGAACTATAAGTCTGTATCTGAAAGAGGATATCCGTCAGGAAATCCCAGTGTACGAGATGATGAGCCGAAGCGCTGCACAGTTGAAAACTATGGTACAGGAACTGGTCACGGAAATTGCCAGCTTTTCTGGTGAGCATATATCTGAAACTAATTCGTGGTTGAACTCCTGGGAAAAGCCACTGCCTGGTCAGCCGCAAAAACGAGGGTTCAATCAAGACGCGAACAGCAGATTCCTATTCGAAATTGTTCCCACAACCAACGTCACAGGCGGCGGCACCACGCCGGGGAAAACTCTGCCTGGATTTGCCCTGGGAATAAAACCCCGTGACAGCAGCATATGCGCCGAAGAAATCAGCCATCGCCTAAGAACCCTTTCCACCCCAGTAATCGGTCACATCCAGGATGACTGCGTCTATCTGGAAATGCGAACCCTCCTGCCTGGAGATTTGGAAATTTTGAAAAAAGAATTAAAAGATCTGTAGAGAAATAATGAAATATATTTTGCGGCAGAGGAGAATAAAGTCATGGATATGAAAAAAAGAAGAGATCTGCAGCTGGCTTACATTGCGGATGAAACAATTATGGAGGAGCAGCGCAGGTGCAGGAAAATCCTGCAAAAACTTCTTTGCAAATTATAACTGTACGATCATAGATGTGGCAAAAGTAAAAATAGGTGACAACTCAAGATTGGAAAAAGCAAGGCGTGACCGAAGTCACGCCAGATTTTTTAGTTATGCCAAGCCAGTCTCACGCTTGCAGAGTGGATTTCTCCAGTGAGCCAGTCGCAGTCGTTGGTGATCCAGTCCATAATGCCCAGCTGGCGGGTTTCCCAGGCAACGGTAGCTTCGTGAGCTTCCGGGGTCTCTTCGGTTTCCATGGTGGTGTCGATCTCGTCGTAGCCAAAAATATAGCCGCCTGCGTTCCAGATGCTGAAGTTGCTGTCCGGGCCGGGATCAATCTTGCCTTCTCT
Organism: Blautia segnis; assembly: GCF_014287535.1. Lineage (NCBI taxonomy): Bacteria > Bacillati > Bacillota > Clostridia > Lachnospirales > Lachnospiraceae > Blautia > Blautia segnis. The sequence continues at coordinate 33,008 of NZ_JACOOT010000025.1, read as the reverse complement.
TGCGGCGACCAGACCGTCATGTCTTGCCTTGTATTCTTCCTCGCAGCCAGGTTTCAGTTTGGTCATGAACATTCTGTGGCGGATCAGCTCTTTGTTTTCGCGGACAACGCCGAAGTTGTGGTACATCAGGCGCATGTTTTCTCCGGGAGTGGAGATCCAGGTGAAGGTGTCTTCAATTTTTGCGGTAAGTGCCTGGATCTGGTTTTTTTTCTCTTCCGAAAATTCGTGATTTTCGTCGGTTTCGTAATATCCGAAAATCAGGGAATCACAGTTCCAGATACTGAAGTTATGTACCTTCTCCTGATCCAGAAATGCGGTAAGCTCCGGCCAGATCTCGCCAAGTTTTCTGCGGTAGTCGTTCTTTTTACCTTCTTTTAATTCCATTGCAAAGCTATGTCTTTCCATAAGAAAAATCCCTCCAATTTCATATTTTGTAACATAACTGCCGAATCTCTTTACAGTTACGCGTTTTGCACTGAAATACGCTGTAACTACAATAGCACAATTTTCGACAATAATCCACCCCCTATATTGACATCTGCCGAAGACTTCTATACAATAAGAGAATTAGAGCGTGTTTGAAAAATCATTCCCGCAATCTGCACGCCCCACTTTGCGGTATATTTTGCTCGAATTCGGTTGCCGTAGCCCGCTACGGCGCCCTCATCCGAACAAAATCTCCCACAAATTGTGGCGTACATCTTGCAGAAAGCCTTTTTCAAACACGCTCTGGCCTTTTGGCAAACCAGTTTTTGATTTGAAAGGAGAGAGTAATTTTTGGAAAAAGAAAAAAATATCCAGGAAAACAAAATGGGCGTGATGCCTGTGGCAAAGCTTCTGCTTACCATGTCCGTGCCTATGATGATTTCCATGCTGGTCCAGGCGCTTTATAACATTGTGGACAGTATGTTTGTTGCGAAACTCAGCGAAAATGCACTGACAGCAGTTTCCCTTGCTTTCCCGGTACAGAACCTGATGATCGCGGTGGGAACCGGTACAGGTGTAGGTATCAATGCCCTGGTTTCCCGTGCCCTTGGGGAAAAGAAAAATGAATATGCCAACAGCGCGGTAAACAACGGTATTTACCTTGCTATTTTCAGCTTCATCGGATTTGCCATTGTGTGCGGATTTTTCGCTCCGGCATTTTTCAGCGTGCAGACCGATGATCCCCAGATCCTGGCATACGGCGTGGATTATGTGCGGGTGATCGGAATCATGTCTTTCGGTCTGTTTATCCAGCTGTGTGCGGAGAAGCTTCTGCAGTCCACGGGAAAAACCATATATTCTATGGCAACCCAGCTGATTGGTGCTGTGATCAATATCATTTTAGACCCGATTATGATCTTTGGTCTCTTTGGATTCCCGAGAATGGAAGTAACCGGTGCGGCGCTTGCTACTGTAACCGGACAGATCATTGCAGCTGTGATCGGTGTGATCATGAACATCAAGCTGAACAAGGAACTGCATATTTCCCTTGTGAAATATAAACTGAACGGGGAAGTGATCCGTCACATTTACAGCGTTGGATTCCCGTCTATCATCATGGCTTCCGTTGGTTCGGTTATGACCTTTGGAATGAACAAGATCCTGATGGGATTTACTTCCACAGCAACTGCGGTATTCGGCGTATACTTCAAGCTGCAGAGCTTTATCTTTATGCCGGTATTCGGACTGAACAACGGTCTGGTGCCCATTGCAGCATACAATTACGGTGCGAGAAAGCCTGAACGTATTACCAAGGCCATCAAGCTGAGCATCACTTATGGTGTGTGCATTATGCTGGCTGGATTTGTGGTATTCCAGCTTTTCCCGGGAGCGCTTCTGGGAATCTTCAGTGCATCGGATGACATGCTGGCAATTGGAATCCCGGCACTTCGGATCATCAGCATAAGCTTTTTGATCGCAGGATTTTCTGTGGTGGCATCTTCTGTATTCCAGGCACTGGGACATGGATTCCTCAGCCTTGCCGTGTCTGTGCTCAGACAGCTGATCGTACTGCTTCCTGCAGCCTTTATCCTTGCAAAAGTGGGAGGACTTGGAGCCTGCTGGTGGGCATTCCCTATCGCGGAGGTATTCTCCGGGGCGGTTTGCTTTATTTTCATCCGCTATACATTTAAGAAAGAGATTCATCCTCTTTATGAGAATGCAGGGAAATAATTGGAATTGTGACAAAATACAAGAAAGCCTCCAGAGCGATTTTACTCTGGAGGCTTTCCTGGTATTCTGGTATATGTGTCGTATATAAATAAATCACTATGCCATATGCACCGTCACATGATATTCTTTTTTACCATCCTCAACAGGAACCACATTTCCTTTCACCTGTTTTCCATCTACTTCCAGATAAGCAACGCCTTTTACCACATTGTTCGGGTTCTTCACATCGAAGTAGTAAGTGGCACCGCGGAAGCGGCGGGTGAGGGTGAAGTCACCGAATCCTTCCGGAATGCACGGATCAATGGAAAGTCCGTCATAGGTCGGCTGCACGCCCAGGATCGCCTGGGAAAGGTTGACAAAGGTCCAGGCAGCCGTTCCGGTAAGCCAGCTGTTTTTCGCCTCACCGTGGCGGGCCGCATCCCGTCCGGCGATCATCTGGGAATAAACGTAAGGCTCAGTACGGTGGATCTCACTGATGTTTTCAATATAGGATGGACAGGTCTTTTTGTAAATTTCAAAAGCACGGTTTCCTCTGCCGATCACAGTTTCCGCAATGGAGATCCATGGATTGTTGTGACAGAAGATACCTGCGTTTTCCTTGTATCCCGGCGGGTAGGAGGAAATCTCCCCAAGGTTCAGGTAATATCTGGTATAAGCAGGCTGGTGAAGCATAATGCCGTACTTGGTATCCAGACGCTCTTTCACAGAATCCAGTGCTTTCTTGGCAAGGCCTTCCTTCACGCCGATTCCGGCAATAATGCAGAAGCCCTGAGGCTCAATGAAAATCTGTCCCTCTTCGCATTCATGGGAGCCAACCTTCTGGGAGGCAGCATCATAAGCACGAAGGAACCATTCTCCGTCCCAGCCAGCGTCCAGAACGGCCTGGTACATTTCATCCACAGCCTTCTGCGCGATTTCTGCCTCTTTTTCCTTCCCAACACGTCTGCAGATTTCCGCAAACTCATTTCCATATTTCACGTACATACCTGCAATAAACACAGACTCTGCAACTGGTCCCTCGGAAGGCCCGGTAGTCTGGAAAGACTCTCCAGGCTCATTGGAGAAGCAGTTCAAGTTCAGGCAGTCGTTCCAGTCTGCCCGTCCGATCAGCGGAAGCTTGTGCGGTCCAAGATGGGTGCGGCTGTACTCGAAGGAACGGCGCAGATGCTCAAACAGGGTTGCTGCTTTTTCCATATGACAGTCAAAGGCAACCATCTCGTCTAAGATCGCGTAGTCTCCAGTCTCCTTTAAGTAAGCTGCCACCGCTGCGATCAGCCACAGCGGGTCATCGTTAAATCCGCTTCCAATATCCAGGTTGCCCTGCTTGGTAAGAGGCTGGTACTGATGGTAAGCGCTTCCGTCCTCAAACTGGGTGGCAGCGATGTCCAGGATTCTTTCCCTTGCGCGCTCCGGGATCAGATGGACGAAGCCAAGAAGATCCTGGCAGGAATCACGGAATCCCATGCCGCGTCCGGTTCCGGATTCGTAGTAGGAAGCGGAGCGGGACATGTTAAAGGTAACCATACACTGGTACTGGTTCCAGATATTTGCCATACGGTTTACATGAGGATCCTGGCTCTCTACGTGATAGCGGGAGAGAAGCTCATCCCAGTATGCATTCAGCTGGGCAAAGGCGGCATCCACCTGCTGGGAAGCGGCGAATTTCTCCATAATCTTCTTAGCCGGATCCTTCTTGATCACATTTGGTGCTTCCCATTTGTCATCTTTGGGATTCTCGCAGTAGCCAAGAAGGAACACAAATTCTTTCTCCTCGCCCGGTGCCAGGGTAACGTTGATCTGCTGGCTGGCAATTGGGTACCATCCGCTGGCAACGGAGTTGCGGCTCTTTCCTTCCTCCACAGCAATCGGATTATTGTTTCCGCGGCCAAGTCCCAGGAAATCATCACGGCTGGTATCAAAGCCATCCACCGGGGCATTTACTGTGAAAAAGCTGTAGTGGTTGCGGCGCTCTCTGTACTCGGTCTTATGGTAAATGGTGCTGCCGATGATCTCCACCTCACCAGTGCTTAAGTTTCGCTGGTAGTTGGTCATATCATCCACTGCATTCCACAGACAGAACTCCACATAGGAAAAAAGGGAAATCTCTTTCGCAGCATCAGAGTTGTTTTTCAAAGTCAGCTTGTTGATCTCGCATGGAGTGTCAACTGGAACAAAAGCCAGAAGGTCCGCTGCCAGCCCGTTCTTTTCCCCGTGGAAGCGGCTGTAGCCAAGACCGTGGCGGCACTCATAGGCATCCAGAGACGTGCGGGTAGGCATTGCCCCCGGGTTCCAGATGGAATCGCCGTCCTTAATGTAGTAATATTTTCCGTTGGAATCTACCGGAATGTTGTTGTAGCGGTAGCGGGTAATGCGCAGCAGCTTGGCATCCTTGTAGAAGCTGTAGCCGCCGCAGGTATTGGAAATCAGGGAAAAGAAATCCTGGGAGCCCAGGTAATTGATCCAGGGCAGCGGGGTATCCGGTGTGGTGATCACATATTCTTTATTCGCATCATCGAAATGTCCGAAATTCATGGAAAATCCTCCTTAAAAGTTCTATTCTTATTTATTCGACCGTATCGTATTTTATCGGTTGTAGAGTGCTGACTGAAATTGTGAGATAATTAACATACGAAAACGAATAAGTTCTGGCAAAAAGAAGTAATAGTAAAGAATAATGGTCTACATTTGCCCTAAGTATAATAGATAGACTGACGAAAAGCAACTGAAAAATTACAGTAAAAATTAAATCTATTATATATGACAAATCAGAGATTTAAAGCACGAAAATTTTCGCGAAAATTTTTCGGAAACTTTCATGGCTGCAGATAAAATTGTAAAAAATACAAGAGATGAAATTGTGCAATAGGTAGAATGCAGTTAAAACGCACAAAAAATGAGAAAAAGCACTTGATTTTTTGTGCATAAGGGGATACTATAAAGCCACGAAAACGATTTAGAGATGACAGGAAAGAAAAAGGGTTGCTGTGAATGCGAGAAGCAGTAACAGACCAGAGAGTGAGGCAGGCTTATGGTTTCCATGAAAGAAATCGCGAAGAAGTGCAATGTCTCAGTCGCCACTGTCAGTAAAGCATTAAATGGTTACTCCGACATCGGAGAAGAAACAAGAAACTACATATTGAAAACGGCTTCGGAGATGGGGTACCTCCCCAACTCATCGGCAAGAGCCCTGAAGACGAAGCGGACCTTTAACCTGGGAGTCCTGTTTGTGGACGAAGCCAGAAGCGGACTCACCCATGACTATTTCAACCATGTTCTGGAGAGCTTCAAGAGTACTGCGGAGGCAAAAGGCTATGACATCACGTTTACCAGCGGAAATGTTTCCGGCAGAAGGATGACTTACTTAGAGCACTGCAGATACCGCAGCGTGGACGGCGTGGTGATGGCATGCGTGGATTTTACCGCAGATGAGGTTCAGGAGCTTCTGCTTTCAGACATTCCGGCTGTGACCATTGATCATATCTGTGATGGAAGGATTTCGGTAGTATCCAACAACATCCAGGGAATGGAAGATCTTGTTACTTATATATATAAGAAGGGACACCGCAAGATCGCTTACATCCATGGAGATGACACATCGGTTACCAAGAACCGGCTTGGAAGCTTTTACAGGACGTTGCAGAGACTGGGAATCGAAGAACCGGATGAATATGTAAAGCCATCTTTTTACAGAGATGCGGACCTGGCAGGAGAGAGAACTGGCGAATTACTGGATCTGAAGGATCCGCCCACCTGTATTCTCTATCCTGATGATTATGCAGCATTAGGAGGGATAAACGAGATACGGGAGAGAGGGCTTCGGATACCGGAGGACATTTCGGTAGCCGGCTATGACGGAATCAATATTGCCCAGGTTCTTGAGCCAAGGCTTACCACCCTTTGCCAGGACACTGCAGCAATCGGCAGGATTGCAGCAGAACGGCTGATTGAGCTGATCGAGCACCCCAAGACCACCGTAATTGAGAAGTACACAGTAGACGGAACGCTTTTCAAAGGAGCATCTGTAAAAACAGTGTATCCGCCCAGGGGATTCAAGTAGCAATCAAAAAAGGAAAAGATATCATATTAAAGGAGGAAGTAACATGAAGAAAAAAATGGTGAGCGTATTATTAACAGCTTCTATGCTGGCAGGAATGACAATGTTTGCAGTTCCGGTTATGGCAGAAGATGCAGCGCCGGAGAACGAAGTTACCGGAGACGCTTCCGCAGATGATTCCTTTGTTGTATGGGGCTGGAATGACGATATCAAGAAGATTCTTGACGGACCATTTAAAGAAGCCTATCCAGATGATTACGAAAGAATCGTATTCGTAAACACAGGCGGATCTGATTACTATCAGGGCAAGCTGGATCCTGTACTGGATGATCCTTCCAATGAATTATATCCGGATATGATGGGCCTGGAAGTTGACTACGTTCAGAAATATGTAAACAGTGACTGGGTTCAGAATGTAGCAGACCTTGGCATTACCGCTGACGATTATGCAAACAGCTATCAGTACAACCTGGATCTTGGCTCTGATATGGACGGCAATGTAAGAGCACTGTTCTGGCAGGCAACTCCTGGATGCTATGCGATCCGTGCAGATCTGGCTGAGAAATATCTTGGAACAACCGATCCTGCAGAGCTTGCTGAGAAGTTCAAAGACCTGGATACCATCGTTGAGACCGCAAGAGAAGTAAACGAGGCTTCCGGCGGCAAGTGCAAACTGTTTTCCGGTTATGATGAGATCAAACGAAGCCTGACCGGTTCCAGAACCCAGGGCTTCTATGATGAGAACGATAAGATCACAATTGATGACAATATTAAGACCTACATGGAAACAGCCAAGACTCTTTATGACGAAGACCTTACCTTCAATACCGATCAGTGGAGCGCTGACTGGAGTGCAAATATGAGCGGTGACGGCGAAGAATCCAATGCAGCAGTTGCTTATATGGGATGCCCGTGGTTCGTATACTGGAGTCTGACCGATTCATGGAAAGACAACACCATCCTTGTTCCTACCCAGACAAAATGCTACTGGGGCGGCACAGGCCTTGCAGCTACAACAGATTGTGCAGATACCGAGCTTGCAGCGAAGATTATGAAATTCTTTACCTGCGATGAGGACGGCATGGTTGCAATCAACACTCTGAACTCTGACTATGTAAACAATACAGAAGCAGTCAGCAAGATCATCGACGCTGGCACATCCGCAGACGGCAATGGATATCTGTATCCGGATGCTGGACAGAACTTCATGGAGTTCTTCCTTCCATTAGCAGATGGACTTGACGCTTCCATGGTAACAGCAGAAGATCAGCAGATTCTTTCCCTTATGGATACCCAGACCAAGGCTTACGCAACAGGAGAGAAAGACCTTGACACTGCAATCGCAGATTTGACCGCTTCTATCCACGATACATTCTCTTACCTGAGCGCAGAATAAATCAAACGTAAGGGCTTGTAAAAGTAAAAAATAAGTAGTAGTGAGTGTGCTGCTTCTTCCCAAAAAGAAGGAGCAGCACATTCTTCTATCTGTATGAGTTGCCGGTGGCTGCTTTGGTTTCAGAAGCAGAATGACTGCCAGTGACAGGGAAGCCAAAAAGTGGGTTCCCCTTAGTGTCAGGCGTTCTGCCCTGCCAGGGCGCATCAGGTTCAGACAGGAGGCTGTTATGAATAAGAAAAAGAAGAAAAAAATCAGTTATGGAAGGTATGGCTACTTTTTTATCGCACCGTTTTTTATTACCTATCTGGTTTTCCAGTTATGGCCGCTGATCAATACATTTTATTACAGCACGCTGACGTATTACAAGCGGAATGGACGTGAGTTCGTGGACTTTGCGGGAATCAAGAATTTTCTCAATATCCTTGGCATGACAGCTGGTGAGAGAGGGTACGTGCTCAGTTATCTGAAAAATACCCTGATCATGTGGGGCTTTAACTTTGTTCCACAGATCCTGGTTTCCCTTCTTCTGGCTGTGTGGCTTACCGATGAGAAGGTGAAGGTAAAGGGAACGGGAGCCATGAAGGTCATTGTGTATCTTCCAAGCGTTATCACCGCAGCATCTGTTTCCGTACTGTTTAAATCCCTGTTTTCCCAGTATGGACCCATTACCCAGACCTTGAAAGACTGGGGAATCCTCAGCAGCAATTTCGATTTCATGTCCAGTGTGGCTGGAAGCCGCGGGCTGATTTCCGGCATTTTGTGGTGGATGTGGTTTGGAAATACCACATTGCTTTTGATTTCTGGTGTTCTTGGCATTGACCCGGGACTTTTCGAGGCGGCAGATATTGACGGGGCAACAGGATGGAAAAAGTTCCGCTACATTACCCTGCCTCTTTTGAAGCCGATCATGCTGTATACTCTGGTGACTTCCGCGATTGGCGGTCTGCAGATGTATGATATTCCGGCGCTGTTCAATGTTCCGGAGACCGGACTTGTGGGTCTGCCGGATGACAAGACCACTACTATGGCCATGTATATTATGCGTCTGTATAACAGCGATGTTGGAAAGGCAGCAGCCGTTTCCGTTGTACTGTTTGTGATCACGTTGATCGTCAGCCTGATTCTGTTTGCCACTATGGGAGACAGTGAAGACAGGCGGATGAAGAGAGAGCAGCGGCAGCGCAGAAAGGCAGGTGGAAGATTATGAGTAAAGTAAAGGACAGCTACAGCAAAAGTCTGCTGCATCAGAGAATCTTTCGTATGGTGATCTGCATTTTCTTCTGTCTGATCGCACTTTTGCCCTTTGTACTTCTGGTGATGAATGCTACAAGGGATTCGGAATCCATTAAGGCGGGTGTTTCCCTGATTCCGTCCACCCATCTGATCGAGAACTGGAAAAACCTGATGATCAAGCAGAATGGTATGCAGATTACCCTGCAGAAGGCGATTTTGAACTCTGCAACCATTACCATTCCGGGTACTTTCCTGGCGGTTTATTTTTCCGCGCTGACGGCGTATGGCATTCATGTTTATGATTTTAAGTTTAAGAAATTTGCATGGGCGTTTATTATGGCGGTTATGATGGTGCCAAGCCAGATTTCCATTATCGGTTTTTACCGGTTTATGCTGGATCTGAAGCTGATCGATACCTACATTCCGCTGATTATTCCCACCATTGCGGCGCCTACGGTTGTGTTCTTTATGAAGCAGTATATGGAGAGCACATTGTCCCTGGAAATGATCGAGGCGGCGAGAATTGACGGCTCCAAGGAGTGGCATACTTTTAACCGGATCATTCTGCCGATTATGAAGCCGGCGGTTGCTACACAGGCGATCTTCCAGTTTATTGCACAGTGGAACAACCTGTTTACACCGACCATCCTGTTAACTACAGATTCCAAGAAGACGCTTCCTATGTTCGTGCAGCTGTTAAGCTCTAACCAGTTCCGTACGGATTACGGTGTGGTTTATGTGGGACTTTTTGTTACCATTATCCCGCTGGTTGTGGTTTACCTGGTGCTTTCCAAGTATATTGTGGCTGGTGTGGCACTTGGAGGCGTGAAGGGATGATGGAAAAATTTACCGGGATTCGGGCAAGCTTTACAAGTGAAGAGAAGAAATGAAAGTTATGGCCGGGAGAGCGATCTTCCGGTCATTTTTTAACAAGAAAATTTAGCCAATCTGAAATTTGTTGTGGTTTCGTGAATTTTCCAGGTGGCAAATGGGGAGTTTTATGGTACAATAGGGGACAGTGAGCCAGCGCATAGACGAAGAGGAAAAGAGGGAAGAAAGCGCTGGTAAAAAAATGGAAGAGGTATTATTTTATGGGGTATCAGGAAACAATTACATTTATTCTGGAAATGATCGGCACTGTTGCCTTTGCCGCGTCAGGGGCGTTGGTGGGATCAGAGCAGAAGATGGACATTTTCGGGGTGACGGTGCTGGGAGTGATTACCGCTGTTGGCGGAGGAATGATCCGTGACGTAACCCTTGGAATCATCCCGCCAGGTGTGTTCCAGAAGCCGGTCTATGCGGCTGTGGCAGTGCTCACATCTGTGCTGGTGTTTTTCCTTCTTTATTTCAAGAGGGAGCTGCTGGAGGGGAATGTAACCTATGACAAGGTGATGCTGGTGATGGACTCTGTGGGACTTGGTATTTTTACCGTAGTGGGCGTCAACACCGGAATCCGTCAGGGCTTTGCAGACAACACCTTCCTTCTGGTGTTTGTGGGAACCATCACCGGCGTAGGCGGCGGCCTGCTCCGCGACATGATGGCAGAAGTCCCGCCCTACATTTTCGTGAAGCATATTTATGCCTGCGCCTCCATCGTGGGAGCCATCGTGTGCGTCTACACCTACCGCCTTTTCGGCGTAGTCGCCTCCCTGATCTTTGGCTCCGCCGCCGTAATCCTCATGCGCTACCTGGCCGCCCACTACAGATGGAATTTACCGAAGCTGAAATAACTGTCAACTGAACAAAAAGGAGTTTTTATGATACGAGCAGAGAATTTATCCTACTCTTTTCCGCATAAAGAGTTATATAACAAGATATCCTTCACCCTGGAGGATGATGTGCATTGTGCGTTTATTGGGACCAACGGGACTGGGAAAAGTACGCTGGTGAATATGATCCTTCACCCGGAAGATTACTTATATGATGGCAAGCTGATCATCGATGTTCCGGGGCGGATCGGGTATGTGAGCCAGTTCTACGCCATAGACGAAGAAAAAGAAGTAACCGTATTCGACTACCTCAGTGAAGAGTTTGTCCGCCTGCAAAATAAGATCAACCAGATCTGTGAGGACATGGGCACTACAGACCGCTTAGAAGAGCTAATGGAAGAGTATCAGACCACCCTGGATGAATTTAACGCCATCGACGGCGATTTCTATGAAAGCAACATCCGCAAGCAGCTGAAGGTTGCCGGGCTTGCAGGCTATGAGGACCAGCTTCTCTCCAGTCTTTCCGGCGGTGAATTCAAGCTGGTGCAGGCCATCCGCGAAATGATGATCAGCCCTAAATTCATCATCATGGACGAACCCGACGTGTTCCTGGATTTCCAGCACCTGAACGCCCTTCGGAACCTGATCAATTCCCACAAGGGCACCCTCCTTGTGATCACTCACAACCGCTACCTGCTCAACCACTGCTTCAACAAGATCCTCCATCTGGAAAACACGGAGATCCAGGAATTTGACGGCAATTACGTGGATTACAATTTTGCCCTTCTCCAGATGAAGATCGAGCAGCAGGAACTTGCCGCCTCCGACTTAGAAGAAATCGAGCGAAACCGCAGGATCGTGGAACGCCTCAGAAACAGCGCCACAGCCATTGACAGCGCCACCCGCGGAAGAAGCCTTCACGCCAGGGTTTCCCTTCTGGAGCGTTTGGAAGCGCGCAAAACCAAGTCCCCCTTTGTGGACATCAAACAGCCGGACATCCAGCTTCACACCGAAGGTCCGCTGGAAGACCAGACCGTGCTGCATGCAGAAGACTACAGCGTAGCCTTTGACCGCCAGATTATGGAGCATGTATCCTTCTCCATTCAGGCAGGAGAGAAGGTAGCTATTGTAGGCCCCAACGGCACCGGAAAAACCACCCTTCTTCGTGATATCATCCGCGGGGAAAATCCTGCCATCCATTTAGGCGAGAATGTAAAAACAGCCTATCTTTCCCAGATGCACGGCGAAGTTTTCGATGAGAAAGCCACCGTCCTAAAGAACTTCGAGGATGCAGGCTTTGACACTGACGCCCAGGTCATCGGCTACCTGAAAACCTACGGCTTTGAGGAAGAACTGATCTACAGCCCGGTAGGAAACCTGTCCGGCGGCGAGAAAAATCTCCTCCAGCTTGCGAAGATTTCCAGAACAGATGCCAACCTTCTCCTTCTGGATGAGCCAACCAGCCATCTGGACACCTATTCCCAGCTTGCCCTTGAGGATGCCATAGAGAAATACAATGGAACCGTCCTCATGGTTTCCCACGATTTCTACACCGTAGCCAACTGCATGGATTACGTTCTTCTCACAGAAGACAAAGGCCTTCGCAAGGTTAGCATGCGCAAATTCCGCAAGATGATCTATGCCGACCACTTCGACAAGGATTACCTGGAATACGAGCAGAAGAAAAAAGACCTGGAAAACCGCATTGCCTTTGCCCTCCAGGCCGGCAAGTACGAGGATGCCAAGAAGCTTTGCGATAATCTGGAGCAGCTTCTTTTGGACAACGGTGGAAAAAATAAATAAAGCAGGCTTTTGTCAAACGCAATAAGTCAATAAAAAAGAACCTTCGGATTTTGATTTCCGAAAGTTCTTTTTTTGATGGCTCAGGCTTCTGCGTCAGTATCCTGCAGTGCCAGGTATCCTTCCTCGCCGGTTCTGATCTTGACAACGTTTTCAATGTCATAGACGAAGACTTTTCCATCACCGATCTGACCGGTATGAAGAACTCTCTTGGCTGTCTCGATGACTTTCTGTACCGGAACAAGGCTGACTACGATTTCAATCTTAACCTTTGGAAGAAGGTTCATATCCATCTCAACGCCACGGTAGAAAGCAGGAGCACCTTTCTGTACGCCGCATCCGAGAACGTTTGTGATGGTAATACCGGTAACACCGATTTCATTCATGGCCTGCATAAACTCCTCAAGCTTGTTCTGACGGGTAATGATCACAACCTTTGTCAGTTTGTGAACACCGTCCTTTGGAAGCTCCGGAACGAACTCAGCAGGAGCAGAAGGTCTGGCAACCGTAGTAAATTCTCTGGAAGTTCCCATAGGAGTCGGAACGGAACCAACTGCATCCCGGATTGCGAATCCATCGTAAGCACTTGCAAGACCATGCTCTTTTACATCAAGACCCTGAATCTCTTCTTCAGCAGATACACGAAGTCCCATAGTATGCTTGATTACCTGGAAAATAATGGTCATAGTTACTGCAACCCATGCGATTGTGATCAGCATGCCTGCAAGCTGTACGCCAAAGCCGTGGAAACCGCCGCCAACCAAAAGACCTTTCCATTCTGTACCGGCTCCGTCTGAGAAAAGACCAACTGCAAGTGTACCAAAAGCACCGTTTAAACCATGAACGCCAACTGCACCAACAGGATCATCAACCTTGAGAACCTTGTCAATAAATTCAATACCAAATACAACAACGAAACCAGCTGCAATACCGATGATTGCTGCAGATGTAGGAGATACGGTGTCGCAGCCTGCGGTGATTGCAACAAGACCTGCAAGAGAACCGTTCAGGGACATGGAAACATCTGGCTTTTTGTAGCGGATCCATGTGATTAGCATAACGGTTACAGTGGCAACTGCAGCAGCAAGGTTCGTAGTTACAAAGATTTTACCTGCACTGACAATTGCATCTCCCTCCATGGAAACTGTGGAGGCACCGTTAAAGCCGAACCAGCAGAACCAGAGGATAAATACGCCAAGTGCACCAACTGTCAGGTTATGGCCCGGAATAGCTTTTGATTTTCCATCCTTTGAATATTTACCGATACGAGGTCCAAGGATAACTGCACCGATAAATGCGGCAACACCGCCTACCATATGAACTGCACAGGAACCGGCGAAATCGTGGAAGCCCATCTGGCTGATGAAGCCGCCGCCCCAGATCCAGTGACCGGAGATCGGGTAAACCACAAGGCTGATCATAAGACTGTATACACAGTAAGAAGAGAATTTTGTACGCTCAGCCATGGCACCGGAAACGATAGTAGCAGAGGTTGCACAGAAGACAGTCTGGAAAATCAAAAATGCCCAGAACGGAACACCGTCAGGAAGCATTGTGCTTCCGTAATTTGCCTCGGTGGCAATTCCGCCGATTCTTCCGAAGAAGCCGTTTCCTGCTCCAAACATAATACCGAAACCAACCAGCCAGAATGCCGGAGTACCGATACAGAAGTCCATCAGGTTTTTCATGATAATGTTACCTGCGTTTTTTGCTCTGGTGAAACCGGTTTCCACCATTGCGAAGCCTGCCTGCATGAAGAAGACAAGCGCGGCGCCAACAAGCACCCAGATTGTGTTTACTGCTGAATAATCCATAATAATTTCCTCCCTCATCTTGTACCTGCACCGGATAAGCAGGAGCAGATACATATTTAATATCAAAAAGGCGCAAAAGAGAAAACATTTGTTTTACTTTCGCGCCTTTACGATCCTTTTATATTTTTTTGTATGTATGTAAAACAGGGGATATCTGTATCGTGTGATTAATGGATGAGGAAATCGATAATGAATTATGAAGTAGAGTTTCATAATAGATATCCCCTGGTTCTACCCTAGAAAGTCCCGGATAGCAGCTGTGAATGAGCCATGCTTGCATGAGCGAGTTCACAGATATTAGACGGGCAAGAAGGTATGAGTAAGAAGGGCGATAGCCCGGATTACGAATACCTTCGACAGCTGTGGGAGCGCTGTAAGCGCGGAACAGCTGACTTTCGTTCATGAAGATGTCGCTGTAAAGCGACATTTCCATTAGATATAGAATAACAGTTTTCCATAAGTAGGATATGGAAGCAGATCATCCGGAATAAGAGTCTCAGCCTCATCGGCAGACCTTCTAAGCTCCTCCATATCCTCAAGAACCTCAGTCTGATACAGCTTGGCATTCTCGAGCACATCCTCAGCAGCTTTTGCCCTGGCAGTATCTGCTTTCAGTTTTTCAAGTCCCTTTGTCATAGCATCGGAAAGCTGGGACAGCTTGGTAATAAGAGTTGTCTCGCTTTTGCAGGAAATACCAGGAACAACAGAAGCCTTCAGGCTTGCTGTGCTTGCAATTTCCTCCACATAAGACAGAACAGACGGAAGGAGATCCTTCTGCACCATCTCAACCATTGTGTTGGACTCAATGTTGATGGTCTTGGAATAGTTCTCAAGCCAGATATCATAACGGGAATGAATCTCCTCGCTTGTGAAAATGCTGTGCTTGGTAAACAGTTCGATGTTTTTATCGGCAATCCACATAGGCATAGCATCCGGAGTTGATTTCAGGTTGTAAAGGCCACGTTTTGCTGCCTCTTCAATCCACTCATCTGTATAGCCGTTGCCGTTGAAGATGACACGTTTATGCTTTTTGATGGCTCTCTTGATCAGCTCATGAACTGCATGCTCCATATCCTCCGGAGCTACATCTGCAAGCTCCTTTGCAAACTGATCCAGTGCCTCTGCAACTGCAGTATTTAATACGATATTCGGGTTTGCAACAGAAGCTGCGGAACCCAGCATACGGAATTCGAATTTGTTTCCGGTAAATGCAAATGGTGAAGTACGGTTACGGTCTGTGTTGTCTTTTACGAAATGAGGCAGAACCGTTGCACCGATATCCATCTGAACAGCACCGTGGGAAGTAAAGTAGGTATCGTTTTCAATGGATTTGAGAACCTCTGTCAGCTCATCTCCAAGGAAAATAGATACAACTGCAGGCGGAGCCTCGTTTGCTCCAAGTCTGTGGTCGTTTCCTGCGCTTGCAACGGAAATACGAAGCAGATCCGCATATTCATCAACCGCTTTGATAACCGCCATCAGGAAAACAAGGAACTGGATATTCTCTGCAGGAGTTTTTCCCGGATCCAGAAGGTTTACGCCGTCATCTGTGATCATGGACCAGTTGTTGTGCTTACCGCTTCCGTTGATTCCCTCAAATGGCTTCTCATGAAGGAGGCAAACAAGATCATGCTTGTCAGCAACCTTTTTCATAACCTCCATGGTTAGCTGATTGTGGTCAACTGCAACATTTGTGGTATCGAATACAGGAGCAAGCTCATGCTGTGCAGGAGCAACCTCGTTGTGTTTTGTTTTTGCCGGAATACCAAGCTTCCACAGCTCAACATCAAGATCATGCATATAAGCTGCAACCTTCGGCTTCAGGGTTCCGAAGTAATGATCCTCCATTTCCTGTCCTTTCGGAGCCGGAGCACCAAGTAAGGTACGTCCGCAGAACACCAGGTCTTTTCTTTCTTTATAAAGCTCCTTTGGAACCAGGAAGTATTCCTGCTCAGGTCCTACAGTTGTGGAAACATGCTTGATTCCTTTATTTCCGAGGATGTGAAGCATATTCACAGCTGCTTTATTTAAGGTATCCATAGAGCGAAGGAGAGGAGTCTTTTTGTCAAGTGCCTCACCGCTGTAAGAGCAGAACGCTGTTGGAATGTAAAGAGTTCCATCCTTAATAAATGCCGGGGAAGTAGGATCCCATGCTGTATAGCCTCTTGCCTCGAAGGTAGCACGAAGACCACCGGACGGGAAGCTGGAAGCATCCGGCTCACCCTTTACAAGCTCTTTACCGGAGAAATCCATGATGACCAGTCCATCACCTGTTGGGGAAATGAAGCTGTCATGTTTCTCAGCAGTCACGTTTGTCATAGGCTGGAACCAATGTGTATAATGAGTAGCACCGTTTTCGATGGCCCATTCTTTCATGGCAACTGCTACAGAGTTTGCAACATCAAGCTCTAAGTGAGTACCATTTTCAATGGTTTTTTTCAGTGCCTTGTACATGTCCTTTGGTAATTTACTGCGCATGATCCTGTCGTTGAAAACAAGACTTCCATAAATTTCGGGAATATTCTGTGTCATAACAGATACGCTCCTTTCACTCTTCATTTTCTTTCTTCATAAGGAAATGTCTGCTGATGCAGACATTATTATAAAAGTGAATTGCTCCGCGCCCTGGCGCTCTCGCAATTCCCACCCGCATTCGCATTCCGACCTGCCGGTCTGCATGCTCATGTGGGTTAGCCCGTCCAATGTCTATGCCGAAATCCAAGCCAGCTTGCATTTCGGCATAGCCGCTGTCCGGGACTTTTATAACAAAAAAGGCGCCTTAGATTTACATTTCTGTAAAATCCAAAGCGCCTTTGCTTTATGTCATGTAGTATACTCAAAAAAACGGACTTGTCAATATATTTTTTGAAAAAAATTCCAAAATATTTTTGCAAAAGCCTGAAAAAAATTCTTGATAAAAATGAAAAAAGCGCACTTGACAAATGAGCTTCTTTAATTATAATTTTTTTTGTTTCTATAACATAAATCAGCACCAAGGAGGAAGACAAATGGCAGAAATTAAAGAAGAATGCGGCGTCTTTGGAATCTACGATCTGGATGGAAATGATGTGACAGCATCTATTTATTATGGTCTTACATCTTTGCAGCATCGTGGACAGGAGGCCTGCGGACTTGCAGTATCCGATACCAAAGGTCCTATTGGAAATGTAAAATTTCACAAGGATCTGGGTCTGGTCAGTGAAGTACTTCGCGAGGAAACTCTTCATAAAATGAGTGGGGACATTGGAATCGGACATGTGCGCTATTCTACAACCGGAGCGTCTGTTGCTGAAAATGCCCAGCCTCTTGTTTTGTCTTATGTAAAAGGCAGTCTGGCACTTGCGCATAATGGCAATCTTGTGAACACCAAGGCTCTGAAATGGGAACTGATTCAGAGCGGAGCAGTTTTTCATACAACAACAGATTCAGAGGTCATCGCATTCCATGTTGCAAGGGAACGTGTGCATACCAGCTGCGTAGAGGATGCTGTACTAAATACAGCCAAAAAGCTTCAGGGTGCATACGGTCTGGTGATCATGAGTCCCCGCAAGCTGATCGGCGTCCGTGACCCCTATGGCCTGAAACCTCTTTGCCTTGGAAAAAGAGATAATGCTTATGTCCTGGCATCTGAAAGCTGTGCCCTGACTTCCGTTGGTGCTGAGTTTATCCGCGACATTTTGCCGGGGGAAATGATTACCATCAGCCATGAGGGGATCAAGTCTGATCTGACACTGGCCAATTTGGTGAAAACCCGCGCCCACTGCGTATTTGAATATATCTATTTTGCAAGACTGGATAGTACTCTTGATAAGGTCAGCGTTTATGATGCCCGTATCCGAGGAGGAAAATCCCTTGCCAAATCTTACCCTGTAGAGGCAGATCTTGTCACCGGAGTACCGGAATCCGGAATTCCTGCCGCAAAGGGATTTTCAGAGGAATCCGGAATACCTTTCGGATTTGCATTCTATAAGAATTCCTATATTGGAAGAACCTTTATCAAGCCTACCCAAAAAGAAAGAGAATCCAGCGTTCATCTGAAGCTAAGTGTTCTGGAAGCAGCAGTAAAAGGCAAACGAATTGTCCTTGTAGATGATTCTATTGTCCGGGGAACCACCATTGCCAACCTGATCCGTATGCTTAAAGAGGCAGGCGCCCTTGAAGTTCATGTAAGAATCAGTTCTCCGCCATTTTTGCACCCCTGCTATTTCGGAACAGATGTGCCAAGCAATGACCAGCTGATTGCGGCACAACACTCCACAGAGGAAATCTGCAAAATGATCGGCGCAGACTCTCTTGGCTATATGGAAATAGAGTATCTGGAGGGCATGGCAGGAGGACTTCCTATTTGCAAGGCATGCTTTGATGGCAATTATCCCATGGAAATTCCCAATGAGAATAATTTACAAAATGATTTTGAAATTCATAAAATTTAAGATGAAAAATAGCTTTTGCAGTATTGGCTATAGAATGAGTACAACAATGAAATAGTGCATAATAGCCAAAAAACTGCACATAAAATTGTGAAATATAAATAAAATATCTCCGAGATGTGGAAAAAACAATGCACGAGAAAGAACTTGACAAAAATCGAAAATAGGTGCATAATCTGGCTCAATCAAGGAAAAAACATTCCTGTAAAACAGAAAGGGTGAATAATGATGTGTCAGAAGCAAATTAAGCTGAATGCGACGGAAGAGGTTCGGGAGTTCGTCAAGGCAGCAGGGAAATGCGATTTTGACATAGATGTATTCTATAACAGAATTATCATTGATGCAAAATCCATTCTGGGAGTTCTGAGTATGGACCTGACACGGGTGCTTACTGTGCAGTGCCACGGAGAGAGCAAGGAATTTAACCGTATATTACAGAAGTTTGCAGTTGCCTGAGCCTGTTTTCTTGGCTTTACAGCAGCCGTCAGACCGGCACCTGTTTGGTGCCCCACTAAAATTGCAAAAAACAGATATTGCCGAATTGACTTGAAATACGAGACAGCATGGAATCGGCGGTGTCTGTTTTTTTTATTTTTCACAGGAAATGCTGAATTATCTATGGTAGAGAAACCAAGTGTATGATAGAATAACAAGGTGATTATATAACCAGATCAGAGCCTTTTTCACACACGCTCTGGTATGGTGGAAAGAGGAAAAGATGAGAAAAGAAAAAGGAATTGCCTTGCTTCCAATCGGTGTATTTCTCGTATTATACCTTGGACTTGGCATCTTGTTTGAGTATGTGATGGAAATCCCCATGGGATTTTATAATGTACCCATTGTAATCGCATTTCTTGCAGCGATCTTGGTCGCCTGTCTGCAAAACAGGGCATTGAATTTCGACAGGAAACTGGAGATCATGGCACAGGGCGTGGGAGACAAAAATATTATCACCATGCTTCTGATCTTTCTTGCAGCCGGCTCCTTTGTAGGAGTTGTGGGAAGAAGCAGCGCAGAGAGTGTTGCATATTGTATGCTAAGTCTCATACCGGCCAGGTTTTCTGTGGCTGTTTTGTTTGTCGTTGCCTGCTTTGTATCTGTGGCAATGGGGACTTCCGTAGGAACGATTACCCTTCTGATTCCAATCGCAGCAGCGGTTTCCAATGCATCCGGATTTAATCTGGCATTTTGCGTGGCATCTGTTATGGGCGGAGCTATGTTTGGAGATAATCTTTCTTTTATTTCAGACACCACCATTGCTGCCTGTAACGGACAAGGCTGCGAGATGAAGGATAAATTCCGGGAGAATTTCTGGATTGCTTTTCCGGCAGCAATAGCTACATTGGTCCTGATCCTGTTTTTGTCATTCCAGACAAAAATTCAGGGACATGTGAGCCAGCCCTATCATTTGATGCAGATAATACCTTATCTACTGGTTCTGATCGGAGGAATTGTTGGAATCAATGTGTTTGTAGTATTGCTGACAGGAATTGCATCCGGTGCAGTTATCATGCTGATCGGAGGAAATACCACACCTGTAGAGATTCTGAAAAACATGGGCTCCGGTGTCTCGGGAATGTTCGAGACCTGTATGGTAGCGATCCTGGTGGCTGCCATGTGCGCATTGATTCGTGAATATGGCGGATTTGATGCACTTCTTAGCTGGATACATAAAATTTTCCGTGAGAAAAAAGGCGGTCAGCTTGGAATCGGACTTCTGGTGGGAACTATGGATATTGCAACTGCCAATAATACCGTGGCAATCGTGATGGCAAATCCTATTGCAAAGGAGATGGCAGAGGAATACGGAATTACGCCGAAAAAGACAGCTTCCATTCTGGATACCTTTTCCTGTGTTTTCCAGGGAGTGATTCCCTATGGTGCACAGATGCTGGTTGCAGTCTCGGCAGTAAATGAACTGGGCGGTGAGATTTCTGCATTTCAGATTATGCCGAAGCTGTTTTACCCCATGCTGCTTCTGCTTAGTTCACTGATCACAATTATGAGAAGCTCAGATTGTGAAAAATAACATTGACAAATCCCCAAATATGATATATTATATAGCATATTTTTGAATAAGAATTTGTTTTGACAAAGGCGTCAAAGAGGATAAACAGGTCAAGTGCCCCCTGAAATCCCTCTTTGGTGCCTTTTTGTGTATTCGGGCCATCCATAAGGAAGCCCGGAAATCAGGAGGAGGAAATCGAAAGATGGCAGTAAAATACGTATTTGTCACTGGCGGTGTTGTGTCAGGACTGGGAAAAGGAATCACAGCAGCATCATTAGGAAGGCTTCTAAAAGCCAGAGGCTTCCAGGTAACCATGCAGAAATTTGACCCCTACATCAACATCGACCCCGGAACCATGAACCCCATCCAGCACGGCGAAGTCTTCGTAACCGACGACGGAACCGAGACCGACCTGGATCTTGGTCACTATGAGCGCTTTATTGATGAAAGCCTGGATAAAAATTCCAACGTGACCACCGGAAAAATTTACTGGTCCGTTCTTCAGAAGGAACGCCACGGAGACTTCGGGGGAGGAACCGTACAGGTCATTCCCCACATCACAAATGAGATCAAAGGCCGTTTCTACCGTGCCAAATCCCCGGATGAAGACCGAATTGCCATCATTGAGGTAGGCGGAACAGTAGGAGACATTGAAAGCCAGCCGTTCCTGGAATCCATCAGACAGTTCCAGCATGACGTAGGACACGAAAATGCCATCCTTATTCATGTAACCCTGATTCCATACCTGAAGGCTTCCGGTGAAATGAAAACCAAGCCCACCCAGGCCAGTGTAAAAGAGCTTCAGGGAATGGGAATCCAGCCGGATGTGCTGGTATGCAGAAGCGAATATCCCCTCACCGACGACCTTCGTGCCAAAATCGCCCTGTTCTGCAACGTACCCGTATCCCACGTACTCCAGAACCTGGACGTAGAATATTTATATGAAGCACCACTTGCCATGGAACGTGAAAAACTGGCAGACGTGGTCATGCAGTCCCTTGGACTTGAGAAGCGCAAACCAGACCTTACCGACTGGGAAGAAATGGTAGAAAATCTCCGCCACCCGGACAAAACCGTAAACATTGCAATGGTAGGAAAATACACTCAGCTCCACGATGCCTACTTAAGCGTCGTAGAAGCCCTGAAGCACGGCGGAATCGCATGCAAGGCAAAAGTAGAGATCACCTGGATTGATTCCGAAGAACTCAATGAGAAAAACCTGGACCAGAGACTTTACAGCGTAGACGGAATCCTGGTACCAGGCGGCTTCGGCGGAAGAGGAACCGAAGGCATGATCCTGGCCGCACAGTACGCCCGTGTCCACAAGATCCCATACCTTGGAATCTGCCTGGGAATGCAGATGGCAATCGTAGAATTTGCCCGCCACGTCCTTGGCTATGAAGATGCAAACAGCATCGAGCTTGCCCCGGAAACTACACATCCGGTCATCGCCCTGATGCCAGACCAGGAGAAAGTAGAAGACCTTGGCGGAACCCTCCGTCTTGGCAGTTACCCATGTGTCCTTCAGGACGGCTCTTTATCATTAGAACTCTTTGGAAAGAAAGAAATCCAGGAGCGCCACAGACACCGGTACGAAGTCAACAACGCATACCGCGAGGAGCTTGCAGCCAAAGGCATGACCATTGCCGGAACCTCTCCGGATGGCCACATTGTGGAAATGATCGAGATCCCGGCCAACCCGTTCTTTGTAGGAACCCAGGGCCATCCGGAATTCAAGTCAAGACCAAACCATGCACACCCGCTGTTCCGCGGCTTCATCAAAGCGGCAGCAGATAAAAAACAGCAAAAAGAGGAAACTCTGAATCAACAATAGAAAGGATGAGGAAAATGAGAGAAGTGATAAAGGAAAGGCAGGGACTTTACCGCCAGGAATTTGAGCATGACAACTGCGGTATCGGTGCAGTTGTAAACATCAAAGGTAAAAAATCTCATGATACAGTGGCAAATGCTCTTCGTATTGTAGAGAATCTGGAGCACCGTGCCGGAAAGGATGCCGAAGGCAAAACCGGTGACGGTGTAGGTATCCTTCTTCAGATCTCACACAGATTTTTCAAAAAAGCCTGCAAAAAAGAAGGAATTGAGATCGGTCAGGAAAGGGAATACGGTATTGGCCAGTTCTTTTTCCCGCAGCACGAGATCAAACGTGCCCAGGCGAAAAAAATGTTCGAGATCATCGTGGAAAAGGAAGGTCTGGAATTCCTTGGCTGGAGAGAAGTCCCGGTAGTCCCGGAGGTTCTTGGACATAAGGCAAGAGAGTGCATGCCATGCATCATGCAGGCATTTATCAAAAAGCCAGATGATCTGGAAAAAGGTCTTGCATTTGACCGCAAGCTGTACATTGCCCGCCGGGAGTTCGAGCAGAGCAACGACAATACCTACGTATGTTCCATGAGCAGCCGAACCATCGTCTACAAAGGAATGTTCCTGGTAGGCCAGCTTCGCACATTTTTCTCTGATCTTCAGAGCCCGGATTATGAATCCGCCATTGCCCTTGTGCATTCCCGTTTCAGCACCAACACAAACCCAAGCTGGGAGAGAGCACATCCTAACCGTCTCATTGTTCACAACGGTGAGATCAACACCATCCGCGGAAACGCAGACAAAATGCTGGCAAGAGAGGAAAATATGGAGTCCCCGTACCTGGAGGGCGAAATGCAGAAGATCCTTCCGGTTGTTAACCGAAACGGTTCCGACTCTGCAATGCTTGACAACACCCTGGAATTCCTTACCATGAGCGGCATGGAGCTTCCCCTTGCAGTGATGATCACCATCCCGGAGCCATGGGCAAATAACGATACTATTTCCCAGGAAAAGCGTGACTTCTATCAGTACTATGCAACCATGATGGAGCCATGGGACGGACCGGCATCTATTCTCTTTTCAGATGGAGATGTGATGGGTGCAGTTCTTGACCGAAACGGTCTTCGTCCATCCAGATACTATGTAACCTCAGATGGCTGCATGATCCTTTCCTCTGAGGTAGGCGTTCTGCCGGTACCGGAAGAGAAAATCATTCTCAAAGAGCGTCTTCACCCAGGCAAAATGCTTCTGGTAGATACCCTTCAGGGAAAAATTATTGACGACAACGAATTAAAGGAAATGTACGCAAAGAAACAGCCATACGGCGAATGGCTGGACAGCAATCTGGTACATTTAAAGGATATCAAAATTCCAAACGAAAGAATGGAAGAGTACACCGAGGAGCAGCGCTCCCGCCTGCAGAAAGCCTTCGGCTATACCTACGAGCAGTACCGCACCTCCATCCGCAATATGGCATTAAACGGAGCAGAAAGCATTGGTGCAATGGGCGTGGATACTCCATTGGCTGTATTTTCCAAACAGAACAGACCACTTTTTGACTACTTTAAACAGCTTTTTGCACAGGTAACCAACCCGCCAATCGATGCCATCCGTGAGGAAATCGTAACCAGCACCAGCGTTTACGTTGGAAAAGACGGAAACCTTCTGGAGCAGATTCCGGAGAACTGCAAGGTACTGAAGATCAATAACCCGATTCTTACCAATACGGATATGCTCAAGATTAAGGAAATGGATCACGAGGGCTTTAAGGTTGCAGTAGTTTCTACCTTATATTATAAGAGCACAAAGCTGGAGCGTGCCATTGACCGCCTGTTTGTGGAGGTTGATAAAGCCTACAGAGACGGTGCTAACATTCTGGTGCTTTCTGACAGAGGAGTGGACGAAAACCACATGCCAATCCCGTCACTCCTTGCTGTTTCCGCAGTACATCAGCACCTTGTAAAAAACAAAAAGAGTACTTCCCTTGCTATTATTCTGGAATCCGGTGAGCCAAGAGAGGTTCATCACTTCGCAACACTTCTTGGCTATGGCGCAAGTGCAGTGAACCCTTATCTGGCACTTGAGACTATCCATGAGCTTATTGACACACATATGCTGGACAAGGATTACTATGCTGCAGTGGAAGACTACAATCACGCTGTGATCAGCGGTATTGTAAAAATTGCCTCCAAGATGGGTATTTCCACGATTCAGTCTTACCAGGGCTCCCAGATTTTTGAGGCAATCGGTGTATCCCAAGACGTAATTGACAAATACTTCACCGGAACGGTAAGCCGCGTAGGCGGTATTACACTGGAGGATATTGAGGATAATGTAGAAAAGCTTCATTCTGAGGCATTTGATCCTCTTGGACTTACCACAGACTTGACCTTAGACAGCGTAGGGGCTCACAAAATGAGAAGCCAGGGTGAGGAGCACCGTTACAACCCGGCGACCATCCATCTTCTTCAGCAGTCCACAAGAACCGGAAGCTATGAGATGTTCAAGCAGTACACCGATCTTGTCGATAAGGAAAATCACGGCAACCTTCGTGCTCTGATGGACTTTAAATATGCAAAGAATCCGGTGCCAATCGAAGAAGTGGAAAGTGTAGATGAGATTGTAAAGCACTTTAAGACCGGTGCTATGTCCTATGGCTCTATTTCCCAGGAGGCTCATGAAACTCTTGCCATTGCCATGAATCATCTTCACGGAAAATCAAACACAGGAGAAGGCGGTGAAAGTGAGGAAAGACTGGATTCAGCAGGAAGCACGGATGACAGATGCTCAGCCATCAAGCAGGTAGCCAGCGGACGTTTTGGCGTTACCAGCCGCTATCTGGTATCTGCAAAAGAAATCCAGATCAAAATGGCACAGGGAGCAAAGCCAGGTGAAGGCGGACACCTTCCGGCAAAGAAGGTTTACCCGTGGGTTGCAAAAACCCGTCATTCAACTCCTGGTGTCAGCCTGATCTCCCCGCCGCCACATCATGACATTTATTCCATTGAGGATCTGGCAGAGCTGATCTATGACCTGAAAAATGCAAACAAATATGCAGATATTTCCGTAAAACTGGTTTCTGAGGCTGGTGTGGGCACTGTAGCAGCAGGTGTTGCAAAGGCCGGCGCACAGGTTATCCTGATTTCCGGCTATGACGGAGGTACAGGAGCTGCTCCAAGAAGCTCCATCCACAATGCAGGACTTCCCTGGGAGCTTGGACTTGCGGAAACACATCAGACCCTTCTTATGAACGGACTTCGAAACCGTGTCCGCATTGAGACAGACGGCAAGCTGATGAGCGGCCGTGATGTTGCCATTGCCGCACTTCTTGGTGCAGAGGAATTTGGCTTTGCAACCGCTCCCCTTGTAACTATGGGCTGCGTGATGATGAGAGTGTGCAACCTGGATACCTGCCCGGTTGGTGTTGCCACCCAGAACCCGGAGCTTAGAAAACGCTTCAAGGGCAAACCGGAATACGTAGAAAACTTCATGCGCTTTATTGCACAGGAGCTCCGCGAGTACATGTCAAAGCTTGGGGTTCGCAGCCTGAAGGAAATGGTAGGACGTACCGATCTTCTTGTTGCAACTGATGCGGTAGACGAGCCTCACAAGGGAAAAGTTGACCTGAGCGCCATCCTGAACAATCCATATGCAGGAGAAGGCAGCAAGGTAACCTTTGACCCGGAAGCACAGTACAACTTCGAGCTGGAAAAAACATTAGATGAGAAGATCCTGATCAAGAAATGCAGCCGCGCCATCCAGAACGGTGAGAAAACACAGTTTTCTGTGGCTGTTAAGAATACAGACCGTGCATTTGGAACCATCCTTGGTGCCGAGATCACCAGAAACCACAAAAAGGGACTTCCGGAAGACACTGTAGAAATCCACTGCACAGGAGCAGGCGGACAGAGCTTTGGTGCATTTATCCCCAAGGGACTTACCCTGAAGCTTACCGGTGACTGCAATGATTATTTTGGAAAAGGTCTTTCCGGCGGTAAGCTGATTCTGAAAACTCCGGAAAATGCAGGCTACAAAGCAGAAGATAACATTATTGTAGGAAATGTTGCCCTTTATGGAGCCACCAGCGGAACTGCCTTTATCAATGGTATGGCAGGCGAGCGCTTTGCAGTACGTAACTCCGGTGCAAATGCAGTTGTAGAAGGTGTCGGCGAGCATGGCTGTGAGTATATGACAGGCGGCCGTGTGGTTGTTCTTGGAAGAACGGGCAAAAACTTTGCAGCAGGTATGAGCGGCGGTATTGCTTACGTTCTGGATGTGGAGAATGTTCTTTACAGAAATCTGAATAAATCCATGATTTCTATTGAAAAGGTGGATAATAAATATGACGAAAAAGAGCTTCGGGATCTGATTGAAGCTCATGTAGCCGCAACAGGCTCAGCCCTTGGAAAGAAAGTTCTGGATCAGTTCGACGAGTACCTGCCTCACTTCAAAAAGCTCATTCCAAATGAGTACAAGAAGATGATCACCTTAAGCGCAAAGCTTGAGGAAAAGGGTCTGAACAGTGAACAGGCACAGATGGAAGCATTCTACGAAAGCATAGGAGTTAAGCATTAAGGAGGCGAAGGATCGTGGGAAAACCGACTGGATTTTTAGAATATAACAGAGAGGTGGCAAAGGTTCTGCCGCCTAAGGTGCGAATTGCCAATTTCAAGGAGTTCCGTACCCCTTTAAATAAAGAAAAACAGAAGCTTCAGGGAGCACGCTGCATGGCATGCGGCGTTCCCTTCTGCCAGGCAGGAATGATGATCGGAGGCATGGCTTCCGGCTGTCCTCTTCACAACCTGGTACCGGAGACAAACGACCTAGTATTTACCGGAAACT
Source organism: Blautia segnis (assembly GCF_014287535.1). Classification (NCBI taxonomy): domain Bacteria; kingdom Bacillati; phylum Bacillota; class Clostridia; order Lachnospirales; family Lachnospiraceae; genus Blautia; species Blautia segnis. The sequence goes on along the minus strand of NZ_JACOOT010000025.1, from coordinate 5,744 downwards.
GGAAGCAGGCATTCCTTCGCCTGAACAAAACACACAGCTTCCCGGAATTTACCTCCCGTGTCTGCCCTGCCCTTTGCGAGGCAGCATGTACCTGCAACTTAAACGGAGACCCGGTTTCCACCAAGGAAAACGAGCGAGCCATCATTGAGACTGCCTATGCAGAAGGATGGGTAAAACCACAGCCTCCGGCTGTCCGCACAGGCAAGACCATTGCAGTAGTAGGAAGCGGCCCATCCGGACTTGCAGCCGCACAGCAGCTGAACCGAAGAGGCCACAGCGTCACCGTATTTGAGAGAAGCGACCGCATCGGCGGCCTGCTTCGCTACGGCATCCCCAACATGAAGCTGGAGAAATCTGTCATCGACAGAAGACTGAAGCTGATGGAAGAAGAGGGCGTGAAATTTGTGACCAATACAAATGTAGGCGTTGACATCACGGCAGAAGAGCTTCTGAAAAAATTTGACCGCGTGATTCTTTGCTGCGGAGCCTCCAATCCCCGTGACATCAAGGTACCGGGAAGAGATGCCAAGGGAATCTATTTCGCAGTAGACTTCCTGAAAAAAGTAACCAAAACCTTACTGGACAGCGACTTTACCAAAGCACCTTACGAGGATGCAAAGGGCAAGCATGTGCTGGTGATCGGCGGCGGTGATACCGGAAACGACTGTGTGGGAACCTCCGTCCGTCTGGGTGCCAAATCTGTAACCCAGCTGGAAATGATGCCAATGCCTCCAGTAGAGCGTGCAGCCTCCAACCCGTGGCCGGAGTGGCCGAAGGTTCTGAAAACCGATTACGGCCAGGAGGAGGCTATCGCCGTATTCGGACACGATCCCCGCGTTTACCAGACCACAGTCACCGAGTTTATCAAGGATAAAAACGGAAACGTGTGCCAGGCCAAGATCGTGAAGTTAAAAGGCGAGAAGGATCCGAAATCCGGTCGTATGATGATGGTTCCCGTAGAGGGCACTGAAGAAGTGATCCCGGCTGACCTGGTACTGATCGCAGCCGGATTCCTTGGAAGTCAGAAATACGTCACCGATGCCTTCAAGGTAGCCACAACCCCTCGCACCAACGTGGAGACAAAGCTGGAAGCTTACGAAACCAGCGTTCCGAGAGTTTTCACAGCCGGCGACATGCACAGAGGCCAGTCTCTTGTCGTATGGGCCATCCGCGAAGGAAGAGAAGCTGCTAAGGCAGTGGACGAATCCTTAATGGGTTACTCTTATCTGTAAAAAACATAGATACCAAAAATCTCCAGATGCGCATATCTGGAGATTTTTTTGTCTCAAAAACACAAATCGAAGCAGGAAATCCCCAGGCGGCAGATCCACCCACTGCGTGTTGTCCAGGCACACCGGGATTCCCACAGGCTTCTGGTGCGGGGTGAAAGAACTGCTTATGAGCCGGAGAACCCGGAAACCATTTCCGTAAAAACACGGGAAAAGAAGAGGCAAAAGACCTGACCCTTTCATATGCAGGGGCAGCAGTCCTTGTGCTTATCCTGGTGATTGGTCTTCTGGCAGCAGGAATCAGAAAAAGGAAAAAGAAAAAGTTTTCCTGTAGCTTTCGGAACCAGATGTGGAAATGACCCTGTATCAGGTAGCAGAAGTGGAAGACGGGGAACTCTATTATACAGAGGCCTTTGCAGACTGCGGGGTAGATCTGGAAGGTCTTTCCCAGGAAGAGGTACAGGATGCAGCTGAGCTCCTTGCAGTCTATGCAGGGTAGGCGTTTGCGAAACGCCAAAAGCCGCATAAATACGGCATTTTTTCTTGTTAAAAATAAAATATCTCCTCAAGGTTTATGGTAAAATAGAGTTGTCGAGAAACTATCAACCAATCCACCTAAAGGAGATATACCTACACGGCAATATACTGGCAATGATTTGATGAAGTGCTTGAAACGCTTGATTTTACTGGATTTTTCGGCTGTTTGATAAAGGGGAAAAGTTGAGTTTAGACCAGGTTTAGACCATTTGAAATGTGTAAAAAATGAGACAAAAATTATCAAATGGGAAGCCTTGTACATGATATTATTTATGTAGAAAAGTACACATTGGAGATTGCTCATGAGAAAATTTATGAGGATAAAAATCGTCCGGTGATGTGTGGAATTGTATCCATACGTCACCGGATTTTTCTGTTTTCTGGAAGCGAAATGCGAATACACCGCTATATGTCGCTACTCGGAAAGATCCCGTTTCATATTTCAAAAATGGAGCAACAAAGAAAATCACATTTTAATTCACCTTGCGCATTTGCCTTGATGATAAAGATGAAATTATCAACACTAAAATGGCTGGATATTAAATAATCTGCTTTAATGCCTGTGATGAAAGGATACATGCGTGGCATGTATGAATATAAATTAAATTTGTTATCAAGGGATTCTTTCAAGTGAACTAAAGCTTCAAGTCGAGGTTTTATCATCTCCTCGTACTGGGCTGCTTTTTGAACTTTTTCAAATAGTATTTTACCCTCAAGAATTCTATCAGCAATTTTGGCAGAAGAATAATTTGGAAGTGAGATATCTTTCATATACTGGAAGCCAGCTAAATGCGGATAATCTTCCAGAGAAAAGGTAAGATTAATTGGATACAGCTGTTTCTTATAGCCATATGTAAACAAATATCTATATTCAGTTATTTCTTTCCAGGCTTGTGCAGACTGTTGTAATAGATCCATATTATACCTTGTCCTTTGCAAAAAATAAAGGACCCTGCCAATGCAAGGCCCTTAAAAAGCGTTTTCATTCAGTTCCGAAGAACCTATTCGGTTTGAGGTTATCGCATAACCCAAGGTCAGGCTCTACAACCGGCTGCATGCCGACACAGTCAATTGCTTCAACACCACGATAGCTGGTCAACGCCGCTATCCTCTAACTTCATTATATCACAAAAATACTCGTAGTCAACAGAAAACGAGTTTTTGAGGAACACTATTTGCTTCATATTTGCTTCGTGTTCTTAATTATTATATGTAGAAATAATGGTTTTGACAATAAAAAATATTGGAACTTGAGAAAGGAGGAATTCCGATGGCGGGAAGAAAGCCAAAGCCTACAGCTGTGAAGAAGCTGGAAGGTAATCCAGGTAAGAGAAAATTGAATACGAAAGAGCTAGTCCCAGCAAAAGGAATGCCTGCTTGTCCTGATTGGTTAATGCCGGAAGCAAAGAAGAAATGGGAACGCTTGGCGAAGTTGATGAATCAGATGGGTGTTCTTACTGAAGTTGATATGGCGGCGTTTGCTGCATATTGTCAGTCATATGCAAGATGGAGGGAAGCTCAGGAGCATATTACTTCTGGCGGCTCGACATTTGAAACGGATAAAGGATATCAGCAGCAGACACCTTGGGTTGGAATTGCAAATACGAATCAGAAGTTGATGCTGCAGGCGGCATCAGAGTTTGGGCTTACGCCATCTTCGCGGAGCAGGATTGTTGCCGGTAATGGTAAAGCGAAAGAAACAGAGGATGAGATGGAGGCATTACTTGGGGATAGTGGTGTGTTTGGATAAACAGTCGGCAAAAATCAAGGAGGTGTGATGGGCGATGGCGCGTGAAACAAGACCAAAAGACTATCCAAAGCTGAAAAATTATCAGCCGACAAGGTTTATGCTTCCTACTTCTCATTACGATAAGACAAAGGCAGACAGGGCAGTTGCTTTTATTGAGAATTTATGTCATACCAAAGGTAAGTGGGCGGGCAAGAGATTCTGGCTGTTACCCTGGCAGGAGCAGTTAATAAGAGATATATTCGGGATTGTCAAGCCTGATGGGAACAGACAATTCCGTACAGCTTTTGTAGAAATCTGTAAAAAGGTTGGAAAGAGTGAATTGGCAGCAGCCATCGCTCTTTATTTACTTTATGCAGATAATGAACCATCTGCGGAGGTTTATGGTGCGGCGGCGGACCGGCAGCAGGCATCCATTGTTTTTGATGTTGCAAGACAGATGGTTGAGATGTCACCAGCACTGATGAAGAGAAGTAAGCTGATGTCAGCTACCAAGCGAATTGTCAATTACGGAAATGCTGGATTCTACCAGGTGTTATCCGCAGAGGTTGGAAGCAAGCATGGTTTTTCGATTTCGGGACTTGTGTTCGATGAGATTCATACACAGCCGAATCGACAGCTATATGACGTACTCACAAAATACAGTTCAGATGCTCGGCAGAATCCACTGCACTTTATTATTACGACTGCTGGGAATGACAGGCATTCGCTTGCTTTTGAACTGCATACCAAAGCAGTAGATATTCTGGAGGGACGGCGTGTGGATCCGACCTTTTATCCTGTAGTTTATGGATTAAAGGATGATGAGGACTGGGAAGATGAAGCAAACTGGTACAGGGTAAATCCTTCCCTGGGATATACGGTGGATATTGAGAGACTTCGTGATGCTTATCGGGAAGCAAAACAAAATCCGGCTGATGAGATTACTTTTAAGTGGCTTCGTATGAACCTATGCAGCACCGGTGCCGCTTCCTGGATCCGTATCACTGTCCCTGGATGCCAACGGGGAGCCGGAGAATTTTTATGCGGATGGTATTGCGTATTATGTGATCAACAACAATATGGGCTATGACGGGGATCTGGAGCTTGCACTGATTCCGGAGAGTTTCAGGACGGATGTGCTGAGAGAAAAGCTGGATGCCAAGGGCGTTCTGATTGAAAACTCGGATGCAGAACTGGCACTGTTTGCCCTGCTTTTTGAGTTCGACGGGGATGTGCGCCATATCCGCCACGTGATGTATAACTGTTCAGCTTCCCGTCCGAAGATCGAGGGCAAGACCAACGAGGAGAAAAAGGAAGTGCAGACAGAAACACTGACTATCAAGGCTACACCATTGTCGGATGGAAAGGTGAAGGCGAAGACTGGGAATACTACGGATGCAACTGTTTATGCAGACTGGTACAAGTCGGTGTATCTGCCGGCTGCGGATCCGGCTTCTTTGCAGGCATCTGATAGTGGGAAGTCTGTTGTGGATGCTGCTGGAAATGGAAAAGCACTGAGCTGAGGGGGATTCAGATATGAGTATGATGAAGAAGATTGAGATTGACGGGAAGGCGGTTGCTTTTAAGGCATCTGCCGCCATTCCGCGTATTTACAGGATTAAATTTCAGAGGGATATCTACAAGGATTTATCTGTGCTGGAAAAGAGTATCGGGGATGGGGATCCGGAAAAGTCTTCCCTGGATCTGTTTTCCCTTGAGATGTTCGAGAACATTGCGTATGTGATGGCGAAGCATGCGAATCCGTCGATTCCGGATAATCCGGAGGAATGGCTGGATGAGTTTAATACATTCAGTATTTACCAGGTTTTGCCGAAGCTGATCGAGCTGTGGGGAATGAACATCAGGACGGATGTGGAGGCTAAAAAAAACTTCATGCAACAGACCGTGAAATGACAACTCCCCTGTTTCTTCTCCGGTGTGTGCAGCTGGGGATTTCCATCCGGGATCTGGATCTGCTGACTATCGGGATGGTGAATGATATGTTTGTGGAGAGTCGGAACGATGAGTATAAGGGATGGAGACAGGTTGCCACACAGGAGGATTTCGACAGGTTCTGATCTGATGAAATGTGGTGACAGGATGATTCAGAAAGGGTATAATGGTTTCATTAAATCGTTAAGGAAAGAATCGAAGGTGGTGCAAACGAAAAAGCAGTATGGAGACTTTTCATTAACTGCCCTTTCGTTTGCATCAATTTCGATTTTTTCTGGTTGAACAAAGCGCGTCAA
>NZ_JACOOT010000038.1:0-124805 GCF_014287535.1 Blautia segnis | reverse complement strand
TATTTATATAAATGTTTATATAAAATTTAAGGGGCAGATTTCATCTGCCCCGTTTTTTTCTATCCATATGCTCAGTCAAATTTTATTTTCTATTCTTGTGATTTTTAAAGTATTTCCAATTCTTTTTTCACTTCCTCCGCTTCCGGAATAGACGGAGTTGCACCAGGTCTTGAAACTGCAATAGAAGAAGCCTTAGCAGCCATTCTAAGCGCCTCCTGAATGCTTCTTCCTTCAATAGTCGCTGCAATAAAATATCCGGTAAAGGTATCTCCGGCCGCCGTAGTATCCACTGCTTTTACCTTAAAAATATCCTGAAACACTTTTTCTTTTCCATCATAGTAAATAGCACCATCGCTTCCCAAAGTGAGAACAAAACATGCATCCGGGAACTTCTCTGCCATTGCATCCAGAATTCTGTCTTTATCCTTGTACCCGGTAATCTGCTCACCCTCAATCTCATTAAGCAGGAACAGGTAAACCTTTCCCAGATCACAGGAATTTAATTTTTCATCAAATGGTGACGGATTCATAACTATTTTCATCTTTTTCTCGTATGCCTGGTCAATGATGTAATCCAGCATATTGATCTCATTCTGCAAAATCAGGTAGTCACCTTCACCAAAATCAGCCAGGACCTCATCCACAAATTCCTTCGTCTGCATCTGATTGGTTCCGCCATAGAGAATAATGCAGTTCTGAGCATTCTTATCCACCTGGATCATGGTATGTCCGCCTTTTACAGGAAGTCTGCGGATATATTTGGTGTTTACTCCGGCTTCCTTACATGCATCCAGAAGAATGTCTCCGTCCGTTCCCACAATACCGGCATGGTATACCGGTACACCAGCCTTCGCCAATGCAATAGATTGATTCAGGCCTTTTCCTCCGCTAAACACCTCCAGTTTAGAAGAGTGCTGTGTTTCCCCGCCAACAATAATGTGATCTACTGAATAGACGTAATCCACATTTAATGAGCCATAATTTAATACCTTCATGAAAAAAACCTCCGTTCATTCGTTGTCTCTTTGCAGCAGTTCCGTATTGCAGATTGCTGCGCAGTTACACTGCCTCTGCAATCTTTTCTGTCTATATTATGTTGCACAAATCCACCTGCGTCAACCAAATTTTCACTCAATACAGTCAAATATCTATAATCTGATGCCAGAATACCACCCTTAAAGAATCCTTAACTTCTTTCCCTCGCGCTCAATGATTCCTTCCTCCGCCAGATTTTTCAGTTCCCGCATCATGGCGCTGCGGTCTACACTTAAGTATTCAGCCAAAGTTGTGTAAGACATGGGAAGGATAAAGCTTTCCCCTCTGTTTTCCCCGGCTACGGAATTCAGATATGCCATGATTTTTTTCCTGGTACTGTTTCTGGAAAGCACATAAATCCTGCTCGCCTGTTGGCTGGCGCGCGCTGCAATCATCTGAAGCAAATTACTTACCAGCTGGCTGTGAAACCTGCAGGCATTTTCGCAGCGTTTGATCACATGCTCATAATCAATAAACAGTACCCTGGTCTTTCCTCTTGCGCAGACATAATAATGCTGAGATTCTTCTGGAAGCAAAAACGGCTCCCCAAAAACACTGTCCGTTTCCAGATTGTCCATCATGTACTGATTTCCCTCTTCATCGCAGCAATAAAGCACTGCCTGTCCCTCCAGAAGCAAACCGATTTTTTTCATGGAATGGGCATACTCCATGATCGTTTCGTTATTCTCATAACAAGCCTCTCGCATACCAAAGCACACCTTCATTCTTTCCTGTTCTTCCTGCGTTATATAGGAAAAAAGTGTAACTGCATTCATCTTTCTTCTCCTTCATATTTTATATTCCAAACAGCTTTTACTCTTTTTTATCAGAATACTCCTTTTTGTTGTATTTGCAACAGATTTTTTCATGAAATATGGATATAATACAATCAAGTTAAAAAGCTAACAACTTCCGGTTATAAAAAGGAGATAAAGCGTATGAAAATCACAGATACCATTAAATATGTAGGCGTAAACGATCATCAGATAGACCTTTTTGAAGGACAGTACAAAGTGCCAAACGGCATGGCTTACAATTCTTATGTAATCCTTGATGAGAAAATTGCAGTTATGGATACAGTAGATGCTAATTTCACACACGAATGGCTGGATAATCTGGATCAGGCTCTTAACGGACGCAAACCGGATTACCTGATCGTACAGCACATGGAACCGGATCACGCAGCCAATGTGGCAAATTTTCTTAAGGTTTACCCAGACACAACTGTTGTTGCCAATGCAAAAACCTTCAATATGATCCGCAACTTCTTTGACCTCGACCTGGAGGGTCAGAAGCTTGAAGTAAAAAATGGCGGTACTCTCAGCCTTGGAAAGCACAACCTGACCTTTGTTTTTGCCCCAATGGTGCACTGGCCAGAAGTTATGGTAACCTATGACAGCACAGACAAGGTTCTTTTCTCTGCAGACGGATTTGGAAAATTCGGTGCTCTTGATGTAGAAGAAGATTGGGATGACGAAGCTCGCAGATATTTTATCGGAATCGTTGGAAAATACGGACCGCAGGTACAGAATCTGCTGAAGGTGGCTGCCGGGCTTGACATTCAGATCATTTGCCCGCTTCACGGACCTGTTCTTAAGGAAAATCTTGGCCATTACATTGGGCTGTATGATACCTGGTCCTCCTATACTCCGGAAACAGAAGGAATTGTAATTGCCTATACTTCTGTTTACGGCCATACAAAGAAAGCAGTAGAATTGCTGGCTGATAAGCTTCGCAGCAAAGGGTGTCCAAAAGTAGTTGTTTATGATCTTGCAAGAGATGATATGTCTCTGGCTTTGTCCGATGCCTTCCGTTACAGCAAGCTGGTTCTTGCAACTACCACATACAATGCCAGCATTTATCCGTTTATGCACGACTATATCACACGCCTGGTGGAGCACAATTTCCAGAACCGCACTGTAGGCATTATTGAAAACGGCTCCTGGGCACCTCTTGCAGCAAAGGTTATGAAAGAAATGCTTTCCCCATGCAAAAAAATCAACTGGCTGGACACCACTGTAAAGATTCTGTCTGCTGTAAATCAGGAAAACAAAGAGCAGCTGGAAGCTATGACCGACGAGCTTTGTAAGGAATACATTGCAAAGAGTGACGAGCTTGCAAACAAGAATGATATGACTGCCCTTTTCCGAATCGGATACGGTCTTTATGTGGTTACCTCCAATGACGGCAAAAAAGACAACGGGCTGATCGTAAATACTGTAACCCAGCTTACCGATACACCGAATCGCGTAGCCGTAAACATTAACAAGGCAAACTATTCACATCATGTGATCAAACAGACAGGTGTGCTGAATGTAAACTGCCTTTCTGTAGAAGCACCATTCTCTGTTTTCCAGCAGTTTGGTTTCCAGACCGGTCGAAGCGTAGATAAATTTGCCGGTCAGACAGTTCGCCGTTCCGATAACGGACTGGTTTTCCTGGATAAATATATTAACGCTTTTATGTCTCTGAAGGTAGAGCAGTATGTAGATCTGGGAACTCACGGAATGTTCATTTGCAGCGTTACAGAGGCCCGCGTTATGAGCGATCAGGACACTATGACCTACACCTATTATCAGAAGTATGTGAAACCAAAGCCACAGACCGAAGGCAAAAAGGGATTTGTGTGCAAGGTTTGCGGATATATTTATGAGGGAGATGAGCTTCCGGAGGATTATATCTGCCCGCTGTGTAAGCATGGAGCTGCTGATTTCGAACCAATTGCATAAAATAAATCGAAAAAGGTTCCGGCGTCTGCCGGGACCTTTTTCGTAAATACTATTTTTTCATACCATAAGTTTCATAATAACAATTGCCGCTGCAGCCTTTCTCAAACAGTTTGGCTTTCATTTTATTTATAAAATCAGCTTCATTTTTCGCACAATCCAGGAGCTCTAACGCCTGCTTTAAATTACGGATATCATTCTCCATATAATTCACGTAATTTCCTCTTCCTACCAGCTTCAAGTGTGTGATTCCAGCCCTTTGAAGCTGATAAAGCGCACATAATCCGCATCCGGTTTCGCCGCAAATATAATCCGGCACATCCAAAATATCCTCTTCTATTTCATCTGTTAACACTTCTAAAGCCACTTCTGTTTTTCCTGCTTTTTTCTTTCCCGGAACATATGGCACCCGGCAAAGATATCCCATTTCATCACAGTGCAGGGAATTACAAAATGCACCTGTAAACTGACACAATTCATTCAAAACAAATGCCTCAAACTCACAGATTTCTGCTTCTTTTCCCGCCTCATACATTTGCTTTGATAACAGATTCTGCTGTTTATTCTTACAGCTTTTAATAACACTTTCCATATCCTCGAAGGTATTTTTTCTGTGAAATATCAGTCTTTTGGGATGAAATTGTGCCACTGCATCCACCATACGCCTATTGATTTCTCCTGTTTCTCCACTGATATGCAAGTCACAGTCCACATTATTTTCCCGCAAGTACACCATCAGTGCCGGATCTGCAATAATATAGCTGTGAAATCCAATTGTCATACAGCATCGAATGATTTCTGCAATTTCCGGGTACTGTTCCGGAATATAGTACAGAGAATTAAAAGTAAGATGAACCGGTTTTCCGTATTTTTTTATCATAGCTGCAAGAATCCTGAGTTCTTCAAAGGCTCCAAGCTGCACATTATAGCAAAGCACTTCACGACGATTTAACGGCAGTACTGTGCCATATTTTTTTGACCAGGAATAGGGGACATATCCACAGAAAAACTCATCTGCTCCTGCTTTTACAAAGCGCTCATATTCATCGATCGAGCCTAATCCTGCTACGATTTTCATATCTAAAATTCCTCATGAAATAGCTTTTATTAAATATGATTTAAGTTTTTCTTTCCAAGCTCCCAAAATGCCACCGCACTGGCTGCGGCCACATTCAGGGAATCCACGTCGTGAGACATAGGGATTTTCACTGTGTAATCACAGTCTGCAATCGTCTGACCGGACAGGCCATCTCCTTCTGTTCCAAGAATAATCGCCAGCTTCTCTTCCGCCAAAAGAGCAGGATCATCAATACTGACAGAATCATCACGAAGTGCCATTGCCACAGATTTAAATCCCATTTTTTTCAGGCTGTCCATTCCAGTCTCCGGCCAGGAAATCTTCTTGTCAAAATAGGTCCACGGAATTTGAAAAACAGTTCCCATACTCACTCTGGCAGCTCTTCGATAAAGAGGGTCGCAGCATCCTCCTGTAAGCAATACTGCATCCATATGTAAAGCTGCAGCGGAACGAAAAATCGCACCTATATTTGTTGGATTTACCACATTTTCCAACACTGCTACTCTGCAGGCATTTTGACAGATTTCCTCTACAGACGGAAGCTGACGCCGTTTCATGGCACATAGCATTCCTCTTGTCAGAGCAAAGCCTGTAAGCTTTATCAGCACATCATACTCTGCTGTATAAACCGGGGTTTCCGGAAACTGCGCCAGAATTTCCTTCGCCGCTCCTTCCAGATCCTTATGCTCCACAAGAAAGGAAATCGGCTCATAGCCTGCATTGACTGCACGCTGAATTACCTTTGGACTTTCCGCTATAAAAAGCCCCGGCTTTGGTTCATAATATCTCAACAGCTGTACCTCTGACAGGCTGGCATATAAGCCAAGCTCCGGCGTATTAAAGTCTTTTATTTCAATCCAATTAGTCATTTTTGCTCTCCTATTACCAGTCTGTCCACGCCGTTTTTTATATAAGCCTCCAAAACTTTTATATCCTTCAAAGCATCCATATCAATGCCAAATAAAGAATTGTATCTTCCTATCATATGCAAATGCTCCGGATACAAAAGTACATATTCCCTGCAGTATTTCGGACAATTTTTTGCTAACTTCTGGCGACCTCTTTCACCATTTGCACAAACTGCAAATAGCGGACAATACTGTGATGTATTTGTCTGATAAAAAGGTATATGAAGACTGTTTTTCCCTATGGGAAGCAGCTGTGTATAACCACAGGTTTCCCATTCAAAGCGGCAGATTCCGTAGGTATTTCGCAGAAAATTTCTATAAAATTGTGCATTCAGGCTATTTTCTTTAAATAATTTTTGATCACCTGTTTTATAGGAAATGCGCGGATCCTTTTTTCGTTTATTAAGCAATGTGCCAAGGCAGGGACGCAGATTTTCCGTCTGATTTTTCAGGATTTCTGCCATTCCCCAGTCATTTACAACTACTTCAATCTGACAGTTATGCAGACGGCACCATTTATCAATTTCACACAGTAAGCGAGAAATAAAATCCAGCTTATATTCCCGTACATAAGAAAAAACAAGGGTTATTTTCAGGTGTTCTTTTACTGCCTTTTCCATCAGCTTAAACAACATATCCTGTTCCGGAAACAATAGGTGACAGAATTGATTTCCGATATACAAGCGTTCCGGTTTTCGTTCTGACTGCAAAAGCTTCTTACAAACACCAATACTGTTTTTAGCATATTTTTCAAGAAAATCTCCAAAAGAATGCTGCAGATAATCAACATACATTTCCTTATGATCCAGCTCTAATGCCAGCTCTGCATTCAGCTTCTCCCAAATTTCTTTTCCATCTGAATCTGCTTCTGATGCAACAGTCTGCACCTCTTTATCCCAAATCTGCATCTGCGCTTCCAGACTCTTACACTTTACCTGATCCAGTTCCCCCGGATAACCAGTCATATTTTTTGCCAGCCCACTGTCATCCTCTTCCAGCTTTAAGTGAATATATCTGCTGTACTGTCTTAGCAGGCTCTGTACAGCCTGCTTATAGTCCGGCTGATCAACGAAAACCCAGAATTTTTCATAAAATTCAGATGGCTCATCAGTCTCTTTTTTCAGGTCATAGAAGGAAATCTTTACTTCATTATATTCGCCTTTTTCCAGATCATAAAAGCAGAGCCTGAACAGCTGCTGCGGAACTGTGTTTGTCTTGTCTTTTCCGGCTTTTGTATTCCCGGAAGCCATCATTTGGTTTTCCTTGCACAGTCGAAAACCAAAGCCGGTTTCATCTAATTTTGTAATCCTTATCTCCCGGTCTCCTGCAAATCCGGCAAGAAGACCGAACGGAATCATAGATACCATGTGTTACTCTGTCACTCTTTGCAGCATAATCTGATATGCCTCATATTCTCCTTTTGGCGCAGGAAGAAGCATGCCTGCTTCCATAAGAGCTGCACCGGCATAAACCTTTCCCGTTGTTTTTTCCAGGTAAAAAGCATCTTCAGCAAGTCCTCTTAGAGTTACATAAGCTGCCACCGGATTTGCTTCTGCAGTCAATCTGACTACACTTACCAGTGCCTGATTCTGATCTTCAGACACTACCATCCATGCAGCAAAATCATCCTGAAACGGATCAGAAAGGCGGTAATAATTTCCCTCACGGATCAGCTCCTGATGTTCCCGATATTTTGCGAGCTGCATGCGGATTTCTGCTTTTTCTTCCACGCTTAAAAGTGCAGGATTCAGCTCATATCCAAAAGTTCCTGACATTGCCACAACGCCTCTTGTATGAAGGCTTGTCACTCTTCCGGTCTGATGATTTGGCACTGCAGATACATGAGATCCCATAGCTGCCACCGGATAGAAGAAGGAGGTTCCATACTGAATTCTGGTACGATTAATGGCATCTGTATTATCACTGCACCAGATCTGAGGAGTATAATACAGCATTCCGGCATCAAATCTTCCACCGCCTCCGCTGCAGCCTTCAATCAAAATATTCGGATATTTTGAGGTGAGTTTTTCCAGAAAATCATATACGCCAACAACATAATCATAGGTTACATTAGAAGCATATACATCTGCCATACTACGGTTCATATCCCATTTTACATACTCAATATTTCCCTGATCCAGTACTGCACAAATCTGCTCAAAAATATGGTTGCGAACCTCTTTTCTTGAAAAATCAAGAAGCAGCTGATTTCTGGAACGAATTGGATTTCGTCCCGGAATGGTAATCGCCCAATCAGGATGTTTTCGATAAAGCTCGCTGTCTTCGTTTACCATTTCCGGCTCAATCCAGATGCCGAATTTTACTCCTTCTGCATTCACACGTTCAATCAGTTGGGAAAGAGTTCCCCCTAATTTCCCCTCATTTACACACCAGTCACCCAGAGAAGAGTTGTCATCATTTCGCTTTCCGAACCAGCCGTCGTCCATAACAACCATGTCAATCCCCAGCTCTTTTGCCTGTTTTGCCAGCTCCACAATGGTATCTCCGGTAAAGTCAAAGTACGCAGCTTCCCAGCTATTGATCAGAATCGGACGGTTTTCATGAACATATTTACCCTGACAGATATGATTCATAATGCAGTGATGATACTGCTGGGAAAGTCTTGAAAATCCTTTGTTTGAATAAGATAAAATAACCTCTGGTGCTGTAAATTCAGCCCCTGGTGCAAGAGGATATGCAAACAGTTCATCCGTAAGGCCCATCTGAAGTCTGGTCTGATTATACTGATCCTTTTCTGCCTCACAAAGGAAATTTCCACTATACACAAGCAGCATTCCATAACAGCTTCCGCTATCCTCATTTGCATTTTTTTGCGCAAGAATCACACCTGGATTGTACTGATGGCTGGAGGTTCCTCTGCGGCTTCCCAGGCGAATACTTCCATGAGAAACCGGTACTCTCTCCATATTTCTTTCCATAGCATGCCTTCCGTAAAATTTAATCAGGTCATAGTCTCCATGAAGGAAATCCAGACATGCAGACTGGGCTTTTCTGATAGTTACAGAAGCTTCCCCTGCATTTTTAATGATCACACTTCTTGTAATAATATCCTCTTTTTCCAGTACGCCGTAAAGGAGATGAATTTCCATATTTGTGTTTGGATCTGCCAGCAGAATTTCCAATGTTTCTGCTTCATTTTCCCTGGCACGTACTGCCGGAAGTCCGGATAAATTGTATTTTCCTTTTGTGATTTTATGACTTACATAAACTGGATCGCAGCACTGGGAGCCATCTGCATTTTCAATATTTAATGCAAAATTACGGAAGTCTCCGGTTCCAAGAGAAGGATATTCCTGTGGCAACGCATCCAGAGAATAGGTTCTGTCCATTTCTGCTGAATGCGGATTTCCGGAAAAGCCACGGTCTGCATAGCTGAGGAGATAGTCCATTTCTCCTGCTGTTCTGGCGCCGTAGTACAGATGAAGCAGGTAATCATGGATATCTGCCTGCATCTGATAGGTTGAATGAGCGGTATTAAGGGTGAAAATGCGGGTTGATTCGTTGAATGTGATTGACATGGGTAGGAGCCTCCTTTTTTCTTTTAAACTCTATAATCTAATTTTTCAATTCAGCTTTTACTTCAATTCATGTTTAGTATAACATACCAAAATAAGCACTTAAATAGCAATCTTTTTCCTGTTTCATGGCTTTATAGTGCATTTTTGTTGTATAATGAAATATAATATCACATTAAGGCATATATTGTACCTATCCGTTGTCCCTGCATTTTCTGTTCTGTACAATTCTACTGTTTTTTCCTCCAAGTATCATACTGCCGTTGATTTTCTTCCACAATACAGTAAAAACGTAGTATAATATTGATACCACAGAACTTCCACAGGAGATTTTCAGCATATGAACAACAACTTCCACATTTTCCCAAGCGAGAACTTCATTGATCTGTGTCTCTATCAATACGGACATGAAAAATGTGCCCCCGGACATTTATTTGGTCCGGCGACACGGAATCATTATCTGTTTCATTATGTGCTTTCCGGAACAGGAACCCTGATGGCTGCTGATTCCAAGGGAGAAAACCACAGCTACCAGATTCGCAGTGGACAGGGCTTCATGATTTTTCCCGGCCAAATTACTACGTATATTGCAGACGTAAATGTACCCTGGGAATATGTATGGGTGGAATTTGACGGACTACGGACTACGGAAATTCTGAATGTCTGCGACTTCTCTGCTGATTCTCCTGTTTATCGTACCCGTTCTGCCGAGCTGCGGGAAAAAATGGCCAAAGAGCTTTTGTATATTTCTGAGCATTCAGACCAGTCTGTGTTTCATCTGATGGGACATCTGTATCTTTTTCTGGATTTACTGGCGCAGTCAGCTCCTGCACCAAAGCCTGCTGTCAACAGCAAAATGAGTGATTATTATATCAAAGAAGCGATTAATTTTATTGAACAGAACTTCCAGAATGATATTTCTATCGAAGATGTTGCCGCTGTGTGCGGTATTAACAGAAGTTATCTGGGGCGAATTTTCCGCACCAGCACCGGCCGCTCCCCACAGGAGTTTCTGATCAGCTACCGCATGACAAAAGCGGCTGAGCTTCTGAAGCTGACGACTCTCTCTGTAGGTGATATCGGCTGCGCAGTAGGGTACGAAAACCCTCTCCATTTTTCACGGGCGTTTAAAAATGTGTATGGGATTTCACCCAGAGAGTGGAGGAATTTGCATAAATGAAAATAGCGGGTATCACTGTTTCCAGGGATACCCGTTGGTTTGTTTAATACCACTTTACATCATTTTCAAACCGCGTGGGTCAGAATCCCCGTCTGAAGTCTGGTTTCCGTGCTATCTACTTTTACATCATTCTCAAACAATCCTTACCACGGGTATTACAGAAGCAATGTTTGAGTACCATCTACTTTTACATCATTCTCAAACTATCCTCAGCCTTACAGCAAGCCTCAACCCAGTTTGAGTACCATCTACTTTTACATCATTCTCAAACCATTACAAGGCCGATTTAAGACGTTCAAGAGTTTGAGTACCATCTACTTTTACATCATTCTCAAACGGACTACAACAAAGGGGCGTTAACGCCACGGTTTGAGTACCATCTACTTTTACATCATTCTCAAACATATCGTTAATTACTTTTCTCAGATAAGCTGTTTGAGTACCATCTACTTTTACATCATTCTCAAACATATGGAACTACTTTAAAGCACAAGGATGGTTTGAGTACCATCTACTTTTACATCATTCTCAAACAAAATATATGCTGTTGGTGCAAATTCCATGGTTTGAGTACCATCTACTTTTACATCATTCTCAAACATTGTAGTATTTTCCTTTACTAATCCGACTGGTTTGAGTACCATCTACTTTTACATCATTCTCAAACGGTTGAAATGCCAGAATCTCCGGCATACATGGTTTGAGTACCATCTACTTTTACATCATTCTCAAACGGATTATTATAACACAACCTCCTGTATTTGTTTGAGTACCATCTACTTTTACATCATTCTCAAACGATAACGTCCATCGCCTCGGTCGATGACTTGTTTGAGTACCATCTACTTTTACATCATTCTCAAACCTCAAATTCAAAAATGAAATGCCATCATCTGCATAAAGCATGGTACTCAAACACTTTAATAAATTTCACATCCGTCTTTATCTATAATATAACGAATCCCCCCTTTCAGGCAAGTCCTTTCCTGGTTTTCGATAAATAATGCATGGACTTCCTGGTATGTGATTTCCTGAATCAGCTCCTGCATTTGATTATCCGTCAGGAAACTTCTAAGATTAATAAAAACAAACACTTTTACAGACAATACCTCGATTGCATTCTTTATATAACAAACTAATCGTTCAAAGAATTTTTCTGTAGAGTCCTCGATTTTCACATCCATTATTTTTAATAACCCCGCCACATCCATTTCATTATTAAACTGCAAAATATGGTTTGTATTGCTTTCTAAGTCCAGAAGATATTCCTGAATATGCTGGGTTAACTGCAATGTCTTTGTATACATCATCTCATCCTTCGACAACTCATTTAGTTCTGCATACAGCTTATTAATAATTTTTCGCCCATTTAACTCCACAGCAAATGGATCCGTGATTATTTCTACATATTTAGAAATATCCAATTCTTTTATCCCTTGCGATAAAACAAACTTTCCCTCACATCTTGCACATTGCCCGTAGAGTTCCTGCAAATATCCAGCAAACAACTCAGGTGATTCAATAATCCACTCTGTAAATACAATTTTATCCTTCAGCAATTCACCCGACAAATCTGGATGTACCATTTTCACAGAACCACCAGCCTTTCATCACTATCCAAAACTTCACTTTTTACTTCTCCGATTATAATATCCATTTTGGCATATTGTTTTTCTGTCACCGTAAGCAATTGAATCAGTCCCTCTTCCGGTTTATTCTTATGAACATTATCCACAATTGCATTTACCGCTGTTCCATTCAAAGCCAGCTTACAGTAAACAGATTCCTGAAGCATCATAAACCCATTTTTTAGCAAAAACTTTCTAAACTTAGAATAGGCCCTTCTATTTTCACTTGTGATAACTGGCAGATCAAAAAATACCAATACTCTCATAAACCTATAACTCAATCTTATAAACCTGAATCAAAGAACTATCATCCTCATTCAACGCATCCAGTACACTTCTGCAGTATATTTTTATGGCATTATTTACATACTGTTTTCTCCCGTCAATCTGCACCTCCTGGTTTAATACATCAACAAGCTGTAACTTTTCATCATGGTCAAATTCTTCCAGATTCATCTGTTTTACTTTCCAATCGATCAAAACCCGAAAAGGCTCCATGAAATCCGATGCCAAATTAAATTGATTGAACATATTATCATGAAAAATTCCAAGCTGTGTCAGATAGCCGTTCGCAGTAATCTCTCTTGTAAAAGCAGAAAGAATAATAGAATAGCCATAGTTCAATGCCGCATTTATGTTACAGTCCGCCGTACGAGTAAAATTCATTCCGAAAAGTGCATTGAAATATACTTTTGCCGCATGCCCTTCCCGATTCGTCTTATCTCCCCATTCAATTTCAGTCAGATATGAGGCTAATAATTTTGACTCTTCCTTTCCCAGTATGTCCAATAACTCTTTCTGTTTTCTTATTTTTTCTGAAACGATTTCTGTCCAGACAGCCTCTTTGGTATTCTGCTTCCAGACAATCTGTTTTCTTATCTTGTTGCTCGTATCATGGCTTCCATAATAGTTGACCAGTTCGCAGGACGGATTTCTCTTCTCATCACAAAATATAACCTTAATTTTTCTTTTGGCCAGTTCTGCGATTAAACTTGTAGTCAATGATACCGCTGTAGACTCAATCAATACAGTCGAAATCTCGCTTAGAACAATCTTTGTTACCTCATCACTGCGAACTACCATATACCCTAACTGCAAATCTAGCTTCGCACGTTTTGAAATAACAATTATCCGCCAACTCATAACTTCAATAAATCAATCTTCTTTTCAAAAATACCGGAAGAAGACTGATTTATAATGGAAATACTTTTACACTCTGTAATATTGCTGTTCATTGCAATTCTTCCAGCCTTTGCAGGACCTCCAATTAATGTCAAATTTGCACAACCACTTTGACTTTGAAACATATGAAGAATTTCATTCAAAACAATACATTTGTCTTCTATTCTTAATTTTATAAAATTGTTCCTCTTTTCAGTCAGTGTAATTACCTGCACAGATAAACGCTTCTTATACATTGTATTTTGAAGCTTGTCCAAAAAAGTATCATATAAGCGCAATAAGTCTTCTTCTAAAATACCATCAACATTATATATCTGCAGGTTCTTATTTTCCTTTCGCCTCTGAATGAATTTGAGTATTTTCTTCAGACATTTTTCATCATTTGGAGACAGTATTAACTGATTTGCACATTTAAAAATCAGCTGTGAACCCGACCGCCCGGACAACCACATTTTAAAGCCATCTACATCAAATAACGTATCTGCTCTTATTTTTCTCAATACGATCTGAGGCTCTTTTAAGCCTCTGTCTTTCTCCAGATATTCGATTGCCGCGTCCTCGTTTTGCTCAATTCTGTTCTTTAAATATAACGGGACAAATTCTAAACTCCGAATTTCTCTTCCCTTTTTATCTCTTGATTTTACAAGCATGAAATATGCCCCTGTGGCTTTATTATATCCTCCATACTTATTAATATCTAACAGCCTTCCATCACTTGATTTTATTGGAATTTGACCCTTTCCCTTTTTCATAATCATCTGGTCAAATAATCCGTCTTTTACCTCATAAGATCTTCTTGTGACAAGAATATTATTCTTTTGCATTACCTTTTTTACTGTAATAATGGTACCTTTTTCTCCTGCCTTCCAGGCAATTTCTCCATTTCTTACTATGTCACGTGCAACTCGTCCACGTTTTTTAGGCTTGAACATTTCCTCTAAATTATATGTTCTACCAGGATTTTCTTTTATATACCAGGCGGCATTTTGAGTAAATTTCACGTAATATGAATTGCCAACCACAATATTTAAATATGCATCTTTTGCATGATGTAAGTCATTCATTTCACGTACTTTCATCAGCTCAAAATCTTGTCGGAAATTTGATACGGTTCTTGCCTTCACATATACAATTGTTGAATTAGGAAAAGCTTCTTTTAAAATATCGGCAACGATTTTTGTTCCCTGCCTTGTTTCAACAATCTGCCTTTCAATAAAACCAGCCAGTTCGTTTTCGTCAAACTTTGTTGTTCTAACCAAACGTTCATATTTTTTCTTACTTATGAAGCCTCCATCTAATAAAGACTTCCATAATGTTTTTCGTGCTTTCTGAATCTCTGGATTTATTGGATAGATATCTTCTTTTAATTCATTTTCTTTTCTCTCAACCAAAACCCGGTTATCCAGGCTGTCATCCATTGTTCTTGACTGTGGATAAATATGATCAATATCATACATATTATTATCCCATAATTTTTCAAAATCAATGGGACGGCCAGAATACATACAACGTCCTTTTTGTGTGTAATATAAATACAGTTTATCTCGTCTTAGCTCATGATCCTCTCGCTGTTCTAAACTTGAAACAATTTCGCTTTGTTCTTCTTTATAATTTCGATATAAATCCAACAACTGTTTTTTTCGAGATTCTGTTCTCTTACTTTCCTGTTTCTCTCTTGCCATTTCAACAAAAATTCTTTTCGGATCTGTTCCCATGCATTTGCGGATTTCTTTTACAACCTTCAACGTCTGCCAAATTTGGCGTTTTACCGCAGGCGAAACATATAAATTTTCAATGCTTTCATAATCAAGACTTACTTTTTCTGACCCAGAATTATAATCCTCCACATATTTCATAAATCCCAACGGTCCATATAGAAGCTGCATTAAATTATCGTTTGTTTTCCATAATGCAGTAATAATGTTTATAAATTCTCCAGTTTCAGGATCGGGAACTGTAACCTCTTCCAGAAATTTCTTTGAAAGTTTTCCCCAACCCTTGTATGACAATGTACAAATAGCTTTCATCTGACCTTCTGTTAGCTTCGGAAAAAGCTTCTTCAATCTCTGTTTCAGAAGTTTTTTATCTTCTCCAAACAAAACAATATTTAAGATGATCATTTCTTTTTCTTGCTGATTCAGTTCTGCGCCTGTTAGCTTTTCTTTAAAATCATGAAATGAGTTTAGTGATGCTTTAAAATCTCCATCAATGCCTGTAATATCTACAGTTCGATCCGCAATTCCTTCACATACCAGATAATTTCTTAGCTTCTTCTGTGTTACTTTCCGGCATCTGCAAAACACATCCGTATAAATTTTCTGTTTCAATTCTGGTGAAATAGAAGCACCATTTAGCTTCACATTATTTAATTCGTTCAACACCATGAATTTACTATATAATAATGAATCCTTCGGCAAGACATCTTCACCTGCCAAATACGTACATTTATTTGTCATTCTTCTAATAAATACTTCCGCACTTGACTCTGTATCAATAACATCATTAAAATTCCAGGGATAAATCTTATCGTAGCTTTTTCGCACTGCCCAGCTGAATTTTCCTCTGCAACCTGCGCTCTCTCCGCATAATGGTCCCACATAATACGGAATTCTAAATTCATAAAGCTGTATGATTTTATCACTGTTCTCTCGTATAAAAGGAATTTTTGCTTCCATATTTTTTAGAATTGATTTCAGTTCAAACAAATGCACCTGATACGGAATAACACTATTCCCCTTATTAATCTGCTTGGGTAGAAAATTTTCACAGTTTATTTCATTTTCCAGGTATTCTTTTATAACGGTATCATCTATTTTAGATAAAACATTTTTCTTTAAGAAATCGTAAAACTCTATTTGACTACAGCATTTTCCGGCAAGAGAAACTTTACGTCCGTTTTTCTTTGTCATTCCCACATATGCACAATAATTGTTCAACTTAGCATCTGTATTCACGAAAATATTTTTATAATCTTCCTTGGACAAATTACTTCGCACTATTTTCTTTAAATACATTAAGTCCTTTTTATGCTTTTCATATACCTTTACTTTCGCAGCAGATATAGAGACACTATCGCCTAAAATATCCGCCAGAACAGACCAGTCGTACACAGCCTTTGCCGACTCAATGATGTAAAACTGTTCCCCTAAGGTTAATGTTACCGCTTCTATATAATCATCATATCCACTGTCTGAAAATGAAATTTTTGGTCTTTCACTCTCATTTAAATCGTCATTTCCAAAAATATCACTCAGTTTAACTGTTCCGCCAGAAATTAATGTAAAAATTGCTTTTTCACATGCCGTTTTTGCACCAGATAATCTTATCAATTGAGATTTCTTGGCAGATCTGGTAAGATTCCGATTCTTCAAAATATTTTCAATGGCACTAATCTGAGCAGAATCAATTTCAAGATTCCAGTCTAATTCCTCTTCAGCTACATTTTGGAGCAGAGTTAAAAAAGTACTGTCAAATTTCTTGATTTTACTAATATCACCAGAAAGTAAAAAATGCCCTCTATGTTTTATCATATGGTGAAAAGCAAGGTATAACAAACGAATATCTGGAGTCTCCTCTGTTTCCATAAGCCATTTTCTAAGATGATATATGGTCGGAAATTCTCTATGAAAGTCTTTGTCTGTAAATCCTGAATCAACAAATAAAGCATACGGAAGTTCAGGACAATTTCCAGATTCATCTCTTTTATCTTCGGGATAATATTTACTTTCTTTCATTCTCAGGAAAAAACCCGGATCAATTTTGCTAATTTCCTCGGCAAAAATTTCCTGTAATATCTGAATTCTCCAATTTCTCCTGTCCAGCCTACGCCTGCTGGTTCTGAATGTTCTTCTTTCCTCTGCAGTTGATGCGCTGTCAAATAATCGCACGCCCCAAAGTGATTCTCCATGTTTTTTCAAGATATGATATTCTGAATCTGTTACTGCCCAGCCCAGAGAAGCTGATCCCATATCCAGTCCCAAATAATATGTGTTTTCCATAAAATTCCCCCTAATATTTCTTGACTTTTACAGTTCTTATCCGTATACTAAAAATAGTTTAGTACCATAAACTTTACATCATAAGTTCAAATAAAAATTTATTCAAATCGTCATGTTGCATGACCCCACAGTGTGTGGATAAAAAGACTCGCTTTTCGCGGGTCTTTTTCATTTCTTAGCCCACTTATTATTTCGATTGTAACATTGTTTTTGTGAACTTACAGCATCCAGTTTACTATAAAATCTCACAAACTTTTAAGGGATTTTTTGTAAACATCTATCAAACTATTTTTGTAAAAACTTATTTCCACCCCTTCCACACCTCTGGCTGGTAGCCGAGGGTGGATTGTCTGCCGTTTCGGACTACTGGGGTTTTGATGACCTGAGGATTTTCAAGGACTTTGGCTAGTTTATCTTCTTCGGCGATGTATTTGATCAGGGCGAGAAGATCTTTGTCCTTGCAGTTCTGGTTGATCATGTTTTCCAGGCCGCCGTTAGCCTGAGCTACAGAAGTAAATTCACCTTTGCTCATGCCTTTTTCTTTCATGTCAATGAACTGGTATTTGATTCCGCGTTCTTTGAAAAAACGCTCGGCTTTTTTGGTGTCGTTGCATTTCTTGGTTCCGAAAATCTGAATATTCATAGATATAACTCCTTCTTCTAATAAATTTCTCAAGAAATTTTTCACAGATAATTTGAGATTTTCCCAAAATAAAATTTCAGGGTGACTCGGGATTGTTCCTTTGTCACCCTGTTCTGTGCATTATTAAAAATTATCCGATTACTTCGTACTGCATCATTTCATATTTCAGCTTGGTGCCTTCTTTGATTTCTGCGGGCAGAAGTGCGCGGGCTACTAATTTAAGTTCCGGGGAGTCCACGTCGGTTCGGCGCAGGTTTGCGTAATCTCCGTCTATGGAAACAACTTCGTAGTACCAGATTTCTAATATCATTTTTTATTCCTCCTGCTCTGCTGCCATCTCTGCGTTAATGGTATCTTCACTTGCAGCCATTGCCTGTAAGGTCATGGTCAGAAGCTTCTCCAAATCCCAGCCAAGCTGCTGTGCGCCTCTTTCGATTACCTCACGGGAGCATCCGGCAGCAAAGCCTTTGCTCTTGTATTTTTTCTTGAGAGATTTCAGCTCCATATCCTTGGTACTCTTAGATGGGCGCATCAGTGCTGCTGCCCAGATAAGTCCGGTAAGCTCGTCTGCTGCAAAAAGTACTTTTTCCATCTCGTGCTCCGGTTCAACATCAAGAGTTGTTCCACAACCAACGGTAATGCCATATCCATGAGATACAACTGCATGAATCACATCCTCGCCTACTCCGGCTTCACGAAGCATTTCAGGCGCTTTCAGGCAATGCTCTTCTGGGTAAAGTTCAAAATCAATATCGTGAAGAAGTCCCACGATTCCCCAGTATTCTGCGTCGGCACCATAGCCAAGCTCATTGGCATACCATTTCATAACAGCTTCTACAGTCAGGGCATGCTGAATATGAAATGGATCTTTGTTGTATTTTTTCAGTAATTTAAATGCCTCATCTCTTGCAATTGTTTCCATCTTCTGTCTCTCCTTTATGTCTGTTGTTCTTAATCTCTCATATGATTTCAAAGCACTTTCACTTCGGCATCATTTTGTACCGACTAATTTTCGCTTCATAGTGAAACGCAAATTTACATTGGACAGCGGTTTCTTCCTGGCATGTCCTCGCCTTTTACGTATCTGGCATTGAACTCCATGTTGATCTGACGGAGTTCCTTTTTGCCTTCAATGTAATCCTGATACATTTCTGCAAGTCCGGCCATGCAGCCATCACAGTTTGCCTCTATGTTTCCCAGGGATTCTGCAACTATTTTTTCCCGCTCCTCGCGGGTTGTCTCTGAAATTAAATATCCAGCCATCTTATACCTCCAAAATAACAGCTCTGTATTATTTTTACCACTATACAACATTAAAGTGAATTTGTACATAAGTTTCTTTTATTTCATTCACACAATTCCGGCAATATTAAAATAAGAGAAAGAATCTCTTCAGACCCTTCCTCTTAAATAAACTTTCCTGTTATCTGCAAGCGACACGGCACTTGTACCACGCACGCCTGCAAACCCTTTTATAAATTATTTCAGGATTTCATCCTTCTTATTCAGCAGTGCCTCGCAAGCTGCGCATGCAGGGCAATCACAGTATTTCTCGCCTGCTTCCTTGCGCTCTTTCGCATGAATCAGGACGTTCTTAACGCCATCTGCGCCAAATACTTTTGCACCCATATCAGACTCTGCGAAAGCAATCAGCCCGTCGATCGGCATGATGTCTGCTTCCAGCTCTGCAACATAAGCTTTAGCAGCCTCTGCTTCTCCCTCTTTTCCAACAGCATCCAGATAATTCTGAGCTGCCTCTTTGATTTCCTTGCAAGCTGACGGTGCTGCCAGCAGATCAGCGGTTAATTCCTGAATTGTTTTTCCCATAGTAAAATCCCCTTTCTGCGATATCGTATTTTCAACATTCCGGGAGAACTTTTCTCCTGGAGCGTGCCCTCAAAAGGCTTTCTGCTAGATGTGCGTGACACTTTGCGAGAATGATTTTTCAAATACATTCTAATTTTATTATAGCTTACTCCTTTGAAAAATCAACGTTAAAGTCGGTAATATGAGGAAGCTGATATTTACGGATTCCTTCAAAACCGGACAGTGCCAGGAGCAACAGCAAATCTCGCTGGGGGCCTTTCCAGGTTTCGGTGTGTTCGTACCATTCGTGGATGGTATGTTCGCCGCCGCCTTTGCCGCCCCAGCCCACAGTAATTGCTGGAATTCCAAGGCTGATGGGAATGTTTGCATCGGTGCTTGCGGCGCCTATGTAGAGGGTTTCCATACCAATCACCTGGTTAGCAACGTTGGCTGCCTGTACGATTTGGCATTGTTTTTCCTGGGTTCCGGCAGGGCGTTTGCCTTTTTGTTCAAAGGTAACAGTAATGCAATCAGAGTCATTAATTCCAAGTCCCCAGCGTGCATTCTCTTCCTCCACGGCTTCCTCTACCGCCTTATGGAACTTAGCGGAAAGTTCCGCTAACGCATTTGCATCCAGAGACCGCATATCTACCAGCATAGACGATTCCTCTGCGATTACATTCACAGAAGAGCCACCGTTTACTACGCCCACGGTGAATGTAGTTTTTGGGGCTGATGGAACCTGAAAATCGCTGATTTTGGCGATTGCGCGTCCCATTGCGTGGATGGGGCTTGGAATGCCGAAGCCGGTGTAGCTATGCCCGCCCGTACCGTGGAACGTTACCAGGTAGCGCTCACTTCCTACTGCCTGATAAATAATCCCCGAGGTATTTTTATCATCAATAGAAATAAATCCATCAAATGGATGACGTGCACTCCCATCAACACCAAAAACATGCTTCGTCCCCCGCAAATCTCCCAGTCCCTCTTCACACACATTCGCGCAGAAAACAATATCTCCCTCGCCACGGATTCCTACAGCATTCATTGCTCTTGCGATGCTAAGAAGTTCTGCCACAGCTCTTGTATCATCTCCGATTCCCGGACAGCTGTAGCGGTTTCCATCCTGCTTCAGCGTCAGGTCTGTTTCCATCGGGAAAACTGTATCAGTGTGTCCTGCAAGCACAATACGAGGACCATTTCCGTTTCCCTTTCGGACACCCAGAACATTTCCCACCTCATCAATGTGTACATCTTCAAGACCAGCTTCCTGCATCTTACCAAAAACATATTCTGCTTTCTTCTCTTCCTGATAAGAGGGCGCCGGAATCTGGCACATTTCCAAAGTTTCCTGCAACGTCCTCTTGTCGTCCTTTTCTAAAAACCTAAATGCTTCCTGAACCGTCTTGCATCTTAATAACTCTTCCATGATAGTGATTGCTCCTTACCTGCCGTATCCTTGCTACAGCCGCTCCAACAGCTGCTGTAATTCCTCATAGCTGCTGATGTTGTTGGACTCTCTGCGAAGTCCGGCACTATGAGGCATTCCGGCTGTATACCATGCCACATGCTTCCGCATTTCACGAATTCCGATAAATTCGCCCTTCATCTGGATTTGCGCCCTCGCATGCTTCAAAATCGTTTCCTTAATCTCTTCCAGCGTCGGTCTTTGCAGTTCTTCGCCCGTTGCAAAATAGTGATTCATTTCCCGGAAGATCCAGGGATTTCCCTCAACAGCCCTTCCGATCATTACAGCATCGCAGCCGGTCTGGCAAAACAAAGCCTCTGCCTTTTTCGGAGAATCCACATCTCCATTTCCAATTACCGGAATGGATACTGCTTCTTTGATCCTGGCGATAGTTTCCCAGTCTGCGGTTCCGGAATAATACTGCTGCCTTGTCCGTCCGTGAACTGCAATCGCAGCCGCTCCGGCATCCTCAATACGTTTCACAATATCAATAATATCAACAGGCTCTTTCTCAAAACCAATTCGCACCTTCACAGTAAGAGGCTTACTGATTGCGGAGGATACGCTTTTCACAATATCTGCGATCAGCTCCGGGTTCTTCAAAAGTGCAGATCCTTCTCCGTTATTTACCACCTTGGGCACCGGACATCCCATATTGATATCCAGAATATCAAATGGCTCCCCTTCAATCTCCTTTGCCACCTCTGCCATCAGCTGTGGCTCACTTCCAAATAACTGGAGAGAAATGGGGTGCTCCACAGGATCTATTTTCATAAGCTCCCTGGTATTTTTGTTCTTATAGGAAATTGCCTTGGCACTGATCATCTCCATACAGAGAAGCCCAGCTCCCTGCTCCTTGCACAGTCTGCGAAAAGCAAGATCTGTCACCCCTGCCATAGGAGCAAGAACAAAACGGTTAGGAATCTCTACATTTCCAATTTTCCATGACATTTTTTCAGGAATTTTATGCATGATATTCCCATTTTTCAAGTTACTGTCTAAATTACTATTCATATTAACCTTTATGCTCTGTTTTATTTTTCTTCCACATCTTCTCCCAGGAAAAATACCCGGTAATACATTTCCAGGGATTCCAGAAGTTCCTGTTTTTCCTGGCGAAGCTGTTTAATCTTCAATGCCCCACCGATGTCATCATAAAAGCCATCTGCTTCAGCCGCTTCTGTCTTAAACTGAAGATCGCCCTGATCATCAAACTCCAGAGTAAAGATTCCTCCGATTTCCTCTGTATAGAGTACACACATAATCTGAAGCTCTTTCTTCACATGATCCGGCAGAGAATTAAAGTCTTTATTAAAATAATATTTCTGCTCATAAGCACTTGCACCGCAAAGCACTACATTATCCTGATACAAATAGATACCACCTTTCTTTTATTTCACACGTAGCTGTACAAGCCCCGCACAGAAACCTCTCCTGCGCTGACTTCCACTACTGTTCCATCCGTTTTTTCCACAAGCAGCTCCCCGCTGTCGGTGATTCCCCTGGCAATCCCTTCATAAGGCTCCTTCGCCAGTACACGGACAGGCTGATTATAATTAGCCAGAATGCTTTCATACTCAGCTTTGAGTCCGCTGAGATTACAAGTTGCTGCAAATTTTTCATAATAATTTTCAAAGGCTTCCATTACAAGTCCCGGAATCTGGCTTCTGTCAAACTCTCTTCCGCTTTCCAGATAAAGAGAAGTGGCTTTGTCTTCCATTTCTGCAGGAAACTCTCTGATATTTACATTAATTCCCACGCCTATGACCGCATAATCGATTTTTCCATCACGAACTCCCATTTCAGTGAGAATCCCGCATATCTTTTTGTGGGAAACCACCACATCATTGGGCCACTTAATGCTTACCTCAAAGCCAAGCAGCTTCACAGCTTTCGCCACTGCCATACCCATTACCAGCGTCAGCATAGGTGCATACTGAGGCTCAAACTCCGGTCTCAAAAGAATACTCATCATTACGGAGGTTCCTTCCGGTACCTCCCAGGAGCGTCCAAGACGTCCTCTTCCTGCAGACTGAAATTCTGCAAGGGCAAGCGTTCCCTGCGGTGCGCCTTCTTTGGCAAGGCGCTTGATCCACAAATTTGTAGAATCCGTTTCTTTTGCAAAATGGACGGTTTTGCCCGCCCATTTTGTGTGTATCTGATCTGAAATTGTATTTTCGTTGTAAGCAAACATTATCTTGTCTCCGGCTCTCCTAAAGTAGCAACCATAACTGCTTTGATTGTATGCATACGGTTCTCTGCCTCATCAAATACCTTGGAAGCTGGGGACTCAAATACTTCGTCCGTTACTTCCATATCGGTAAGGTTGAAGCGCTCGCCCATCTCTTTGCCGATCTTGGTCTTAAGGTCATGGAATGCAGGCAGGCAGTGAAGGAAGATTGCTTTCTCACCAGCGTTCTTCATAACTGCGGAAGTTACCTTGTAAGGTGTCAGGTCATGGATTCTCTCTTCCCATACTGCATCCGGCTCGCCCATGGATACCCATACATCTGTGTAAATAACATCTGCATCCTTGGTTCCAGCCTCCACATCCTCAGTAAGAGTGATGGTTGCGCCAGACTGTGCAGCGTACTCCTGGCACTGTGCTACAAGCTCCTCATTCGGGAAATATTTCTTGCTTGTGCATGCTACGAAATGCATTCCAAGCTTGGAGCATGCTACCATCAGGGAGTTGCCCATGTTGTAGCGGGCATCCCCCATGTATACCAGCTTAATGCCCTTCAGGTATCCGAAATGCTCACGGATAGTCAGCATATCAGCAAGCATCTGAGTAGGATGATACTCATTTGTCAGACCGTTCCAAACCGGAACACCTGCGTATTTGGCAAGCTCTTCTACGATGTCCTGGCCAAATCCGCGGTACTCAATACCGTCATACATTCTTCCAAGAACTCTTGCAGTATCTGCAATGCTCTCTTTCTTGCCGATCTGGGAACCTGTTGGATCCAGATAGGTGCTTCCCATTCCAAGGTCATGAGCTGCAACCTCGAAGGAGCAGCGTGTTCTTGTGCTGGTTTTTTCAAAGATCAGGGCAATGTTTTTGCCTTTGTAATACTCAGTCAGCTCGCCAGCTTTTTTCTTTGCCTTTAAATCAGCGGATAAATCAAGAAGATACAGAATTTCCTCTGGTGTAAAGTCTTTCAGTGTCAAAAAATTTCTGCCTTTTAAGTTCATAATAATTCTCCTCTTTTGTTTATTCTTCAGTCTTCTTCTCATCCACTACAACTTCCTTCAAAGAAGCTGCAAGGCCCGCCAGGTTCTGAATCTCGGACGGGATAATGATCTTGGTAGACTTGCCGTCTGCCACTTTTGCAAGTGCCTCGAAGCTCTTCAGGGTAAGGACTGCACTGTCTGCTCCGGCTTCCTTAATCATGCGAAGACCTTCTGCATTTGCCTTCTGAACCTTCAGAACAGCCTCTGCCTGACCTTCAGCTTCCTTGATCATGCGCTCCTTCTGCGCCTCTGCACGAAGAATTGCAGCCTGCTTTTCGGCCTCTGCGTCAAGAATGGCTGATTCCTTTTTACCTTCTGCTACAAGAATAGTAGACTTCTTCTCACCCTCTGCAATAAGTATAGCTTCTCGTCTCTCACGCTCTGCCTTCATCTGCTTCTCCATTGCTTCCTGGATCGCAGCTGGCGGAATGATGTTCTTAAGCTCTACACGGTTTACCTTGATTCCCCACGGATCTGTGGCTACATCAAGTGACGCGCGCATCTTGGTATTGATAACCTCACGGGAAGTCAGTGTTTCATCCAGTTCCATATCACCGATGATGTTACGCAGAGTAGTAGCGGAAAGATTCTCGATCGCCATGATCGGGTTCTCTACGCCATAAGCATAAAGCTTCGGGTCTGTGATCTGGAAAAATACAACGGTATCGATCTGCATGGTTACGTTATCTTTGGTGATAACCGGCTGAGGCGGGAAATCAACAACCTGCTCTTTCAGGTTAACCTTCCTTGCCACACGCTCAACAAATGGGAGCTTAAAGTGTACGCCAGTTCCCCATGTTGCCTGATAAGCGCCTAAGCGCTCAAGTACGATCGCATATGCCTGAGGTACGATACGAATGCAAGAT
The DNA here is from genome assembly GCF_014287535.1 of Blautia segnis. Classification (NCBI taxonomy): domain Bacteria; kingdom Bacillati; phylum Bacillota; class Clostridia; order Lachnospirales; family Lachnospiraceae; genus Blautia; species Blautia segnis. Next base: position 99,517 of record NZ_JACOOT010000038.1, on the reverse strand, counting down.
GCAAGGATCCATAACACCAGAATAATGACGATCAATAAAACTATCACTTTTCCCATATTTCCGCCTCCTGTTTTTATTTAGGCTCCACGATCAATCTGACGCCATGAACCGCCTTGATCGTTACTACAGTGTCAACCGGAATTGTTTTGGTATCATCGGATGTCCGGGCCATCCATTCAATATCATTAATGCGAACCTGTCCGGTCTGTGCCAGATTGTCGATTTTTTGAATCACAACAGCTGTTTTGCCCAGAAGACTATCCACATTTGTTTTCTCTGTGTTCTTATTCATAAGCTTCATGGCTACCGGTCTTGTGAAAATCAGAAGCACAAGAGAAACACCAAAAAACAGAAGAAGCTGAGGCACAATTCCAACTCCAATACCAGATGCAATGGCAGCTGCCAATGCGCCGCCGGCAAACCAGATGGTAGTAAGCGCCGTAGTAAGCCCTTCAATGACCAAAAGCACTGCCAGAATTCCCAGCCATATGATTGGTTCCATAAGACTCCCCCTTTTTATCGTCTCTGCCTTGCTGCTTCATACATCAGTATTCCTGCTGCCATAGCTGCATTAAGAGATTCCACTTTCCCGCACATGGGAATACGGATAAGACAATCCGCTGCTTCTGCGGCTGCTTCTGTCAGCCCGTTTCCTTCATTTCCAATCAGAAAAGCAGTGCCACCCTGATAATTTTCCTGATCATAGGAATTTTTTCCCTTCAGATGGGCAGCAAAGGTACGGATCCCTTTTTGCTTCAGTTCTGCTTTTAATGATACCACATCCTCCACATATAGAAAAGGCATTCTGTAAACAGATCCCATAGTGGAACGAATGACTTTTGGATTTGTGATATCCACACATGTTTTTGTGAGAAAAACTCCGGATACTCCGGCTCCTTCTCCGGTTCTGAAAATAGTTCCCGCATTTCCCGGATCCTGCAGATCCTCCAGTATCATAATAAGAGGAGAATCACCCTTCAGGATATCCTGCATTGTCCACACAGGCTTTCTCAGCACAGTAAGAATTCCCTGCGGGGTTTTGGTATCACACATCTGACGAAAAACATGATCTGCTACAATCTCTGCTTTTCCCTCAGGCAGCATGCTTATCTGCTCCATTAATGAACTATCCGAAGTCAGGGATTCCGTTACATAGACTTTAGAAATCCAATCCCTGGGAGCCTCCCCGAACATCTTCCGTCCTTCTGCTGCAAATAACCCCTGCTCTCTGCGGGCTTTTGCTTTCTGATTCAGCTGTATAATGTTTTTTACCTGTGTATTGCTCGCACTGGTTATCATAAATTATCCTCTGATGCTGGTACAATGAGCCTTAAATACCTAACCTATTGATTTATCTTAATTTTCATCATACCCGGTTGTTAGTTTTATTTAAATCATATGGTACGTTTCACCCGGTTCAGATCCTGATTTTTTCCGGCTGCGACCAAAACGCATCCTTCTTTCAGTTTCTCTGCGGGATCTATGTTTACATTCACTTCGTCGCCAAGCTTCACAGCCACTACATTGATTTTATATTTCTCCCGGATTTTCAGCTCCGCCAGACTTTTCTCTGCCCAATCCGCCGGTATACGGAATTCAGCCATACTGAACTCTGATGATAACTCAAAAATATCTTCAAAACCATTGGAGGTCAGATTTCGTGCTACTCGAAGTCCCATGGAACGCTCCGGATAAATCACCTGATCGGCCCCGATTTTTTCCAGAATACGTCCATGAAGCGTATTCATAGCCTTGGAAACAACACAGGGAACGCCTAAATCCTTAGCCTGCATTGTTGCAGTAATACTGGCTTCCATATTTTCTGCAACAGCAACAATTGCCACATCCACATTCTGTACTCCAAGAGACTTCAGTATATCTGGTTCACGCACATCTGCCCGTACCGCATAGGTAACAGTCTCCGCAATCTCCTGAATATTTTCATCCTTATCATCGATTGCCAGCACATCATAATCTGCATTCGCCAGTTCTCTGGCAAGTGTCATTCCAAACTGCCCTAATCCGATTACTGCAAAAGATTTTGCTTTCATGGTCTGCCCTCATGTTTTCATAGTATAAATGCTTTTTAATGATTTTATTTTCTGGTTATCCAATCATAATATTTTCTTCTGCCAGATGTACCTTCTCAGATTTCTTCTGTGCACGAGATACAACAGCTGCACCTAATGTCAGCGGACCGATTCTTCCAATGTACATGGTAAAAATCACAATCCACTTGGCTGGTGTATTCAATACAGAAGTCAAACCTCTGGAAAGTCCTACCGTTCCCACTGCTGATGTCAGTTCATAAAGTACATCAATAAACGGAGCATCAGGCATTACTGCAAAAAATGCCAACAGGGAAACAAACAAAACACTCACTGCCATTCCTGCGACCACAAGTGCTGAACGGACATAGCTGCTTCGAATTTTGCGACCACAGACCTCCACATCCTTCTTTCCGCGAAGGTTCGTTATAATGCTCAGCACCAGAACTGCAAGAGTTGTCGTCTTTATACCACCTGCTGTTCCCATCGGAGAACCTCCAATCAGCATAAGAAACAGACAAAGCATTGCAGTTCCATTGGTAAACGCAGCCTGATCAACTGTAAAAAATCCTGCGGTTCTGGTTGTTACAGCCTGGAACAGCGAAGCCATCAGTTTTTGTCCCAATGTGAGTTTTCCTATTGAAGCCGGATTGTCATATTCAAACAGAAAAATCAGGAAGGTTCCTCCCACCAATAAAATGCCGGTGGTCACAAGCACGATCTTGCTCTGTAAATGAAGTGTTCTGTAGAATCTGCCAAAGGAAAGCTTTTTCTGAAAAATCAGCTTAAAACGTTTTCCCAAATCCCACCACACTGTAAAACCAAGCCCGGAGGCAATGATCAAACTGATGGTAGTAAAATTCAGTAACGGATTCGTCACATAATCAGCCAGACTATTATCTCCCAACAGATCAATTCCTGCATTACAGAATGCAGAAACCGCAGTAAATACAGCCTGACCGGCGCCCTTCACCAAACCAACTCTGGGAATAAAATAAATCCCATAGCTAATTGCTCCGATTCCTTCTGCTGCAAACACACACAGTACAACTTTCCGTACAACCTTTACAAGACCTGACATCTGCTCCAGATTATAGGATTCCTGGATCATTCGACGGTTTTTCATGCTAATTTTCTTATTTAAATAAATGAAAATCACACTTGCCAGCGCAATCAAACCAATTCCGCCAATCTGTATCAGCAGCAAGATTACCAGCTTGCCGATTAAGCTCCAGTGGGTAGCTGTGACTACAGTTACCAAACCGGTAACACATACGCATGTAGTTGCTGTAAACATGGCATCTGAAAATGATGTGGTTTGTCCCGGTGCTGTACACAATGGCAGCCACAAAATTAATCCGCCTACAAAAATTACCCCCGCAAAGCTGAGGGTAATTATTTGTGCTGTATTCAGTTTATGCAATTTATATTGCAGATTTTGAATAAACATAAAATTCCTTTATTATTTCTTATAGTTATGAGAAAGGGACTCACAAACTTCCCACATATATGGAGTTACGCTCTTCTCCATTGCAAGAGCTTCGTTAATATCAAAATCAACGAAATCGCCATGACGATAACCAACGACACGGCTCTTCTTGCCCTCAAGAAGAAGGTCTACTGCCATAGCACCCATCATAGATGCATATACACGGTCTTTACAGGTCGGGCTTCCGCCACGCTGCATGTGACCAAGAATTGTTGCACGTGTCTCAATTCCTGTAGCAGCCTCGATACGCATTGCCATAGCCTGTGAATGGCCAATACCTTCTGCATTGATAATAATATGATGCTTCTTACCCATCTTACGGCTTTCAATAATGTTATTGATCAGCTTCTGCTCATCATAGTCATATTTCTCAGGAATAAGAACATCCTCAGCTCCGTTGGCAATACCGCACCACAGTGCAAGCCATCCGGCGCCACGTCCCATAACCTCGATGATACTGCATCTCTCATGAGAAGTAGATGTATCACGAACCTTATCAATTGCTTCCATAGCAGTGTTAACAGCGGTATCAAAACCAATAGTATACTCTGTACATGCAATATCAAGGTCAATGGTTCCTGGAATACCAATTGTATTGATTCCAAGATTTGCAAGCTTCTGAGCTCCGGCAAAGGAACCGTCTCCACCAATTACTACAAGTCCGTCAATACCATGCTTACGGCAGATTTCTGCACCACGCTGCTGTCCTTCCGGTGTACGGAATTCCGCACATCTTGCAGTGTAAAGAATTGTACCGCCGCGCTCAATTGTGTCAGATACATCTCTTGCTGACATATCGATGATTTCTTCACTTAAAAGGCCATTATAACCTTTCTGGATACCTTTTACTTTAAGTCCGTTGGAAAGTCCACGTCTTACAACTGCACGAATTGCAGCATTCATTCCAGGAGCGTCACCGCCGCTGGTAAGGACACCAATGGTCTTAATCTTGTTTTCTGCCATAATAATCTCCTCCATCTTATGAATCGTCGTGAGCTGTGTCTCCATTTTCATTGGAAACGCCCTCATTTTTCTATACACATATTCAGCATTAAGTTTATAGCATTTTCAAAGGTTTTTCAAGACTCTTTCAACAACTTTAACATTGTTATTTCCATATTTTTTACACATCTGGGCAAGCCAGTCATCCTGCACATTCACATGGTATGCTGCGGACAGTTTTTTCATCGCTTTTACGTCTTTTAAATAGACAATAACACTGTCCGTTCCCTGGGACTTTCGCAGATCCTCCAACAGTTCTTTTTCCTTCTGGCTGTAGTCTGCCTTGCTCTCAAACTGGATCCACAGTTCTTTTGGAATATCGGAAAAAGCGCGGACTTTTTCGAGAATCAGCTTGCTGGCTTTATCTTCCTCTGCTGATACACGCCCCTGAATAAAAACACGTGCATCCTCATTGATCATGTTCTGCCATTTCTCATAGTCTCTTGGAAAAACCATAACCTCTACAGTTCCAAGCAGATCTTCTACCGTAAGAAATGCCATGACTTTATTGGTCTTGGTGTACTTGATGTTTTTCTCCACGATCATGCCGCCGATGATAACCTTCTGGTTGTCTCTCACATGATTTTCATCTTCTTCATCCTCGTCTGTCGGCTGGAAATCTATGGTTCTGGCGGAGATCATTTTCTCCATCATATTGCGGTAACGCTCCAGAGGATGACCGCTTAAGTAAATTCCAAGAACCTCTTTCTCGTAGGCAAGAATGGTTTCTTTATCGTACTCTTCCACATTTGGCATGCGGATCTCAAACTCTTTTTTGTCCTCTTCGCTTGCAATGTCAAACAGGCTGAGCTGGCCTGCCATGGACTGCTTTTTGTTACGGGAAATGTCATCTACGATCTGACCGAAAACAATCATTTTCTGGTGGCGGTTTCCTTCCAGGCAGTCCAGTGCTCCGGCCTTGATAAAGTTCTCAAGAGCACGTTTATTAACTGCCTCTATATTGCGCTCAATAAAATTTTTCAGAGAAAGATACTCTCCATGTTCCTTTCGCTCTGCAACAATGGCATCAATTACCGGGCGGCCCACGCTTTTGATTGCGGAAAGAGCGTAACGGATAGAACCGTCTGATACGGAAAATCCATATTCTCCACTGTTAATATCTGGCGGCAGAATCGGGATGCCCATCTGACGGCAAACCTGAATATACTCGGCGACCTTGGTTGGAACATCAATGACAGAAGTCATCAGTGCTGCCATATATTCTACCGGATAATAATATTTCAGGAAAGCAGTCTGATAGGTTACATACGCATATGCCGCTGCATGGGATTTGTTAAAAGCGTACTGGGCGAAATCAATCATCTCGTCATAAATTTTGTTAGCCACTTTTTCATCAATTCCGTTTTTAATGCAGCCGGGAACTCCCTCTTCTTCATTTCCGTAAACAAATGCCTGACGCTCTTTTTCCATGACATCCAGTTTCTTCTTGGACATGGCACGGCGCAAAAGATCGCTTCGCCCCAGGGTAAAGCCGCCAAGGCTCTGCACGATCTGCATTACCTGCTCCTGATAAACGATACAGCCATGGGTCGCCTTCAGAATCGGCTCCAATTGCGGACAATCATAATGGATTGTATCCGGTCGGTTCTTTCCTCTGATGTATTGAGGAATAAAATCCATAGGACCCGGACGGTACAGGGAAATTCCGGCGATTACATCCTCCAGGCTATGGGGCTTTAGTTCCTTCATGAACCCTTTCATTCCCCCACTCTCCAGCTGGAACACGCCATCTGTGCGTCCGGTTCCCAGAGAGTCCAGTACTTTCTGGTCATTGTAATCTATTTTTTGCATATCCAGAGATATGCCGTAATTTTTCTTAACATTTTTTACTGCGTTGTTAATAACAGTCAGGGTACGAAGCCCCAAAAAGTCCATCTTCAGAAGACCAAGCTCTTCCAGAGTGGTCATTGTAAACTGGGTCACGATAGTTCCGTCCTGGGCACGGGAAAGAGGAACATACTCGGAAACATCCTTCTGGCTGATTACAACTCCTGCTGCATGCATGGAGGTGTGTCTTGGAAGTCCCTCAAGACGTTTTGCCATATCAATGAGATGATGAATATCCAGCTGCTCGTCGTATGCCTTTTTCATCTCCGGATTTACTTCCATAGCCTTGTTAATAGTGACTACTTTCACACCCGGAATCTTAGTTGGGACCATTTTGGCAATGGTATCTACCTGTGCATATGGCATATCAAGGACACGTCCCACATCACGGATAACTCCCCGGGCTGCCAGGGTACCGAAGGTAACAATCTGAACCACACAGTCTTTGCCGTATTTGCGCACAACGTAATCGATTACTTCCTGTCTTCGCTCAAATCCGAAATCCACATCAATATCAGGCATAGATACACGTTCCGGATTCAGAAAACGCTCAAACAGAAGGTCATATTTGATGGGATCCAGCAAAGTGATCCCCAATGTATACGCTACAATACTTCCTGCGGCAGAGCCTCGGCCTGGTCCTACCTCGATTCCATTTTGCCTTGCATAGTGGATGAAGTCCCACACAATCAGAAAGTAGTCTACGTATCCCATGTTTTTGATGGTGGAAAGCTCGTATTCCAGGCGCTCGCGCAGTTCTGGAGTAACCGGATCATAAAGTCTTTCCAGGCCTTCGAAGCAAAGCTTGTTCAGATATTCCCAGGATGTGTAGCCGTCCGGCACATCAAAGCGGGGCAGCTTGGTAACGCCGAATTCAATTTCCACATGGCAGCGCTGTGCGATCTTATGAGTATTCTCCAGTGCTTCCAGTGCATATGGAAAAAGAGCTGCCATCTCTTCTTCTGATTTCACATAATATTGTCCGCCTTCATAACGCATACGGTCAGTGTCAGACAATTTCTTTCCAGTCTGCAGACAGAGAAGAATATCATGAGGATCTGCATCCTCTGCATAGGTATAGTGGATATCGTTGGTGGCAACCAGATCGATTCCTGTTTCCTGATGCATGCGAAGCAGCTGCTGGTTTACATTCTGCTGTTCCGGGATGCCGTGATCCTGAAGCTCCAGGAAAAAGTTCCCCTTACCAAAGATGTCCTGGTAACGAAGTGCAGCCTTCTTAGCATCCTCATAAAGACCTCTGTTAATAAAACGGGCCACTTCACCAGCGAGGCAGGCGCTTAATGCAATCAGTCCTTCATGGTATTCCTGAAGAAGCTCCAGATCCACTCGTGGTTTATAATAAAAGCCTTCCTTGAAGCTTTTTGATACGATTTTCATAAGGTTCTGGTAGCCCTGGTTATTCTCTGCCAGAAGCACCAGATGGTAATAACGGTCGTCGCCGCTGCCGATTTCCCTGTCAAAACGGGAACCCGGGGCAACATAAACCTCGCAGCCCAGAATCGGATTGATTCCTGCGGCACGGGCAGCACGGTAAAAATCGATGATTCCGTACATAACGCCATGATCAGTAATGGCGGCACTGTCCATCCCAAGCTCTTTCACACGGGCAACGTATTCTTTTATTTTGTTGGAACCGTCCAGCAGACTGTATTCTGTATGGACGTGAAGGTGCGTAAATGCCATTTGTTATCTCCTTTTGTTAAAACAAAATAGGAAAAAATTGCATACCCTACTCCGCGATTTAACAGCCAGAATAAGGTATGCGATTTTTAATATTTTTCTCTTTTAGTATTCTTTCTTATAGATACGTCTGTCTCTGATTTCAATCTTTCCTTCTTTCAGAAGGTGACCAACTGCACGCTTAAATGCATTCTTACTCAGGCCAAACTCTCTCTTGATCACATCCGGTGAAGCCTTGTCGTCAAACGGAAGAACACCTGCAAATTCTTCAATTACACTCAGTACACTCTCTGCATCTTCGTTAATCTGGAGATATGCTTTCTGACGATCGGTAACATTCATCTTGCCGTCTTCTTTTACTTCGGAAACGCGAAGGTCAAGGATTTCTCCCGGGCGGTATTTCCCATTGGCTTCTCTTGCCGGAATTAACGCAGAATATTTATCATCAACCGCTACAAATACCCCGAAGCGGTCACTGATCTCATATACACGCCCCTTTACAGAGTCTCCTACTACATACGGAGTTCTGGTGGAAAGATAGTGATATACCTTCATAGTGGCACAAAGCCTGCTGCTTTTGTCTACATAAAGTGCCACCAGACATTCCTGTCCCTCTCTTACACGGCTGGTCTGCTCGTGATAGGGAAGAAGAAGATCCTTCTCAAGCCCCCAGTCAAGGAATGCACCAATCCTGGTTACCTGAAGTACTTTCAAAACTGCAGTCTGTCCCACCTGCAAAAGAGGTTCCTTCGTAGTTGCAATAAGACGGTCTCTGGAATCTTTATAAATAAATACTTCCAGTGTATCGCCTTCTTTCGTTCCTTCCGGAATCTGTTTCCCGGGAAGAAGCACTCGCTCTTCCTGTCCCGCATTTTTATTCTCAGCCAGATAAACACCAAAATCTACGGTCTTCACTACAATAAGCTTCTGTTTTTTTCCTATTTCGATCATGAATTCTCCTTACTTTATACACTGAAATACCATGCACAATTCGTGGGTCCCAAATCAGGTATCTGCTATATTGGCATGGATGTACTACTGCCTAACAAATTGCTGCCTTTTAACTTGCTTTTCAGTATACCACACATTTGCCTTCACTGTGAACACCAACTTACTGAAGTCAATATAAAAAATGCAGAAAATCGTCTGGCACAGGGATTTTCTGCATTTTCTGTAAGATTAAGGGCAATATAATGGACTAGAGTGTGTTTGGGAAAGGCTTTCCGCAATCTGCAGGCTCTAAGCATTTCTAAAGCGGCTTAAGAACTCCTTGGTCAACGGGTCTTTCGGGGTTTCAAAAAGCTCTTTTGGTGGGCGGTCTTCTACGATGATCCCGTTCGCCATAAAAATCACTCTTTTGGAAACGTCCCGGGCAAATGCCATTTCATGGGTTACAATGATCATGGTAAGTCCTTCGTGTGCCAGGTCTCGCATAACCTCCAGAACCTCACCTACCATCTGTGGATCCAGTGCAGATGTGGGCTCATCAAAGAGCAGGATTTCCGGTTCCATAGCAAGTGCTCTTGCAATTGCCACACGCTGCTTCTGACCGCCGGAAAGCTGTTTGGGCTTAGCATTAATATATGGTGCCATTCCAACCTTTTCCAAATAATACAGTGCTTTTTTCTCAGCCTCTTCTTTGCTTTTTTTCAGGACCTTTTCCTGACCGATAGTACAGTTTTTCAAGGCAGTCATATTGTTAAACAGGTTAAAGTTCTGGAAAACCATTCCTACCTTGGAACGATACTCAGGGACATTTACATTTTTACTGGTAATGTCTGTTCCGTGATAGTTTATCTCTCCGCTGGAGGGTGTTTCCAACATATTCAGGCAGCGAAGCAAAGTGGATTTACCGGAACCGGAGGGTCCGATAATACAGGTTACATCACCAGCGCTTACAGAGAAGTCGATGTCGCGCAGAACCTGATTACTTCCAAAGGCTTTTCCCAGATGCTTTACTTCAAGAATTTTTTCACTCATGATCATTTCTCCTCCTTCTTTTTCGGATAAGAATACAGACCACTTGTGTGCGTCAGTGTATCCGTTGTCGCCAGGTCATAGTTCTGCGGTCCTTCCATTTTATGTTCCAGAAGACGAAGCAGTCTGGAGCAGACAAAGGTCAGGATAAAGTACATTACCATGGCGATTGTAAATGCCTCGAAGTAGGTATAATATGCACCTGCAACACCTTTTGTGGTGTAAAAAAGCTCTACAATTCCGATGATGGAAAGTACACAGGTGTCCTTAATATTAATGATCAGGTTGTTGCCAATCTGAGGCATAATGTTTCGCAGTGCCTGTGGAAGGATTACGTTTATCATAGTCTGCACGTGAGTCATTCCAATGGCTTTGGCAGCCTCAGTCTGGCCTTCGTCAACGGAAAGGATTCCTCCCCGGACGGTTTCTGCCATATAGGCTCCTGTGTTAATAGAAACTACGAAAAATGCAGCAAACCACATGGACATGTTAATATTGAACAGATAAGCACTTCCATAATAAATGAACATTGCCTGTACCATCATAGGAGTTCCGCGGAAAAATTCCACGTAGCAGGCCATGATGAATTTCAGAATTCCAACCAGTGTTTTCTTTACTGTGGAATCTCTCTGATCTACTGGAATTGTCTGAATAATTCCAACTATAAAGCCAATGAGGCACCCTAAAAAGGTGCCTACAATTGCTATGATCATTGTATTTCCGGCTCCTGACAAAAATGAGGTGCCGTATTGCTGGAGCAGATACTGGATCCGTCCCCAGAAGCTTTCAGGAAGCATAATTTTTTCTCCTCCTTGCTACATTATTCTGACAGCGGCTGTACGGAAATTGCCTCATCCATCATCTTGGTATAATCATCCTCTGTCATTTTGTCCAGAACACTGTTTAACGCATCCAAAAGCTCAGTATTGCCTTTCTGTACGGAAATACCGATGTTGATGTCCTCATCAGATACATCGAAATCTCCGTCTGTGCCTGAGAAGTCAAGAAGTTTAAAATCCGGATAAGCTACACATGCTGCCATTCCGGTTGGCATATCGGTTACAACGGCATCACATTTGCCGGATTCCAAAGCCACCAGCATAGCCGGTGCACTTTCCTGTGCAGGAAGGATATTTGCATCTTCAATCTGCGGCAGGCAGGAATCATACCAGATGGTGTTCTGTTGGGAAGTACAGGTTACTCCTTTTAAGTCTGCTACGCTTGCTGCATCAGCGTAATCTCCATCACTTTTTACCAATGTGATAATGGACGCATAGTAATATGGCTCTGTGAAATCTACCATCTGCTGACGCTCAGATGTAATTGACTGTCCTGCAATAACACAGTCAACTTTTCCGGACTGTACAGCAGGTACCAGGGAATCCCAGTCCAGCTTTACGATTTCCAGGTCATAGCCCAGCTCGTCGCAGATATGTTTTGCCATCATGACGTCATAACCATATGCGTAGTCAGAGCTTCCTGAAATGGGAACTGCTCCGTTGGAATCATCTGGCTGAGTCCAGTTGTATGGAGCATAGCTGCACTCCATAGCTACTTTTAATGTTTTCTTTTCTTCTGCCTGTACCATTGTAAGTCCAAGTCCCGGCATTGCAGTTACTGTAACCGCAGCTGCCATAAGACCACTTGTCATTTTTCTCCATAAATAGTTCTTCTTCACGTTTGTTTCCTCCTCTTAATAGCCTTTCATTAATCATATAACATGAGGTTTTTCGCCCCTTTTTCTTGTTTCAGGGTAAAAAAAATGCAATGGCGGCGTTATCATGCTAACGCGCCATTGCGTTGTAGTTCATATTACTCTTGTTTGTGGGAGAAGTCAAGAGGGGAAACGGAATACATTTTAAATTCTTTTCCATAAATAAAAGACATTTTCAGCAAACGAAAGGTCTGCTCCACGGCAGCTGTCATGTTCCTTATTGCAGTGGCAGGGGACATGGCGGCTTCCAATGTGGTTACCTGACGCAGTATGGGAAAAAAGGCGTCTATTCCGGCTTGGTTGCATGCAGCGGCATCCTCAGTGACTGCGCCAGAGAAGGCGATGACGGGCTTGCCGTACTTTTTGGCAAGTCGGGCAATGCCGATAGGAGCTTTACCCATGACAGTCTGTCCGTCAAGACAGCCTTCGCCTGTAATCACAATGTCGGCATCTTTTATTGCTGTTTCGATTCCGATTTCTTCCAAAACAATATTAATTCCGGGTTCAAGCTTTCCACGAAGAAATGCGCGGAATGCAAACCCAAGACCGCCAGCGGCACCACAGCCAGGGTAATTGGAATCGTAGTTCTGCCTGGTACCAGCCATTTGGAAATATTCTTCTGTCAGTTTTGCATATTTCCTCATCCACTGATCCATCTGCTCTGCCATCCTTGGAGTTGCACCTTTTTGCGGACCAAAGATATGGCTGCAGCCATTTTCGCCGCATAAGGGATTATCTACATCACAGGCAATTCGGAAATCACAGTCTTTCAGCTCAGATAATATATGCTCACAGTTGATTGCCGCCAGTTTTTCCACACCTCGAGCTCCAAACGGTACCTGTTTTCCACCTTCATCCAGAAATTCTGCACCTAATGCCTGAAGCATTCCGATTCCGCCATCGTTGGTTGCACTTCCGCCAATTCCGATAATAAAATGACGGCAGCCTTTTCCTATTGCGTCTTTTATCACTTCACCAACGCCGTAGGTTGTGGTGTTCAGCGGATTGCGAAGTTTCGGTTGAACCAGAGTAATCCCAGCTGCTCCTGCCATTTCTATAATTGCAGTTTTCTCCTCCACAATTCCATACTCACAAATTACAGGCTCTCCCAACGGTCCTGTCACCTTTACTTTTTCCAGTTTGCCGCCAAGCCCTTTCGCCAAAGCCTGTACCGTTCCCTCGCCGCCATCTGCTAACGGATACACGATTGCTTCCGCATCCGTAAACACTCTCCGAATCCCTTTCTCTGCTGCCTCTCCCGCCTCTATAGAATCCATACTTCCTTTAAATGAATCAATTGCAATCACTGCTTTCATAAACTGTCATCCCCTTTTTCAGTCCTATCCACTCGTATATGGTGGAGCCTGCGTTTATATTAACATATCTTCTTCTGTACATCCTCAAATTTATTATATTTTTCCTGATATCACAAATCTCTGTATTCCCAAATTTAACCAAATAACTGCTTCCAAAACATTTATAGTTGACATTATGATATCTAAATGATATCATATCAATATCCAAAGGTAATATAAGACAGCTATTCCGTATCATAGCTGTCGCATACATTCAGGGATATCTGTTATAATCGTTATCCCGGTCAGGAGGCTTATTATGCAGGAAAAAGTTTTGGATAACAAGAAAAATGGTATGGGTATGATGGTACTGTTTATTCTGCTTTATGCAGCAGCTGCTGCCTTTATTACAATCGGTGCCATGTTTTACTGGATTCCATTGATGGTCATTGGAATTATTTGTCTATCTCTGGGATGGATTCCCTTTTGCGGATTAAAAGTGCTGAAGCCACAGGAAGCTCTAGTACTTACTTTGTTTGGTAAGTATGTGGGAACTCTGAAGAACGATGGTTTTTACTGGGTAAATCCGTTCTGTACAGCAGTGAACCCGGCAGCGAAGACCAAGCTGAACCAGAGCGGTGATGTAGATGGCGGAAATGCAGCCAAGTCAGTTCTGACTCTGGCCGCTGCAGGAACAACTGCTTCTGCAAGCAGTTCTTATGTAAACAAGAAGATTTCCCTGAAAATTATGACTCTTAACAATAACCGTCAGAAAATCAACGATTGTCTGGGTAACCCGGTGGAGATTGGAATTGCAGTTATGTGGCGTGTAACTGACACAGCAAAAGCAGTTTTCAATGTTGACAACTACAAGGAATATCTTTCCCTGCAGTGTGACAGCGCACTTCGTAATATCGTAAGAATTTATCCTTATGATGTAGCTCCTAATGTGGATACTACCGGAGACGGAGTTGCAGATGAGGGAAGCCTTCGCGGTTCCAGTGAGATCGTAGCCGGACGTATCCGTGATGAGATCCAGCAGAAGGTTGCAGAAGCAGGTCTTGAGATCATCGAGGCACGTATTACATATCTGGCTTATGCACCTGAGATTGCTGCGGTTATGCTGCAAAGACAGCAGGCGTCTGCTATTATTGACGCAAGAAAGATGATCGTGGATGGTGCTGTTGGCATGGTAGAAATGGCGTTAGAACGGTTGAATGAAAACAACGTGGTTGAGCTTGATGAGGAGCGGAAGGCTGCCATGGTTTCCAACCTTCTGGTAGTGCTGTGCGGCAATCATGATGCTCAGCCGATAGTTAATTCGGGAAGTCTTTATTAATGGCTGCAGATACCAGACCTAAGAAACAAATTCCTCTCAGGCTTTCTGCCAAGCTTTATGACCAGATTGCAGCCTGGGCTGAGGACGATTTCCGCTCCGTAAACGGGCAGATTGAATATCTGCTTACCGAATGTGTCCGGCAACGCAAAAAGAACGGAAAATATGTTTCCGATACAATGGATGAACCGCCGGAACTGGATATTGAATGAATTTCATATTTTTCAGAACAGGGAGTGCCCCAAACTGCGCTCCCCTTTTTCTTATCCTTACTTATTTTCAAACATATGCTTCATCCAATCCCCAGCCAGCTGGATCCAGCTTTCGCATTCGGGCTGGATACCGTAGCCGTTGGGGCAGGCGGTTTCTGCAGTGGCAAGGCCAAGGCCGTGACCGCCTACTGGATAAATATGCAGCTCTGCCGGGATATCCAATGCATGAAGTGCCTGGAAAAACAGCAGGGAATTCTCTACCGGAACGGTGTCATCCGGAGCGGTATGCCACAGGAAAGTCGGCGGTGTATCCTTGCTGACACTATATTCCAGCGATAAAAATCTGCGCTTCTCTTCATCTACATAGTCCTCGCCAAGAACTTTTTCAAAAGATCCCTGATGAGCCTTTTCCCCGGAAGTGATAACCGGATAGCTAAGCATCAGTCCATTAGGACGGAATTTCCCGGCATCCATTCCCAGAGCCTCCGCTACAAATGGCTTGTTCCAGAACACTCCAAGACTTGCTGCCAGGTGTCCTCCTGCGGAAGATCCCTGAACTACGATCTTGCCTGTATCAATATGCCACTTTTCTGCATTTTCACGAAGCATTGCAACTGCTGTGGCAAGCTGCAGAAGTGCTTCCGGGAACCGTGCCGGAGCTACGCTGTAGCGCAGAATTGCCGCATGATAGCCCATAGCCATAAACTTAACAGCCAGCGCCTCCGCCTCACGATCTGAAGTCATCTCATATCCGCCTCCCGGACAAATCAAAACAACCGGCCTCTTTCTCCCCAAATCAATCTCCGGTGAATTATCCAGGAAATAAGTGAACAAATTTGCCTTAAATTCTGAGTCCTTTAACTGGATTTCTATTTTTTCATGAATCATTGGTACAGCCTCCTATATATTGAATGATTTTTCAAACATAATTCTAACCCTATCTTAATACCAATTCATTAAAAATCAAGGGAAAATTGACACTCTGCGGAATGTTGCGACGACCTGCGGTGAATATACATTGCAAACGCACGTCCAGCAATCCACCGTCAATTTTCCAACAACATAACCCCTTTTGCCTCCAGCGTCACCACCGTTCCGCCTTCATACTGCTCCCCAGTAAGCAGATCTTTCCGCGCCTCATTCAGCACAAATACAGTCTCCTCATCATTATGGTTCAGCACAAACATCACGCCTTTTCCATCTTTAAACCTCTCCGTTGCCTCAACTCCCTCCGGAGCCTCCAGAACCGGAGAAATCCCTTTTTCTTCCATACGCTCCCGCATAAACATCCGGTAAAATTCCTGTGAAGACCGGGTTCCCACATAATACGCCTTTCCAGCCCCAAAGCTGTTTTCCGTAATCACAGGCGTGCCCGCGTAAAAATCTTCTTCATAAGAAGCCAGCTCTCTGGCCCCCTCCAAATGCATCAGATCACACAGCAAAGACGCCTCACAGGAAACACCGCCATACATAAAGTGATTTCTCTTATCCCGGGGAAGGGCATCGGACTCCTCCACCCAGATTCCCAGAATATCACGCAACTTTCCCGGATAGCCCCCTGTAATAACCAGGTCATGCTCATCCACAATGCCGCTGAAATAAGAAGTAATAAACGTGCCGCCCTTCTTCACAAACTGGCGGATCTTCTCATCCGTATTTCCCTTTGTCATATAAAGAAGAGGTGCGGTCACTACTTCATACTGCTCCAGATCGTCCTCCACGCCAATAATGTCCACTGCATAATTCTGTTCCTCCAGCGCCCTGTAATATAGAAAAACCTCGTCCAGATATTTCAGATCACGGCTCGGGCCGGCAGAGTACTCAATTGCCCACCAGTTGTCCCAGTCAACCAGAATCGCTGCCTTTGCCCGGCTTCTGGCACCCAGAGTCTTATCCCCAAGCTGCTGCAGTTCCTTTCCAAGCTGGGAAATTTCACGGAAAACTCTGGTATTCTCTGTCCCAACATGGTCAATCACTGCACCATGATACTTTTCACATGCACCAATGGAACATCTCATCTGGAAAAACAGCACCGCATCTGCCCCATGCGCCATTGCCTGATAGCTCCACAGACGCATAACTCCAGGACGCTTCAGTGCATTATACGCCAGCCAGTTGGTCACACTTGGCGTCTGTTCCATCAGCACAAAAGGCTGTCCCCCTTTGATTCCCCGCATCAGGTCATGATTCATGGCAATTCTGGAGTAAGGATCTTCATTTGCCGGATAATTGTCCCATGAGATAAAATCCATGGATTTTGCCCACATCTGATAATCCAGCGGCTTATAAAATCCCATGAGATTAGTTGTAATTTTGGCATCCGGAACCACAGAACGGATTGCCGCAGCCTCTGCCTGGTAACATTTCAGCATCCCTTCTGAATTGAAACGGCGGTAGTCCAGGGAAATCCCCTGAAAAGTAGTGCGGTCTGGCTCAAAATGTTCACTCAGCATATTTGGCAGCACAATTTCGTCCCAGTCATAGAAGGTATGTCCCCAAAAGCTGGTATCCCAAGCTTTATTTACTTCCTCAATGGTGCCGTATTTTTCCTTCAGCCAGACCCGGAACTGCTTTTCGCAGTTTTCACAGTAGCACTCTCCGCCATACTCATTGCAGATGTGCCAGCCAATCACGCACTCCCGTTCTCCATACCGCTCTGCCAGCTTTTTCGCCAGAAGAACAGAATACTTCTGATAGGTTGGACTGTTCTGGCAGGAATTGTGGCGGCTTCCAAATTTTCGCTTCATGCCGCTAAACTCGGTGCGCAAAATATCTGGGTGGCGTTTCGCCATCCACGCCGGATGAGCCGCTGTAGAGGTGGCAAGGAAAACCTTCAGCCCATTTGCCTCCACCAGATCCATGATCTTATCCAGTTTTTCAAAATTATAAGTATCCTCACTTGGCTGCAAAGCTGCCCAGGAAAATACATTCAAGGTTACCTCATCAATTCCCGCCAGCTTAAAAAGCCGCATATCCTCTTCCCAGATTTCCTCCGGCCACTGCTCCGGGTTGTAATCTCCGCCATATAAAACTTTATTGATTCTGCTGTCCTGAAACATTTTTTCTCCTTTTCAAATATGCCGCATTTAGTTTACATAATTCTAGTTTTCCAAATTTAAATAATCTCCATTATAAACAAAAGCAGGAGAACCCCTTTACGGATCCCCCTGCCCTCGTTTATAAATCCGGCATTTATTTCATTCTGATTTCAACTACTGCCTTGCACTGCAAATCTGCTCCAATTATCTTTATTCTTCCGGAGCCTCAGTAACCTCAGCCTCAGCTGTATCTGCACTATCTGCTGCTGTATCGATCCCTGCAGATGTATCAGCTTCCGCACTGTCATCTGCACTTCCGTCTGCAGTCTCTTCAGCAGCTGCATCAGTTCCGTGCTCTTCCTCATACTGTTTTACAGTAGCTACGCGGGCATCGTTCTGAGCCTTTGCGCACTCCATGTCATAATCCAGTACAGTCTGATAATCCAGGCCTTCCAAAGTATCCTGCATTTCTGCAAGAAGAGAATTAAACTCATCTTCATTGGACGCAAATACCATCTTCCAGGAATAATCTACGATAGAAGCCTTACACTGACCGCGAAGCGTACTAATCTGAGAGTCTTCCTCAGGTACTGCATATCCGCTTCCAGGTGCCACCAAAATCTGGTCATGGCTTGTAAGGTAATCCATTGTTGTCTCTGCTCCCGTCTGAGTTTTCCAGTCAGCGTAGAGAGTATTGTCCTGATTTTCAAGAACAGAACTCCAGGTTGTATAATCATAACAGATTCCAGTTTCCGGATTCACATCAAGCTGGTTTACTGCTTTGTAATTCAATGCGGAAACACCATCTTTCCATGTACCACCGCCCCATTCGTCCGGAACATTTACAGTCTCACCATAAAGAGCCTGTTTACCAAAATCTGTAAGAACCGGCTCACCATCTTTCATTTCCCAGGTAAGGCCTTCTGGCCCACAAGTACTTGCTGTCTGTGCACAGGATTCCATGATTCCCTCCGGAGAATACAGCCAGTCAATAAAATCTGCCAGTCTCTGCGGATCCTCTGCTTTACTTCCAATCATAATTCCAGCATTTCCACCGTTTCCGTTGACCTGACATCCATAAGAGAAAATACATTCATCTGCGATTGGAGCAAGCATGAAGCCTTTTCCCTCAGCTTTATTGGCATCTGTATTGTACGCAGACTGACCGAGCCATGGATATGGGGAAAACAATATCTGTCCGTCCTGATATTTTGCAAACAGAGTGTCATAATTTTGAGTTGTAGATTCCGGATCTACAAGTCCCATCTGATTTGCCTCAAACAGGAATTTCAGAGACCTTACATATGCAGAATCACTGTCAATAAAGCTCTGATAATCAGAACCGTCTGCTTTTGCAAGCACGAAACCGATCTCATCATATCCATAAAGGCTTGCTTCTGGCTTGGCATTTGACATCAGATTTCCGTCCCAGTCTTTAAACAGGGAAATGGCATAAGTCTGTTTTCCGCTATCACTGGTCGGTACTGCCTCCTGCATTTTCTGAAGTGCCGGAAGAAGATCCTCCAATGTGTTCAGTTCCGGATATCCGGCTGCCTTGTATGCATCCCATCTGAGATAAGCGCCATAGTTTGGCTCAAGACCTTCTGAAGAGGTTGTCGGGGAGTTACTGGAAGATTCAGAAGGAATTGCCCAGATTCCATCTTCTTCTACAAGCTGACTCGTTGTTTCAATTGCGCTGTCATATCTGTGAACGTTCTCAGCATCCTTCAGGTAATCTGTCATATCAATAACCAGACCAGCTGTTACCAGGTTCTGAAGACGTCCATTTCCGCATCCTGTAATAATCAGGTCACCAAGGTCTCCTGCCGCAGAACGTGTCTGGAAAAGAGTATCACCGCCGCCGGCTACGTTCTGTGCAATAATATTCAGTTCCATATTGAATTTGTCTTTTACGATTTTTGCAAACCAGCCAGACTGGATTCCCTGATAGTTTGCCATGCTGTCAAATACATCAACTGTAATAAAGTCCTTGTATTTGGAGTTTCCTTCGGTCTCGCCATCACTGCTGTCCGCACTTTCTGTGCTGTCGCCTGCTGTGCTTTCTACGGCAGTGCTTTCTGTGGAATCACTGTTGTCAGAACCGCAGCCTGCCAGAGTTCCGGCAATAAGTGCTGCACTAAGCATGCGCTGATTGCTTTTCTTTTCATGTTTTCCATCCTCCATTGATGTTTTCATTTTACTTGCTATGTATAAGTTTGTCACTTATTTTTTATCAACCTTTTACAGAACCGATCATAATACCTTTGACAAAGAATCTCTGGAATAATGGGTAAATAAACAGGATCGGAAGTACAACGATTACGGATACGGTCATACGGATTGAGGTCGGGGTCTGCTGAGTGGCAATGGCCGCCATATTCAGTGCACCGCCGGTACTGTTCTTAACCATTGTTGCAAGGGAACTTGCCTGGTTGATGTAGGTGTACAGAAGATACTGCAGAGAGTAAAGCTTCTGATCGGTAATGTAGATCAGGGTATCCTGGAAAGAGTTCCACTGTGCAACTGCCGCGAAAATAGCAACGGTTGCAAGGATCGGGGTACAAGCCGGAAGAATGATCTTGTAGAAAATCTTAAAGGTTCCAGCTCCGTCAATCTCAGCAGCCTCCTGTAAAGCCTTTGGAATGGATTCCACATAGGTTTTAACCAGAATAATGTTGTACGGCTGCACAATTGCCGGAAGAATGTAAACCCAGAAGGTGTTGTTCAAATGCAGGGTTTTCATGGTGATAAACATTGGAATCAGACCTGCGTTAAAATACATGGTGATTACAATTACACGATACCAGAAGCTTCTTCCCCACATTTTTTCCTGCGTAAACATGAACCCAAGGAATGCACTTGCCAGTACGGTAAGTCCGGTTCCCAGCACGGTTCTTGCCACGGAGATCAGCGCCGCAGTAGAAAGACCGGAAAGCTGAAGTACCTGCTTGTAATTTTCAAAATGGATTCCTTTTGGAATCAGGGTAATCAGACCGTTGGCACTTAAATCGTTGGCACTGATGGTGTTAATGATCAGATAATAAAACGGATACAGGCAGATCAGTGTCAAAAGGCCAAACAGCAGATAGTTAAATACGTTAAAAACCTTATCGGAAGCAGACAGAGGTTTTTTCTTTTCTTTAAATACAACTTTTTCTTTCATCTCTTTCTCCTTCCTTTTAGATAATGGATTCTCCACGGGTCTTCCTGGAAACAAAGTTTACAACGAACAGCAGTACCACACTTACCACACTCTTCAGCATACTGATCGCAGTTGCAAGGGAAAGGCTTGATCCGGTCATACCGATGTTATATACGTACAGGTCAAGCACCTGGATATGAGCCTTGTTGAAAGAGTTCTGGAATACGAAATACTGGTCCATACCATTGTTCAGGAAGTTTGCTACGGAAAGCATCAGCATTACGAAGTAGGTTGGAAGCAGCGCCGGGAATGTAATGTGACGCATGAGCTGGAAGCGGTTTGCTCCATCCACTCTTGCAGCTTCGTACTGTTCCTGGTCAATTCCTGTGATAGATGCCAGATACATGATCGCGCCCCAGCCAAGGCCTTTCCATGTATTCCACAGAAGCATTGTCAGCCATGTGTGGGAATCACTGTCCAGGAATTTAATTGGTTCGGAAATCCAGCCAAGGTTCTGCAGTAAGGTGTTTACCATACCAGTGTTGGAAAACAGACAGAACGCAACGGAATATACCATAACCCAGCTGATGAAGTTCGGCAGGGTTGTCAGGGTCTGTACCATTGTTTTGAACCATTTGCACTTGATCTCATTTAATAAAATTGCGAAGAACAGCGGGAGCATAGAAGTTGCAATTCCCAGCAAGCTCATTGCAAAGGTGTTCTTCATAACCTGGATCATCTGAGCAACCTGTGTCTTATTTCCAAATAGCATCTTAAACCACTGCAGTCCTACAAACTCGCATTTGCTAAGTGGAAGCGGCGGTTTGTAATCGTAGAATGCATAAATCCAGCCATGCAATGGGAAATAAGAAAACAGAAATACTAAAATTACAAAAGGTATGATCATAAGAGTCAGTTTCTTGTTTTTCTTAGAACCTTTTGGTGTTGCGGTTTTTGCCGCGGATGTAGCTTTCGCCATCTGTTTTTTCCCTCCTTCTTTTTAAAGATCTGTTTACCGCAAGTTGCAGCCAGCTGCTGCTTCTGCGTTCACAGCTCTCTTTTAGCTGTTGTCATGGTAGCACTAATTTTTATTGGAAAATACGGTGAAAATTTGACATGGTTTATGGAAATTTTAGAATTAATTCATAGACAAATGAGAAATCACTATTTTTTGCTGTACCCAAGATATGATTTTTACTGTAGACCGTAAAATTCTTTCTATATAATATGAGGGAGTAAGAACTCTAAATGAAACAATGTCATTAAGTAACATTGCTGAACAGTTGAGCTATTTACATCTGAATACTCTGGAGGTAAAACATTATGAAATTCAATCCCGACAGTCCATTTTTTCAGTTTATGAATTCTCTGGCGGCATTTATCGGACTGAACGTGATCTTTCTGATTACATGTCTGCCGATTTTTACCATAGGCCTGGCTCTGACGGCACTTTATACGGTAACCTTGAAAGAAGCACGCAAAGAAGGCGGATACATTTTCTCCACCTACTTCAAAGCATTCAAAGAAAATTTCCGCCAGTCTGCTGCGGCGTTTCTGATTCAGCTGGTTCTGGCACTTGTGTTTCTTTTTAATGCACATTTCTGGGGCGAACAGAATACCGTACTGGGAAATGCACTTATGTTTGTAATGACTGCACTTCTGGTGGTTCTTGCACTGACTTTTATGTACTGCTATCCTTTGATGGCAAGATTTGATAACACCCTGACGCAGTCCATGAAAAACGCATTTTTCGTTGCCATAACCCATCCTAAATTTACATTGGGGCTTGCGGGAATTTTGGCGGTATATCTATTCTTCTGCTTTGGATTTTCTGATTTTGCAAAGGTATTTATGATTTTGCTGGGATTTTCTTTTCTGGCATACTGCAATTCTATGCTGCTGGTGAAGGTTTTTCAGGATTACGAAGAAGAACCTGTAGAATGTATTTTGGAAAAAGAATGATTTTTCTATGAGAAACAGCCTTCCGGAAAGATGTCGGAAGGCTGTTGATGTTTTGTTGAAGCGTATTTGCAAACTATGTTAGATTTCCAAGGTTCCCTGTCCGTAATAAGCATTCTCGCCATGTTTTCTGTAATAATGCTTATCCTGAAGCTCCTGCGGTGCCGGTTTCACATCCGGATTGATCAGCTCGCAGCGGGAAGCCATCTTGGCAACCTCTTCCAGTACAACTGCGTTGTGAACAGCTTCATGAGCATCTTTTCCCCATGTGAAAGGTCCGTGGTTC
This sequence comes from Blautia segnis, assembly GCF_014287535.1. Lineage (NCBI taxonomy): Bacteria > Bacillati > Bacillota > Clostridia > Lachnospirales > Lachnospiraceae > Blautia > Blautia segnis. The sequence goes on along the minus strand of NZ_JACOOT010000038.1, from coordinate 76,470 downwards.
TTGCAGAGAACTGCGGGAACAGCTTCATAGTCTCTCTTCTTGAAATAATCTGCGATCAGGATACCTGTATTTCTCTCATATGCTTCTGCAATCTCGCTTTTATCCAGGTTACGGACACATGGAACTTCTCCGTAAATGTAATCTGCATGGGTAGTTCCATAGCAAGGAATTGCGCGTCCTGCCTGTGCCCAGCTTGTAGCCCAGGAAGAATGGGTATGTACGATTCCGCCGATTTTCGGGAATGCATTGTAAAGCACTACATGAGTAGGTGTATCAGAAGATGGATTATATTTTCCTTCTACTTTATTTCCCTCTAAATCCACCACTACCATATCCTCTGGTGTCAGCTTATCATAATCTACGCCACTTGGTTTTATTACAAAAAGACCCTTTTCACGATCGATTCCGCTTACATTTCCCCAGGTAAAAGTAACCAGACCATATTTCGGCAGATCCATATTTGCTTTGTAAACTTCTTCTTTTAATTTCTCCAGCATAGTTGTGTCCTCCTTTGCACGTATACTATTATCTATACTATATCACTTGTACAGACGTATTTCCACTTGTATTTTGTATATTTCCGGTACTGTTTCATTATTGGCTGTAAAATAGCCAGCGGTCTGTTCCTATTATGTTTCAGCCTGGCTGCAAAATTTTTCTCTGCCTGGCAATACAATTGGCAATATATAGAAATCAGGCTTCTGTAAATTCTACCACAGCGTAGGGTTCGCCGCCTTCTGTGGAAAGGGCGACGGTAACTTTCCCGGTTTCCTGCTTCACTGACGGGTAAAAAATATCTCCCAGCAGTGCCTGTTTCTTGTACTCCGCTCTCATCTGACGGATCACAAAGCCCTCCGGCAGATAATCTGCTGCCATGCGGATATACTGGCAGTTGTTTACATGATGATGGGTGTCCAGATGGTGCTTCTGAATAGCAAAGGGTTCTTCCGCAGTCATGTTCTCCGGCAATGCAATTTTGCGCGGAGCATAATCCATGTCCAGTTTCTCATCCAGCACATAGCCTCTGGTATCTTCATCTGTAAGGCGTGCCGGCAGCCCGGTCTGGGTGTCAATATTTGTCCAGATGCTGTTCGCCCAGGATAAACGCTCCCCATCTTCTGTTTCCAGGGTAAAGTTACGCATTCCCAGGAAGCCCTTGAAACCATATGGGGCTGTGGTGGCAATGATGGATTCACCCATCTTGGGATAGCGTTCCACTATGATCTGCCAGGAAGAAAGTACCCAGGCTCTCTGGCGATTCTCAAGAACCTCCATTCCCTGTCCAATGCTTTCAGACTGGAATGTGCAGCAATCCTGATAATAATCCTGAATCCCCGGCAGGGTCAGGCATCCGTTCTCTCCTATTTCACTGTATCTAACACGGCCTTTAAAGCTGTAGCTCATATGATGTCAATCTCCTTTTTTTGCGTAGCGTAAAATCGCTTCCGCGACGGGAACCGCGAACTCCGCTTCGCTCCGTTTGCGTAGCGTAAAATCGCTTCCGCGACGGGAACCGCGAACTCCGCTTCGCTCCGTTTGCGTAGCGTAAAATCGCTTCCGCGATTTTACTTCATTATATACCAAATTCTGTGACAATGGTATGAAAATATGGCGAACATTTGTGAAATTTTTCTTGATTTGGCATGCAATTCTGTGTACAATAAAGTTATAAAAACAAAACAGCGAACGCTTATATATGTCCATAATCCGGTTGGACGTTTCTACCAACTACCCTAATAGTTGTCTATAAGCTGCATGCGAGGAGGTGTGCAGGTGTAGCATATTGCGGGTGGTTTTTTATTGGTCTGGCTTTGACTGAAACTGCACAGCCAAAAACTTCTTCCCATTATGCTTGGCACTTCTGTCGCGGAAAGGATGGTTTGATATGAAAAAAGAATTGTTTGCTTTAAAAGGTATGATCTGTTACAGCAAGAATCAACGTGAAATGATTTTTATGGAGGACTCCTATGTAGTCTGTGAGAATGGCATCTGCGCCGGAGTTTTTTCCCAACTTCCAGAGGAATATAAGAATGTTCCCGTGGAAGATCTGGGCAACCGCCTGATTATCCCGGGATTTACAGACCTGCATCTTCATGCTCCCCAGTATGCTTATCGCGGAACCGGAATGGATCTGGAACTTCTGGACTGGCTGAATACCATTACCTTCCCACAGGAAGCACGTTATGCGGATCTTTCTTATGCGAAAAAAGCCTACTCTATTTTTGTAGATGATCTGAAGCACAGCTTTACCACAAGAGCCTGCATTTTCGCCACCCTGCACCGTCCGGCTACCGAACTTCTTATGGATATGCTGGAGGAAAGCGGTCTGGCAACTATGGTTGGAAAAGTAAATATGGACCGCAACGGCTCACCGGAGCTTCAGGAGGAAAGTGCGCAGGCATCTGCGGCGGATACCCGTCAGTGGCTGGAAGATATTAAGAGACGTTACGACCACACTTACCCCATTCTTACTCCACGTTTTACCCCATCCTGTACGGACGAACTGATGACGGAACTTGGTAAAATTCAGAAAGAATATCACGTTCCTGTGCAGTCACACCTGTCTGAGAATTTCGGGGAAATCGCATGGGTGAAGGAGCTTTGCCCAACCAGCCGATTTTATGGGGACGCTTATGACATGTTTGGACTGTTCGGAACGAAAAATGCAGAAAGCGAACTTGATTACACAGCAGCGTCCGCAAACAGCAATTCCTGCCCCACAATTATGGCGCACTGCGTCCACTCCACAGACGAGGAAATTCAGATGATCAAGGATCAGGGTGTTTACATTGCTCACTGTCCGGAATCCAATACCGACATTGCGTCCGGCATCGCGCCAATCCGCCGTTATCTGGACATGGGCCTTCACGTAGGCCTTGGCACTGACGTTGCCGGAGGTTTCTCCCTCTCCATGTTCCGCGCCATCGCCGACACCATCCAGGTATCCAAGCTCCGCTGGAGATTAATGGACCAGAACCTGGCTCCTGTCACTCTGGAAGAGGCCTTTTACATGGCCACCATCGGCGGCGGTTCCTTCTTCGGAAAAGTAGGAAGCTTCGAGAAAGGCTACGAATTCGACGCTATGATCCTGGACGACCACAACATCCGCCACCCCCAGGAAATCTCCACCCGTGATCGACTGGAGCGACTGGTCTACCTGTCCGATGACCGGAATCTGGTCGGAAAGTATGTGCAGGGACGGAAGGTAATTTAACATTCAAAACATCTTGACATTTTATTAAATATTGATAATATAAAAAAGAAACGAGTTTTACAACCGTACAGCTATTGCTCAAGCGGCCAGCTCGTTTCTTTTTTTTCTTTATATATTTGTGGGAATTTTTACCAAAGTTTTTTCTATTTTCACCACAAAAAAACGAGCCAGGATTTCGAAATCCCAGCCCGCTTTTCACCTTGCCTTCATGAATTATTTTTCCAAATATTCTCTAATTCTATCAATATTGTACAAAGGAATGTTGGTCATCCATTCCTGTCTCCGATAATCCGACATTGATGTTCTTACTGCGTATTTCGGCTTATATTTTTCACAAAAAGCTTTAAGACTTTTTGCCCGTAAATTTTCTTCTGCCTTTACTTCCAATGGAACAATAGAGGTTCTTCCCTGTAAGAGAAAGTCAATTTCTCCACTGGAATTTGCTGTAGAATAATAGTATGGCTCTATACAATCCAGTGCGACCAGTTGTTGTAAAACATACTGTTCTGTTAATGCACCTTTAAATTCTGTAAAGATACGATTTCCATCAATAATTACCTGCGCGTTTATGTCTGTCATGGCCATCAACAGCCCCACATCCAGGAGATACATTTTAAAAACATCCAAATCCAGATATGCCTTCAGCGGAAGTGCAGCTTTCCCTGCCCTCTGTACCTTATGAATAAGTCCGCAATCCAAGAGCCATTGTATTGCCAACTCAAAGTCTTTCGCTCTGGCACCTTTCCGCACCTGTCCATAAATGTACTTTTTATTTTCCTTTGCAAGCTGCATAGGAATTGAATTCCACACCAGATTTAGCCTTGGAACTAAAGAAATTTCAGCATGTTTCGAAAAATCCTGCTGATAATAGTTCAAAAGGTTCTTCTGTATCTCTCTGACACGGTTAAAATCTTTGGTTTCCGCATATGTCTGTACTACTTCCGGCATACCTCCTACATAATAGTACTCCCGTAACCGATCTATATACTTGGACTTGAACATAGTCACCATATCGGTATCTGGTCCCTGCAGAATTTCTACAAAACGTTCTTCTCCCAGAGCACATAGAAATTCCTGAAATGTCAACGGATGTAAATCCATAAAATCCACTTTACCAACCGGGAAAGACGTTCCTTTGTGCAGTGCTACACCAAGAAGGGAACCAGCTGCCACGATTGCATATTCAGGTGCATTCTCACAAAAATATTTTAAGGAAGATAATGCCTTTGGAACTTCCTGCACTTCATCAAATATCAGCAGTGTATTTTGGGCATCAATAGAGATTCCTGTTTCCGCACTGATTGCCAGCACAATTCTCTCTATGCTGATTTCCCCTTCAAACACTTGCTGCATTCTTGTATTACTATCAAAATTTACATAAGCAACATTCTCAAAACAGGTTCTTCCAAACTCTTTCATCAGCCATGTTTTTCCCACTTGCCTGGCACCTCGGATAATCAAAGGTTTTCTGTTTGGTTTGGTTTTCCACTCTTTTAATTTTTCCAATGCAAAGCGTTTCATCTATTTCCCTCCCCATTGATTGTGTTAAATATCCATATGAATATTATATCCTGCTCTTTTCATTTTATTACCATCTCATGCTTGAGTCAACACTTTTAAGGCTGAGTTTATGTTGTAACAAAACATTTTTAAGGTCGAGAATATGTATTATTAGAACATTTTTAAGGTGATATCATTATTCTGCAAGGATTCTACCCAAATTTTTCTATGGCTACGGCAACTGAAGTCAGACAAAATATACCGCGCAGTATTGGAAGAATTATTGTCGATTTTGATAGCATAAGAAACGAATATTTACTGGAAGATATAAAGAAATACGGAAAGCAAATTTATTAACCGATATAACATTTTGGGGAAGATTGCCGCAGAGCAAACACTTCTGCGCTGCCGCAAATCTCTAATTATTCCCTTTCCAGATACCCCCGTATCCGTTCTTCGTTCATATTCTCCCCGATCACAATCACCACTTCCTGGCCTACAGAAATTGGCCTCAGGGAAAATTCCTTGCGGGTGGCGTTGAGCTCCAGCCACTGGGCTCCATGGTCAGGAACGCCAGCTGGCGTCTTTGCCTCCTCATCACAGCTAGTATCCACCTGCTCAGCCAGCTTCACGAATCCCTTAATTCGAAAAACATCCCCGCACTTCGAATCTTCCAGGATCTCATGGGCCGCCTTTTCCAGCTTCTCCTCCGAAATTTTCAGTTCCATAAAATACAGTGACTGGAATCCCTCTTTCTCATCAAAGCACTGCTTCTCAAAGTCCTCCATCACATACCCACTGTGAAAAATCCTCTGGAAATCCTCATCCGTAAACTGCTCCCAATCTTTACATAGCACGTCCTGTTCTGTAAAACGCCGCTTGCACTTCACGCTCTCCAGTGCCCGGTTCAAATGCTCCACCGTTCCCGTAATTTCCTCTGCGGACGCCTCCTGGCTTTTACTCAGAACAATGCATCCGGCATCCGCTGCCTCAGATGCCAGCAGATATTCCGCCTGTGGCTGTAGCTTCTTCTCCAGCCTTGCGTCAAGAATGGTGATTACATTTCCAATCTGATACCATTTGTCCAACGGTTCTTCATAAAGCGCATCAAAAAATTCATCCACATCAAAAATTCCAGACGGCTCGATCAGCACTCGGTCATAACCGCACATTCCCATTGCGATCAGCTTGGTCTTAAACCTTCTTCTGTGGCAGTCCTTGTCACATCCGCCGGAAACCATTTCCAGCTCGCAATTCTCGCCTTCCAGATCATGAAGCAGCATCATATCCACATTCACTGCCCCGAAATCATTTTCCAGAATCCCAATATTCTGCCCCTGCTTCATCAGCCAGGATGCATATTTCTTTATAAATGTAGTTTTCCCTGAGCCAAGAAAACCTGTAATTAAGTCAACCTTTACCATTGTAGATTACCTCTTATCAGCCATATAATTATATTTTAGTCCAACATTTCGTTTTTTCTTAATTTTCCCACTCTTGTTATACCATTCACAACATTATTTGGAAAGGATTTTTCCACAATATGAGAAATATTCTTCCACAAATAAAAGAAGCCTCCGAGATTCATGCCTGATCCCGGAAGCTTCTTTTATTTATTGCTTCTTTTCCGTGCAATTTTTATTATTTTTTACTGAATCGCAACCTGTGTATAAGGTGTTAAAGTAACGCTTAACAATCCATCATAGAATGCCTCTGGATCCTCTGGCTGCATAAATCCGGTACCCATACCAAAGTCGCGTCCTTCATAACCGCTGTTTGTCGCATACATTCTTGCATATAATGTTGTGGAAAGCTTAATGGTCAGTGTGTTTTCTCCGGAAACAAGATATCCGCCAAGATCCACTCTGTCACTTGCATTATTTGCATCCAGAGCAGTTCCATTAATTGTGATCTCACCGATCTGATCCTTTCCATAAGTTACATCCAGGTATGCTCCGGTTGTATCGCTCCAATCCTCTGGTAAAGTAAAGGTTGTCGTATACTCACCAACACCGGAAACATAAAGCATATCGGTTACGCCCAGCTCATTCAGCTGATCTTCTGTAGCTGCAATATCTTTCCACTTACCAAACTTCTGCTCGCCAAAATCAACGTCTGTGATCTTGCTTACACTTGGATCATTTTCATCCTCACCAGGTCCATAGCTGTGAATGAGCAGATTCCAGGAAGCATCTGTAAGATCCAGAGTATCCAGTGTCTTTTCCACATCTGCAGAAGCTTCTTCACTAAGAACAGCCTCCCCCTTAAGGCTTTTTCCATTTGGTTTTGTTCTATGGTTATTTTTTATGGTAATACGAACATTATCACATATTTTTTGTGAAATCTACCCATTTTCGCAACTGGTCTTTTTCAGGCGCAACTGGAAACGCACAAGTAATCTTATACGTTTGACTTTTTATAAGTAATTTTATACAATATCGTTATCCATTTACGCATTCCCAGCATGCAGCATTTACGAACAGAAAGAAGGAATTTTATCCATGCATATTTTTATCTGTGATGACGACCGGATATTTGCAGACAAATTTGCAGAACTGGTTAAATAAGAACTACATAAACATCAGATTGATACAGACATCCATACCTTTTTATCTGCATCCGCACTCACAGATGCCTTTCAGAAAAAGCAGCCCTGTGATATTCTTTTCCTGGATATTGATATGCCCGAAACCAATGGAATTGATCTGGCCGTCTCCTTAAAAGCATACGAGATCAAGCCTTATCTTATTTTTGTTTCTACAGTAGAAAGCCTTGTATATCAGACCTTCAAGGTAAATCCTTTTTGGTTTATCCGCAAGCGTTTCTGTGAATCGGAATTACCGGAAGTTATCACTGCACTGCTGGCAGATATGCGCATCCATCTGCTGGAAACGATTACCCTGAATTGCGCACATTCCATTTACACGCTCCACCCGCTTAGCATTTGTTATGTGGAATGTCAGAACAAAATCCTGCACATTCATTATGCAAATCCAGTACAGAATATTTCCATTCCCTATACACTTTCTTCCCTGGAAAAAGAACTTTTACCCTATGGTTTTCTTAGGGTGCATAAAGGTTTTCTGGTAAATTACCGCTACATTTTTACCATCAACCGACAAGACATCCAGTTGGACAACGGGGACCACATTCCGGTGAGCAAGCACCGTGTGGATCCATACGAAGACCAGACGATGTTTTTCCCTTACAGGAAGGTACACCCAATATCCGCCCGTTAATGCTTCTTATTTTTGCAGTTTTTATGGGCTGTCTTCTGACAAAAGCAACCTTAAGCCATCTGGTAATTCTGACTCTTTTTTATATCCCGGTAAGCGGTCAGCTTCACCCGCTTTCTTATACCATCAGTTATCTGTGGCCAGCAGACTTGCTTCCTGACTGGAATATGATTTATGTGATTCGTGCCCTGTGTATTTTGGTTTTGTCCGTACTGCTGACCTGGATTCTTATCAAGCTTGGGCGATTACTTATAAAGATCACAGACCCCTTTTTTCTATGTCTGATTACGGTCTGCGCCATTGGATTAAACATTGCGGATATCTACCTTGGTGCTATTATGAATTCTATGTTTATCCTGAATATCACCTACACTTTGCTGGTAATTATCTCTCTTCTAATCTTCCTTCTCATCGGAGAATCTTCCCGGCATCAGGCAGAAAATCAGCGACTTTTATTTCAGCAGGAAATCGAAAACAGCTATCGCAATTATATTTTTGAACTTGAAGAAATGTCCCAGCAGATCCGTCTTTTCCGGCACGAATACCAGGGAAAACTGCTCCTTATGAAAACACTTCTGAAGAAGCAGGATTACCAGACACTGGACCAAGAATTGCAGGATATGCTTGAGGATATTCCCACTGCGGAGCAGCTTGTGACTTCCGGGAACTACGATTTTGATGTAATTGTCAATCGAAAGCTTGCCGAGATCAAAGCTCATAACATTCCCATTCAGGTACATATCAGCGTGCCAAAAGAGCTTCCATACAGCACAGAAGATCTGTTTTCTTTGATCAATAATATCATGAATAATGCCCTTGAGGCAGCCCGGGAAACCCCTGACCCAAGGATTTTTTTCAATGCGAAAACCCAGAAAAACTACTTTATTCTCACCGTACAAAACTCTTCTTCCGGCAATGTACTGGAGGATAATCCAGACCTGAAAACCACCAAAAGCAACCCCAGCTACCACGGCTACGGCATCCGTCTCATCCGCCAGATTGCCGAGAAATACAACGGCGCAGCGGACTTTTCCGCCACAAAAGAGTCCTTTATCTGCCGGGTCATGCTGACGCTGGATGGCGTGGATGAAGAAAAAAATACACCTGTATAAGGAAAAAAATGGCGGCAGCATATCGCTTTATGCTCCGCCATTTTTTGATTCTGTTAGTATTATTTTTTCCAATCTATTTCTTTATAATCCTAATCGCCATCCACTCTTGTCCTGGAAGCTCGACTTTCGTAAAGCCACTATGCACACCAGTATCGGTAATCGTCATGTTCCAGGTATCAATAACCTCAACCTGATAAGAGGCATCCTCCGGCAGTTCCAGTATTCTGTATGCAGGTCTTCCGATTCCGAAATAATGAAGTTCATAGCTGCACCATGTGGTTTGCATCCAGTTGCAGATTTTATTTTCCTCTACCGGAATACTGATTACTTCGTCAAAGGGTTCCTCATTGATTGCCTTCAAGCATCCCCCCGGTGTTTCATCCCAGATTTTTTTCAGGAATTTAAGCCGTGGTTCGCTGTCGCCATGAAGCACTCCACCCTTAGCCCACCAGAGAATGTCCTCTGGATGAATATATGTCTCTCCATGTCCGGCACATCCGCCTCGCAATACGCTCTCCCAGAACCGCCTAACCAGCTCCTGCCCGGAAATATTCCCCCAACCACGGTCAACATTTCCTTCATAGCCAATTTCATCCCATACTACTGGCTTTTTATACTTTTCCAGATGCTGTTCAGTTTTTTCTACATGTTCGTAAGTTGTATTTTTCTGCATACTGCAATGAGTAATCCAGTCTTCTGTATAGTCAAAAAATCCCATACAGTTATGAATAGAACATAAATGTCCGTATGCATCATTCTGGCGAACCAGTCTGCCATAATAATTCCATTCCTCTTTCGTAAATGGCATCAGATCATATTCATTTGCCATAGACCACCACACGTTGTGATATGCACTGTATCTCGCCACCATATATTGCAGATATTGCTCATTACAAGCCTTCTCCATAGTAGAAAATCCCCATTTGTCATAAGGATGAAAAAGAATAATATCCGCTTCAATCCCAAGGTCTCTGAGCTGAGCAATTTGGTCGTCCACTTTTTTAAAATATGCAGAATTTGGTTTATAAAAATTAAAGTCTCTGATATCCTTCGCTTCTTTTGTTTGCGGAAAAGTAATTGGAATTTTCCCTGCAGCCTTTTCTTCATCCTGCCCTCTGCTTATTCCTCTTTCAAAAGGATAATACTGTGGTTCATTCTCGTTGAACTCATAATATTTGGGAAATATGCAGAAACGTATTTTATTGAAACAGCTGTTCTTCAAAGTTTCCAATGTCTGACGCTGCAGTTCCTCTGTCTGATAAAGCCAGGCGTAACAGGTAGTTCCAACACTGTGATAAATAGTGCCATCTGCATATGCCAGATATCTACTGTTTTTAACCTGCACAGGGCCATGATTTCCACCGTCTGCGGCAATTACCTCAAATTCACCCTCATATTTGTCAGATTTCTTATTCAGCTGATAATTTCCAGTTTCAACTTTATAAGTATAATGGCCTTCGTAAGACGGCATAAAACGAACCTTGTAAACGTTGCCGCCATCATAAAAGCTTTCCACTTCCACAGTTTCCTTTTCCCCGTGGAAAGCCGCTTTCAAAGCTCCTGCCTGAACAGGCTCTGACATATTTTCTACACAAAAAGTCAATTCAAATATATCCCATTTCTTTACACTTTCCATTCTACTCCTCCAATGTTGCCCGTACTCTGGAATTTTTTATTTTCAGAACTGCAATTTACCGGACATTTATTCCTCCAATGTCAAAAGTTCTCCAAAGCTCTTGATTTTCTTATCCGTAGCTCCATATCCAGCTGCATCTCCAATTCCCACAGCCTGCATGCCTGCACTTTTTGCCGCGTCAATTCCTGCATAAGCATCTTCCACAACATAGCATTCCTCTGGCTTTTCGCCAAGAAACTCTGCCGCTTTCAGAAATACTTCCGGGTCCGGCTTAGACTTCGTAATATTCGTTCCATCAGAAATTGCATCAAATGCACCCAGCAGCTCTACCTTTTCCAGAATAAATTTCGCATTTTTACTGGAAGAGCCAAGTGCCAGTTTATAGCCCCTGTTATGCAGCTCAGCGAGTGTATTTCTTACTTCATCCGTCACATCATCAGGTGTCATACCACCTAGAAGTTCCTTGTAAGTATTGTTTTTGCCTTCCATTAATTCTGCTTTTTTCTCCTGAGAAAGAGCTGGTCCCTCATATCTCTCCAAAATAATTTCCAGGCTTTCTGCACGGCTTACACCGCGGAGACGGTTATTAATCGTCTCGTCAAAATAAATCCCCATCTCATCTGCCATTTTTTTCCATGCCAGGTAATGAAACTTATCTGTAAATACAATAACACCATCCAAATCAAAAATAAATGCTTTCATAATATACTCCTATTTATAAATTACATCTAACTGTAAAAGTTCCTCTGCAGCGCTCTGTACCATATCCGGATGAAAGCCCAGAAAAAACATATATTGCAGTTCGTTCAAACTCAGGTTCAGGTCCTCCGCATCTTTTCCCTGTATTTTTGCCAATGCTAATGGCATTTTTCTTTCCAGAATTTCCAGTGCCCGGGGATCATTCTGCATTTCCTCCAGACGGGAATCCATGGTGTACGCTTTTCTGTAATCGCGCTTCGTTCTGTATCGGAACTCATGAACACCAGGCTCCAGCTTTATCTCCTCCTGCAGATTTTTCTTTTCTGTTTCCGCCACTGACGGCAGTACTGCAGTTGCATGGCAGCCAAAGGGTACCTCAAAACGAACGGTTACCGAACCGTCCTCATTTACCGACCATGCAGAGGTATATTTTCCACTTACGGAATCGTACCTGTATTCCACAAATCTCAGTTGATATTTCACATATTTTAGGAAATTTAATAACTGTTATATTTGATTATCAAATTCTTCGCAAACCCTTGAAAATACTAAGTTTGTAGCAAGTGTACTTCCCCTTACTCTTTCCCTTGTGTTACATTCTCCCATTAGCTTTCATGAACCTTAATATGGGAAAAATTAAGGGAAAGAAAATTTCATAACACAGTATAACATATAACAATAACGACATGGTGAACTGATTGAAATGTTTTCGATATTTAACTCTATAACTGATTATCAAAAGAAAATGGAGATAAGATACGATGAGAACAATTTATGCAGAATACAACATAAATCACGATAGTATTGATGTTTACACAAGTGCTGGATATATGCTTCGCATTGACTGCTGGGAAGCTGAAAAAGATTTAAAAACCACATATGGATCAGAATGTGCACTTACTTCATTAGCTGTGGATGAGCCTTTGGAATATGCAAGATTATATCTTGAGGGCAATTTACAGATGTGGGTGGATGCAGAAGATTCATTAGAACTTTATTAAGTGAAAGAGGGATAGTGTTCATTAAGAGTGCTATCCCTCTTTAAAGAATGTGCGAAATGCAATAATTACATATTTTCTATGGATTAACAGAGCGCCTAAAAATAATCCATGTACTTATGAAGTAACAAATCAATAAAATTACCAAAATCCCCATTGTTGCCCCTATTTGTAACATCAATGTACTAAACCCAATATAGGCTGAAATTTCTGCTGATATGGTTTGGATAAAGTAAGCTATTACAACAGCAGCTACAATGATTGCTGTGATAATTGGAAGCCCAAACCAAACACTTAATTGTTGCAAGATAAGTTTTCCGATATGCTTTTCTTCCGCCCCCAATTTTCGGAGTACAGAGAAGCGATATTTATATTGTCCTGCGTCTAAGAGTTGTTGCAAAGAAAGTACGGTAAGACATATAACCATCAGTACGACAGCACCATAAATCATTGCAGTCTGTAAAATAAAGTTATTTGCTATGGAACTATTGATTTGCAGTGTGCTAAAACGCACGCCATAAATAGCCCCGGTTTCTGCCTGCTCGGGATATTTCTCTGTAAAAAGTTTTTCCAGTTTCCTTGCATTTTCATAGGAGATATTTTCCGTTGTTGTAATATATCGGTTTTTTATTACTGGCAACAGCTTTTCACAAATATTGTCTGGAAGTACATACAATACATTTGTATAGGAATTGTACGCTGTTTCTCCAATCGGATCCTCATAATAGGACTGCCCGGAAAGAGTCAATTCTCCTGCGTCTGTCATAATGCTGGTGTGTTCTTTCAAAAAGCTATCCCGTTCTTCCTCGGTGGCGATTGCTTTCCATTGTGTTGTAAATTCATCTTCCTCCAGAGAAATCTGTTCGTAACCCAGCATTTCCCGTATAGTGTTATAATCACTCAAAGAAATTGCTACAATCGGAAAATCATATTTCTGTCTGTTGTGAAAATCGTCTTTCTCTGGCAGATATAGATTGAACGTGCAATCATAAACTGTATCTATTTTGTGTTCTGTCAGAAACTCAGTAATGATTTCATAACTGTCTTGCGGCAGATTTTCTTCTTCATATACGTCATTATATCTTGAATATACCTGCACATCATACATAGAGCGCATATCCAAATAACCTGAAGCCCAGCCCGTCAAAATAGGGGCGGCAATAAACATGAAGATTGCAAGGACAAGGGTTATACAAATCAGCGTCATTGTTTTGCTGGTTGTATTTAGTTTTGATATAATTTGCCCGAAAAAGAACAGGTTTTCTCCCTTGTATCTATGTTCCGGCGATTTTACTTTCCATGCTACAATCAAGCTGCTGGCAAGATAAATCAATGCACAAATAAAGAAGAGCAAATCAATCAATACAAATACCAGATATTGATTCAGTATTCCACCATGTAAAGGCAAATAGTATTGATTGGTAAGAGCAGGTACGCTTGCTGCTAAAAAGGCGTGCAATACAGAACAAATAAGCAGCCCATCAATCAACTTTTGAAAAGCAATTTTTTTCTTTTTCAACATCCATAATGCCGCCCAGCCTAATGTAACAACAGGGAGCAAAATATTTCCCCAATACATGATTTTCACCGGGAAAACAAAGCGGGAGTCATAATAAAATCGGACATTTTGTATTCCTGAAAACAATTCCCATAAAGTAAACATTAAAAACAGAATTACTACGACAGGAATGAATCGGCTCTTTTTCAATTCTGGCTCATTTTCTTTCTCTGCGGAAAGCATATCAATAATTTTTGTTTTTTTGATTGTGCGTGTATTGAAAACTCCTACCACAAAAAAACTTACCACAAAAAATATCACTGTCAGCAAAACGGTGTCCGGGAACAATGTCCATGAGATTTCATAAGGCTCTCCATAAGCAGTAAGGAGCATTGCGGTAATGAATTGAGAGCAAAATACACCGCAAAAAATACCAATCAAAATGGAAAACATACCCATAATCAGTGTTTCTGCAAAGAAAATCCTGCCAATAGTTTTTTGTTCCATTCCCATAATGGACTGGACAGCAAACTCTTTTTGCTTTCGTCTTAGCATATAATGATTGACGAACCGTATCAAAAATAACAACAGCAATGTTATCATGCAGATTGCAATTTTCATTCCGTCACTTAACAGAGTAAAATCATACTCGCTGCCTATATCCGGGCTATAATAACTACTGGAAATAGACAAGAACGCATAAAACAAGGTAACACAGATTGTCATTGTGACAATGTAGACCAGATAGTCTTTTACAGACCGTTTTGCATTTCTGAAAACAAGTTTAGCATACATGGCTTTGTCCCCCTCCGATCATGGTAAGGACATTCAGAATTTTATCAAAAAAAGCACTTCTGCTGTCGTTGCCCTTGCGCAGTTCCATAAAGATTTCTCCGTCTTTCAAAAAAAGAATACGGTTGGCATAGCTGGCGGTAAAAGCGTCATGAGTTACCATAAGAATTGTCGCCCTAAGCTGTTCATTGATACTTTGAATGGTAGACAGCAACATTTGTGAGGAATGGCTGTCTAATGCCCCTGTCGGCTCATCTGCCAGTAAGAGCTTCGGGTTGTTGATAATTGCTCTTGCACAAGCACAACGCTGTTTTTGTCCGCCGGATACCTGATAAGGATATTTGTTTAGAATATCGCTGATATTCAGCTTTCCGGCTATATCCAAAATGCGGGATTCTACGCTCCCGGCAGGGACTTTGTTGATTGCTAATGCCAGTGCAATATTTTCTGAAATCGTCAATGTGTCCAGCAAATTGAAGTCTTGAAATATAAACCCTAAATTCTCCCTGCGAAAACGGGCAAGGGATTTTGGTTTGATTTCCGTTATATCTGTTCCATCTAAAAAAATATGCCCTGCACTTACGGTATCAATCGTAGAAATACAGTTGAGCAGCGTTGTCTTTCCAGAACCGGACGCACCCATAATTCCGAGAAATTCCCCAGCTTCCACAGAAAAGCTAATGTCTTTAATGGCTTTGGTAATATTCCCTTCATTGCCATAATATTTCTGGATATGTTCCAGTTTCAAAATCGTATTCATCTGATAAACCTCCTTAACTGTTCCATATCTTTATTGTAAATGGAGTATCTCATTTTTTGTATCAAGTTTTCTTACACAGTTCTTACAAAAATGTAAGAAGTGCAGAACCTGTCAGCCCTGCACTCCGATAATAAAATCATTCATTTGAAAGATAAGTGAAATCGTTGTTCCTCTGTTTTCGGAATAAGCAGTAAGCCCTATTCCCAGTTTATCACATAGACGCTTGCAAAGATATAAGCCAATTCCAGTAGAATTTTTCCCGGTTCGCCCATTCTGACCTGTAAATCCTTTTTCAAAAATACGGGGTAAATCACTTTTAGGAATACCTATCCCATTATCGCTGATAGATAGCACAATCTTGTCATTCGTTTTTGTTGCCCTAAAGTGCAAAATAGGCTGCTCTGCATGGTATTTGATTGCATTACCGATAATCTGATTTAAGATGAACCGCACCCATTTTTCATCGGTATAAACTTTTGTTTCTATATCGTCTATCTGAATTGACATATTGCTTTGACGCAAAAGATACTTATTATCTGCGATTGCACTATGCACAACATCGCATAAATTGACTTCACGGACAGAATAGTCTTTTTCAGCGTGTTCACTCCGGGCATAGTAAAGTGCCTGTTCTGTATATTGGTTGATATTCTCTAACTCTGCCAATACCTCTCTGGAAAAGGGAGAACGGTTATTCTCACACAGCAGCTTCATCGCTGTAATTGGTGTTTTTACTTCGTGTATCCATTGTTCAATGTATTCTTTATATTCCCTGCGTTCCCTCTGTACTTCGCCAATCCGTTCCAACATAGATTTTTCAGCCATTTTCATAATCTGGTAAAAAACCTGTTCATCAGCCCTTTCCGGCACTTGCATGATTTCCGGCAATAAATATCGTTCTTCTAATTGCTCCGTCATATTGAGCAATTTATTCAGATATTTTTTTCGTGAGAAATAAAATGCCAGCAAAGATAAAACAAGGACAATCGACCAGACTGCAAAAATAAACAGGACTGTTTGGATAGGATTATCGCTTGCAATCAGGAACAAAGCAAGGACAAGCATACCCAGCAGATTGATTAAAATAACGGGGAGTTGATTTTTCAAATATTGTTTTCCACTCATAATGTATATCCTTGCCTGTGTTTTGTTTTAATGAAATCTACAAGTCCGATTGCTGCCAGTTTGTCGCGAATACGGGTAATATTGACACTTAGGGCGTTATCATCAACATAAAGCTGATTGTCCCAAAGAAAATCCACAATATCATTTCTGGAACAGATTTTTCCGGAGTTCTTAAAAAGGTAGTAGAGGATTTTCAATTCATTCTTTGTCAATTCTGCTTTCTGTCCTTTGTACTCTATCATGCTACTCTCCAAATGCAGGGTAGCTTCTCTCCACATATAAATTTCTGTTTGAGGGGAACGGTAGGCTTTCTTTAACAATGCAGCAATTTTAGCAAGAAGAATAGCGGGATTATAAGGCTTTGTGATAAACGCATCTCCACCCAGCATAATGCTGTTCAGTTCGTCCATATCTGTATTGCTGCTTGTTACAAATACAATCGGAATATCTGAAAAGGTGCGAATCCCCGAGCATATTTCAAAACCGTTATTCCCCGGAAGTTTTATATCCAGAATAACCAGATGTGGCGCAGCTTCTTTTAACTGCTCTATTGTTTTGGAAAAATCCGTAACTGCAAATACTTCATATCCATTCCCAGACAAAAGAGTTTTAAGCTGTGTTTGTATCGTAAAATCATCTTCAATGATTAGTATTTTTTCCTTCATAGAGATACCTCCCTGACACTTTATTATACTGTATCAGAGAGGTTTTCTCAATCGTATTATTGAATGGGAATTTTAGAATGATTTTGTACATAGCTTTGTAAAAAATGCTTAATAGTTTCTTTTCTCAAGGTACGATTCTAAATAACACCTAAGTCCAACATATGCGCCCTGCAAAAGTACAAAAAGCAATAGAAGATTTACTGACAGTGCTTTTTTGATTGCTTCTCCAAAATAAATGATGACAGCAGCACTTGTCAGTATCATCAGTAGAGTAATGACATCCCAACACTTTTCCCTATATAATTCTATAACCTTTATTTCTATCAGTATCGCCAGTATCCCTGTTCCTGCCACACATATTCCTACAATCAATATTAGCAATATCCAATATACCATTCCGGCTATAAAAGGATTTGGAATTTTTGTGCTAATCTGTGCCACAGATTGCCCGACCTCAATCGTCCAACCGATAAAAGTTTGTATGAATGACGCTGCATCATGGAAGAATGATTTGCAATCGGAAAGGAGCACATCTGACTGTACTGCCTGAAAAAGAGTGGTTGTCAGCGAATACCATGCAAGAAGGAACAAGGTTGTTTGGAACATTACCGTTTTTGCTTTATATTGTCCTGCAAGTCGCTCTTTTTGTGTTTCGTATTTTGCTTTTGCATTCTGATAGTCTGTCCGGTCACAGGCTTCACATTTTTCATAGAGTACCGGCTTTTCTACCGGTATCTCTACGATTTTCTGATGTGTCCGGGCATAATCCCGTTGTTGTGTTAAGCATCGTATTTTATCTTGACATTCCCCTATCGTGACGTTTGCGCTTCGCAGCTTCTCTTTCTCGTTCCGCAATGCTCTGTCTGCTAGCTTCAAGTCGTTCTTTAATGCTTGAATATTCCCGGCTCTGTTCTCTTTGTTTAATTTCTCGTTCAAGGTCAGAGATTCGTTGAGCTGCGTCTTTAGTTCCACGATAAGCTGGTCTTTCTGTTCCAGTTCTTCTTGTATCTCCTCGGTCAAGAGGAGAAGTTCTTCCAACTGTTCGGCGTTCTTTGATTCTCTGGATTCGTTCATCTATATCACGTCCTTTCTCTATCTGCTGTTCCAGTTCAGCAATTCGGTGTTCTGTTTCAGTAATAAACTGTTTTCGCTGTTCAGTTTCTGTACCAATTTCTGCCATTGCTGATTTTCGTTTTCCAAAAGTTCTATCTTCGTTTTCTGTTCTTCCATCTTGGAAAGCAGTTCCTCGGTATTTGGCAAAATGTTGAGCAGCTCGGATAACTCGCTGTTTAATTTTTGCAATTTCTGATTCTGTTCCTGCATAAGAGAGAGTTGGGTGTCCCGGTTCTGCATTTCCAGAATCATTTCTGCCATTAAGGTCTGCTGTTCTTCGATTTGCCCAATCATGGATTCCATTAAGGGTATAATTTCCCGGCTTTCTTCTAATGTCATTTAATCGCTCCTTCCATAATGATAATGCACCCGATACTTTTCCAAAGGTGTCCAGTATCTTTTGCAATAACGTGTTTTGTTGTTTTATGATTTGATTTTCCGCTACTTTCCACGAACCTTTTATTTCCTGCCCGGCAAGAAACTTTTGTTCAATCTTTCTTGCGTCAGCGCCTTCATGGATGGTAGGAATCTGGAGTTTTCCCTGTTTTTCATAAGAACGGTGATCGACCTGATTATGCAAAGGAAGATGTTCATTACACACCTTTGCCCATTCACTCCGCCACAGTTCACAATTTTTTGGATTGTTCCATCCGTTAGCATCGGTCAGCACCCGTTTCCATTGCAGGCGGTTTCTTGCACCCATCTTCTGAATTCCGTTTTCGTCTAATACAGGGATACGGATTCCATGACGGTCAGGGTTTTTCTTATCCTGCCACCAGTTCGGATGGGATTCATCAATCACGATATTTCCGTTTTTATCTCTGAGAAAATCCCAATCCTTGACTTCTTTCTTTCCCCAAGAATGATCCGGGTTAAAAGGACGCATAGTCAGAAGCAGATGGACATGGGGGTTGCCATCCCCTTTATCGTGGATACTCCAATCAGCACACATTCCTCTATCTACAAAAGTTTTTTGAATATAGTCAGTTGTATATTGAATTTGTTCCTGTCTGTTCCATTCTTTGGGAAGGGCAAATTCAAATGACCTGCCAAGTTGGGCATCTGCATTTTTTTCAATCTTCAATACCTCATTCCATAACCTTTGTTTCTGAAATGTGATTTTAAATTTTTCTAAAGCAGCTTCTTTATCTTCTGATCTTTTGTATCGGACAGATTTTTGAAAGCGTTTTATATTTTCTTCTGGTACTATCTGCCATTCAGGAGGTGCGTTTTCACACATCATCAGCCGAGTGTAGACCACTTCTTTTTTAGAAGTGTAATAACTGATTCTCCCGGTTTCCTCGTTTTTCATCACATCCCCATTGAGATATGCGGAAGCGGAGATAACAGATTTCCCTTTACTTCGTCCGACTATTTTGACTGTGTAATGAAAAATCGCCATGTCTGGATTCCTCCTTTCTGCACATCCGGCATAGATTTCCGGCAACATTGCTTTCGGTTTTAGGAAAAGCAGCATTGCCGGAACGCCCTCTGCGTAAGAGTGCCCTGCGCATAGCAGCCTGCATGGAATGCGCCTCTCTGGCGAAGAGTGCCTCCTGCGGCATGAGCAGGTCTGGCTGAAAGCCCCGCCGACGGAACGAGCCCGGCAAGCGTGAACGCAGACCGGTTGCCACTTGTGGCAAACTTATTGGGACGACCTCTGGTTGTCCATAAGTGCGCCCTTCATGAAAAAGCAATGAAGGGAATGAAAAACTCATCCCCTCCGCCATTACACTTCCTCCATATCGGTATTGACTTCTTTCTGCATTGCCTTTGAGAAAAATTTCCCGTTGGCTTCCTGCCTTTTCAGAAAACCAATCAGCTTTGGGATGTCTTCTTCCTCAATAGGCGCACCGAGAACGGATTCCACCGCACCGCCAATCTGACAGAGCCTATGGGTTCGTTTTTTACTTTCTTCGGCTTTCTTTCGCTTCAGAAGTTCTTTCTTCTGTGCCGCATATCGTTTCGCCTTTTCAAGGCTTTCCTGCTCTTTCTTTTCCATTTCAAGCATTCGTGCTTCATAACTTTTTGTTGATTTTGCCATTCTTACATTCTCCTTTCCTTCACAAACATAAGTTCTTGGTTGCGTATCAGAAGAAGCACATGGTATAATCTTCTTGCGTGTAGGTATATCATGGCTTCGGTCTGATAGAACCTTTGGCGGTTTCTTGGGAAGCCGCCTTTTTAATTTGCCGCAGTTCTTGTT
Source organism: Blautia segnis (assembly GCF_014287535.1). Taxonomy (NCBI): domain Bacteria; kingdom Bacillati; phylum Bacillota; class Clostridia; order Lachnospirales; family Lachnospiraceae; genus Blautia; species Blautia segnis. Next base: position 55,916 of record NZ_JACOOT010000038.1, on the reverse strand, counting down.
ACGGCTTTTACATTTCCTCTATCCCTCAAATCACGACCTTCATTCGCTTCCATAAACATTTCCAGAATATCGGTTTTAATCAGGACTTTACGACCAACCTTTAATACCGGAAGTTTCTTCCATTCTACAAGCTGTCTTAAGGTGTTTCTGCCGATTCCCGTATAGTCGGCAGCTTCTTCGATGGATAATGCAATTTTTCTTTGCGTCATATAATCACCTCCTTATAAATTGCATTATGCAATTCCTGTGATGTAAGTATATCCTTTTCACATCTTTTTGTCAAGCGTTACGAAATGTTAAAAATAAATATTGCATTGCATATTGCAATTTCGGAAAAACAATGCTATAATTCATACATACCGAAAAAGGAGGCAGTCAGCATGAAAGATAAAGAATTACGCAAGCTGATAGGCAGCAGAATAAAACAGCGCCGTCTGGAATTGAATCTGACACAGCCTTATGTCGCAGAGAAGATGGGAGTTACCGCTTCTACAATCCTGCGTTATGAGAATGGTTCGATTGACAATACGAAAAAAATGGTGCTGGAAGGTCTTTCGGAAGCACTCCATGTATCTGTGGAATGGCTCAAAGGGGAAACAGATGAATATGAAACCGACATTACGGATAAGAGAGAATTACAGATTCGTGATGCGATGGGAGATATTCTGGAACAGTTACCGCTTGCCCTTACCAAAGAAGAAGATGCTTTTTCAAAAGATTTATTACTGCTGATGTTAAAACAATATGGTCTGTTTTTGGATTCCTTCCAGTTCGCCTGCAAAAACTTCAAGGGAAATGCTGGTCAGACGGATATTGCCAAAACAATAGGGTTTGAATCGAATGAGGAATATAATGAGATTATGTTCTTAAGGGAAATCACTCATACCATCAATGCTTTTGATGAGATGGCAGACATTGTAAGGCTCTATTCCAAGAAACCAAAAACAGCAGAACAAAGGCTTGCAAATCTTTTATCAGAAGTCTTATACGAAGATTCCGAATCGGTATAGTAAGACAACCGGAGTTATGATATACTTACACGCACGAAGCATTTCATCAGTTCCGATTGTCTAATATCGAAAGGAGACATACGATTATGGCAAAAGGATCTGTAAGAAAAAAAGGAAAGAAATGGTACTACCGCTTCTATGTAGAGGACGCAAGCGGCAATCTTGTTCAGAAAGAATGCGTTGGAACAGAAAGCAAAAGTGAAACTGAAAAACTGCTCCGTCAGGCAATGGATGATTATGAGAAAAAGAAATTTGTTGCCAAAGCGGATAATCTCACAGTCGGACAGCTTTTGGATGTGTGGGCAGAGGAGGAATTAAAAACAGGTACGCTCAGCAATGGTACGGTGGAGAATTACCTCGGAACAATCCGAAATATTAAGAAACACCCATTGGCAGAACGTAAACTGAAAAATGTAACCTCTGAACATTTGCAATCTTTCTTCGATTTGCTTTCCTTCGGGGGAGTTCATCCCGATGGAAAAGAGAGAAAGGGTTACAGCAAAGATTACATCCATTCTTTTTCCGCAGTCATGCAGCAATCATTCCGCTTTGCAGTATTTCCAAAGCAGTATATTACGTTCAATCCTATGCAGTATATTAAACTGCGGTATCAGACGGATGAAGTGGATTTGTTTTCTGATGAGGATATGGACGGAAATGTCCAACCAATTTCACGAGAAGATTATGAAAGACTGCTTGCTTATCTGCAAAAAAAGAACCCAGCCGCAATACTTCCAATCCAGATAGCCTATTATGCCGGGCTTCGTATTGGAGAAGCCTGTGGTTTGGCATGGCAGGACGTAAATCTGGAAGAACAATGCCTTACCATAAGACGCAGCATCCGATATGATGGCTCAAAGCGCAAATATATCATCGGACCAACCAAGCGGAAAAAAGTAAGGGTTGTTGATTTTGGAGATACACTGGTAGAGATTTTCCGTAATGCCCGGAAAGAGCAGTTAAAAAATCGAATGCAGTACGAAGAACTTTATCACACGAACTACTACAAAGAGGTCAAAGAGAAAAACAGAGTGTACTACGAATATTATTGCTTAGACAGAACGCAGGAAGTCCCGGCAGATTATAAAGAAATTTCTTTTGTCTGCTTAAGACCGGATGGTTGTCTGGAACTTCCGACTACTTTGGGGACGGTATGCAGAAAGGTGGCAAAAGCATTAGAGGGATTTGAAGGCTTTCATTTCCACCAGTTACGTCACACCTATACAAGCAACCTTTTAGCAAATGGAGCAGCCCCAAAAGATGTACAGGAATTGTTGGGACACTCAGATGTCAGTACCACAATGAACGTCTATGCTCACTCCACAAGAGATGCGAAACGAAAATCGGTTCGGCTTCTTGATAAAGTGGTAGGCAATGACTAAAAAATTTCCCTTATTTCCCTTGTGATTATCTCATAAGGGCAAAAATAAGGGAAACTACATATCATTTCACTAATGAACAGGCGGGAAAGCCTGTAAAATAGGGAAAGTTAGAGGAATAATTATATAAATTCCAGTTTATTGTTCAGCTGCGGCGCAAAATGAACTGCTCCAAATCCAGCCTGTGTTTCCTGAATTCCAGCCATATAGCGGTACACATACTCCATAACAGAACCATAAGAATAATGATTCAGGGAATTCATTTCTGTTCCACTGATAGTTCCGTCATCCAAAATAGAATTCCAGCGTTCCCAGATCGTAGTTGCTCCCAGATTTACGCAGTGCATCCATCCCGGGAAGCCTTCCTGGAAAAGAATGTAGCTCGCCACATCCTCAAGTCCATTCTGTGCCAGCACCTGACAAAGCATTGTCGCGCCTACAAATCCGCCTTTAATCTTATAACAATCTTTTCTTAATCTTTCTTTTAGTCCAGAAATCAGTTTATTTTTATCACGATACACGCCAAAATTCAGACACATGAGATATGCTGTCTGCGTATCCACGGCAAGTCTTCCATTTACTGCAAAAAACTCATCCAGAATTGCTCCCTGGATTTTCTCTGCTTTCTCGTAATAATATTCTGCCTCCATCTTGTACCCCAGAATTTCAGCCGCCTTTGCCACTTTTCCGGTTGAAGCATAATAGTACAGAGAAGCAACCAGGGTATCATCCGTGCCACCCTTCATGCTCTGCGGACTAATTCCATCCTGTGCCAGCCAATCTCCAAAATGAAAACCGAAGTCCCACAGGTTGTGATTTCCATTTTGCTCCTCGCTTCGGATAATCCAGTCTACCCATTCTTTCATCATAGAATAATTTCGTCTCAGCTCATCCTTATCGCCATAATGCTGATACAAAACCATAGGCATAAAAGCTGCCACATCTCCCCACACACTGGAACCGCCCGGAAGGCCGCCTAAATTTGGAATAAAATTTGGAATTGCTCCGTTTTGTTTTCTCTGCTCAATGTGCAAATCCTTTAAAAACTTATGATAAAAAGCCCTGGTATCCATGTTATAACAGGCAGTTGGCGCAAAAACCTGCGCATCCCCAGTCCATCCCAGTCTTTCATCCCGCTGAGGACAATCTGTAGGCATATCCAGGAAATTGGACTTTTGTCCCCACATACAGTTTTTCGCAAGGCGGTTTAACTGAGCAGATGAGGAATTAAAATATGTGGTTGTTTCAAGATCAGAATACACAACACAGCCTCGGAAAGCTGATGGTTCTACCTCTCCTGGCCACCCATTTACACGGACATAACGGAATCCCAAAAAAGTAAAATGCAGGCGAACCGTTTCTTTTCTGCCATCTGAAATGTATTCGAATCTTGCTTTTGCAGTTCTGTAATTATCGTTATAGAAATTTCCATTCTGCAGTACTTCTCCAAAATCTAAAGTAACCTTTGTGCCTTGTGGAAGCGCAGACTCAAACTCCATAAATCCCACCATGTTCTGTCCCATATCCAGAACAGTCTCTCCTGCAGGCGTATGAATTACTTCCTGAACTGCAAGTTTTTCCTTTACAATAACCGGAAGACTGTAACGTTCTGTGAGGTGGGAAGGAATTAGGGAAATATTTCCCATCAGAGTTCCCTCATCCCGCTCAATTAATTCAGCCTGCTTCCATGGATTCTCCGTATTCTTCCACAACTGACGGTTTAATACTTCCCCGTCATAAATATCACTCATCTCAATATCACTGCCGCGATATTTCCATGTCTCGTCTGTTGCAATTACATCTTCTCTTCCGTCTTCATACCAGATATGAAGCTCCGCAATTGCAGCAAATCTTGTACCATAGCACTGGGATGCACCATCGTAACCCAGTCTGCCCTTGTACCAGCCATTGCCGCAGTAGATGGAAATGGAATTATCCTGACCAGAGCATAAGCAGTCCGCCACATCATAGGTCTGATATTGTATCTTCTCACGATAATCGTTGCAGAATGGCGCAAGAATATCATCACCAGCTTTTTTTCCGTTAATATATGCTTCGTATAAACCAAGACCTGTTATATACAATCTCGCCTGTGCAATCCCTGGCACAAAGCCATTTTCATTCTTTTCTGTTACCGAACTACTCTTAATTTCAAATTTCTTCTCAAACACCGGAAGAAACTTATCCTCTTTCGCCGTACTGATAAACTTTCCGTTCCATGGCTTCCTGCCCTTTCCTCTTTCGAAGAAAGCTATGCCAGACGCCTGGTCCCCCTTATCTCCAGTCACTGTAACCCGGCAGTAGTAGCGTGTACAAGGCTCTACACGCACCCCAATTTCCTGTCCAATACTTTTCAGTTCTGCCCCATCCTTTTTCCAGATACAATCTGAAAAATCCGCCTTTTTACTCACTTCAATCCTAATATTCTCAGCCCGGCAGGACTCACTTTCCCGTACCTTCCATGAAACCTTCACCTGATCCAGATGGAATCCTACTGGATTTGTAATGCCATTAATTTTAATATCACAGATTTTCATGCATTGTTTCCTCTGATTTTTCAAAGTCTCGTTATTTTTAATATTTCAAATACTCTTTTCCGCAGAACGGATCTACCGGGCTTTTTCCTTTAAATTCAGATCTTCCCATCAGCTTCTCCACGCACGCATCAATCACATAATCGTTGTTTGAGTAGCAGTTAATATAGGTCTGAATCTGCGGTATGTCTACAAGAGAATAAGGATTGGCCATACTTATGTAAACAACCGGAACCTCAGCTGTAAACCATGGACAATTGTCTCCATTGCCCCAGAATGTGTACCACTGGTAACGGTTTGTCACCTGATTGGATGCATTTTCCATATTTCCAACATAGAGAACAAGATCGTATTTGCTTACGAAGGTTCCAACGGAAAAATCAGGCGCAGATGAAAAATCTTCTTTCTCATATACAGAAACTTCAAAACCTTCTTTTTCCAGTAATGCTTTCCAATGCTCTGTAACACGGGTGCTTGACGGATAATTTCCCAAAATTTCCAGCAGAACGCGCTTTGTTTTTGCGGGAGAAAGAGGCAGAATGTTTTCGTTATTTTTTACCAGCGTCACAGATTTATCCGCACACTCCTTCGCCCAGTTTTCATATGTTTCATTGCGAAGAATTCTTAAGTCTTCTTTTCCTGGAACCAACTCTTCTTTTGTTTTTTTATGTAAACCAATTGCGGCTTTCGCAGCCAGAATTCTGGTCACAGCTTCATCCAGTCTCTTCTCTGAAAGAATGCCTTTCTTATAGCCTTCCATCATGTACTGATAGTCTTCATGAAGATCCTTGTTGAAAAGGAACATATCACAGCCTGCCTCAATGGAATATGGAACTGCCATTTCACGCTTCATTCCAACTGTAAAGCCAAGCATACAGGTGGAATCTGTACTAATCAGTCCATTAAAGCCAAGCCTGCCTCGAAGCAGTCCCTGAAGAAGCTCCGAGCTTAAAGTTGCAGGAACCAGTTTGTCTGGAAAATCCGGGTTGAAATGCTTCTGGTATGCCGGCTGGGCGATATGGCCAACCATTACCGTAAGTGCCCCATCATCAATTAGACCCTTGTAAATTTTTCCATAAGTTTCATCCCACTCTTCACAGGAAAGATTATTCACGCTTGTGAGAATATGCTGGTCAACTTCATCGCAGCCATCTCCTGGAAAATGCTTAATAGAAACTGCCACATTTTCCTCATCTGCGGCACGTTTGTATGCAAGTCCGCATTTCAATACAAACTCCGGATCATCTCCATAAGTACGCACGTTTGTAATGGGATTTCTCCAGTTTCTGTCAATATCTACCACTGGTGCAAAAGCCCAGTTACAGCCAACCGCTTTTCCCTCAGCACAGGAGACTTTTCCGAGACGGTATGCCTGCTCCGGATCACCAGTTGCGGCAATCTCCATCTGTTTTCCAAAAGAGGTTCCATCCGTTGCAATTCCATCACCGCCAGCTTCCAGATTGGCTGCAATAAACAGCGGGATTTTGCTGTGTTCCTGAAGCCATCTGTGGCAAGCCTGCATTTCCTCGCTTTCCCCACAGCGGTATAAGATTCCTCCAATATGGTGATCCAGCATTACATGCTGCAAATATCCCGGATCAGCAGAATATCCAATGGGAATCATTAATTGCCCGATTTTCTCTTCCAGGGTCATATTCTGTTTTGTCTCTTCTACCCACTTCACACCCTCGTCATCCAGGTTGAATGGTGCCGCTTTAATATCTATCATCGTTTTTTTCATCCTTTTTCACTAAATTTGGGTACAAAAATACTGCTGCAAACAGAAGCTCGCTTTTTCCGTCCGCATCTCCATTTGCAACAGTATCTGATTTCACATTTTATGCATGCGCTGCTTTTCTCTTTTCAAAGAAAGCTGCAATTTTTCCTGACTGGGAAGAAAAGGTATAGAAGCCCAGTACGAAAACTCCCATAATAATCTGCTGCCATCCGCCAGCTCCCAGATTCAGGCAGTTCAGACCATAGTTCATAATCTGCATTCCAATTGCTGCAATTGCGATTCCAATCACATCATTGCTTGCCAGTCCAATAAAAGTTCCCATAAATACCGGAACAATATAGGAGAACATAATGGATGAGGTTGCCAGGCCAGACTGTGGAGTGACATCATTCTGTGAGATGTACACGATTGCAGCCATTCCAATAATCAGCCCGGAAAAAATATAGGAAGTAAATACGTTTTTATTCTCATTGATTCCAATATTTACTCCAGCGCTCTGATTGTTTGCGAGAATTTTTCCTCTTCTTCCTGAAGCTGTAAAGTATGTATATACCACAAAAATGAGCATTGCCAGCACTGCTGGAAGAAGAACCAGCGGCATACGTCCCATTCTGGAAAGAGTCGGCGTGGAGTAAAACCCACGGATTCCCTGACCCCCAAACAGCAGATAGGTCAGTGATTCATACAAAAGTGTCATTCCAATGGTACAAATGATGATCGGAAGTCTTCCCACAATATATACAATGGCTGTTCCCATAGAAAGAACCACGCCCAGAGCTACGGCAACTGCAAATGCAGTCCACATGCTTCCCGTCTGCTGTCCCGCATAGCCTGCACCAATTGCGGCAAGTACCATGGAAGCACCTCCGGAAAAATCAAAGCGGCCGTTTTTTAGCTGAAGCCAGATAGCAAGTGCCACACATACTGTCATGCAGCTGTTGATCACAACCTGCTTGACCATATCTTTTCCCAGGAAAATATTGTGTCCATTTACAAAACATTTATCGCTGTTCATGGTGATGACAAGCATCACCACAAACATCAGCACTGGAAATGCCAGTGACAATAATACTTTTTTTACAGCTTTCATAGCATACTCCAATCGTCAGCCTATCTTCTCCTTAATATGTCAGAGTCTGTACAGCTTCTACAAGTCCGGCATAAGTCGCATCGGGATTTCCAAATGCAGTCATATTTAACACATCCTCCGGTGTATATGCTGCATTAGCTGCATCAGCGGTATTGTAAAGGGAATTAACATAAAGCTCCATATCCTCATCACTGTTTACAATATACAGTTCCGTGCTGATTCTCTCTGCCTTTTCTGGCATATCTGCAAATTCAGTATCATTAATCTTATTTAACATTAATACAAGCGGATAAACAATTGACTCTGCACCAGTAAATGCAATCTGCTGATAGGTCTGTGTTCCTGCGGATCCAAAGTTTGTTTCCTCTCCGCCGTCTGCACCAGTTGTAAACAGCTTAATATCGGAATCTACACCAGCAGAAACCATTGTAGGATATACAAAGCTTGTTCCTGCTGCGAAGCTCATAATTGCCTGTGTGTCAGGGTGTTTAGAGAAATAGGTGCTGTCAAGCGGAGCAAAGTTTAATACATCTACTTCTTCATCCAATGGATCTACTGTAATCGGTGTTTCAGCAGTTTTATTATACTCTTCCACATCGGCAACAAACTGTTCAGCAGCAGTTGTCTGTGCCGGGAAAGCCCATACCGGGAAAACCGCCATTGAAACATGGGTAAGCGGCGCATCCGCATTTCTTTCATTATATTCGATCAAGCTGTCAAAGAACTGATCTCCAATATTGACATCATCCGGGGCATGTCCATCAACAACTGTTCCAAGGAAGTTGGAATTTCCGAATACATCATCATAAGCAGTTGTGTAAGAAGTATCAAAGTCGCAAAGATAACCTGCATAATAAATTCCGGCCGCCTCACATTCAGAAAGAATGGACTGTGTTCCAAGATCCATAGTGCCAATGATTCCGTCTACACCGGAAGCAATTAACTCCTGTACCTTTGTAAGGTTTGCAGCTTCATCAGTCTGGGTAAATGTACCATATTTAAATTCTACATTTAATGTGTCAGCCAGGGATTCCAGAAATGCTTTTGTAGCATTCGGAGCCTTTCCTGTATCCTGGTAGAAGCAAACGCCAATTGTCGCTTTCTTTGGCTCTGCGGATACGGATACCACGCTTACAGAAGAAGCAGCCAGTGCACCAGTCAGTGCAAGTGCCATAATTTTCTTAGATGTTTTCATTTGATGATTCCTCCTTGAATTGTTTTTATTGTTATTGTTGTTATTCTTTTAAATTGCATTATTTTAATATTTCAGAAAGTGTTTCCTCAAACACAGGTGTCCACAGTTCTTTATAGCCAGTTGCATTTGGATGAATAGGATCTGGTTCATTTTCTGTTCCATATTTTGTCTTCATATAAGAATTGATTTCTCCTGAAAGACACATATCTTTCAGTTTTTCGTTGTTCCATAAATCAACTACATCAATATCCCATTTGTCTTTAAGTTCAAACAGTTTATCCACCATTGCCTGATATTCATCTGACTCAAAATATGTGCCTGTGTAGAATACAACCGGACAATCCCAGGTGCTTTTTACATATGAGATAATTGTTTCCATAGCACCAACTATAGTGGTATCATCGTATTCATCACTATCACTGATTTCACCTAATGGCATTCCATTTGTAGCATCATTCGTAGACAACTGTACCACAAAAGCATCAATATCCATATTCGGGTCTATTTCTTTCATTCTCTCAACATAAGAAGAATCTGAAGTATTGGTAAGCATAGTTCCGGAAATTGCATATTTATATGTGGAAACAGCACTGTGATTTTCTGCAACTGTCTCTGCCATACTATATCCATTATCCCCAAATGTAACTGAAGAGCCTAGCCATACAATTGTTTTTCCGGAAATAGGATCTGACTCATCTGCATCTGCATTATTTTCTTGCGGAACACTGGCGTCATCCCCATAGCCGACTGCCACAGCGCTTCCAGCTTCATACAGATACATATTTCCCATTGGAGGCAATGCACAGGACATGGTTCCTCCCCATTCCATAGTGTATCCTGGTTTATAAGACACGGTAATTTTCTCACCGGCTTCTACTTCAACAGCTTTATCTACCACAAAAAGTCCTAACTCATTAATATCTGAATAAGTCTCATTACAATATTGGATTGGAATAATCGGCACATATTCTCTGGCATCACCAACAGTAATACCTACATAAGTTGTACCTGCTGCGTAAGGTGATTTACCAAGCTCCAAATAAACATCATATGTTCCCTCTACGCCGTCCGGAACATCAAATACCACCTCAGTATTATCTCCTACCTGTGTAATAACCCCAAGGCTTTCGTTATACCCGGACTCTACTTCTTCTCCATTCTGATCATAACCAGTTCCACTAACTTCTGCGTCAGAAGCTTTCAGCTCCACATTTTCCATTGCCTCAGCTTTAACCTGGACTCCAAACAACATAGATAAACAAACACCAGCTAAAAATAACTTTCTTTTCTTCATTTTCTTACTCCTTACATCTAATTTTATCTTGGAAGTACTCCATCACGCTTCCGGCAGGTTATCATAACAATAATGATAAAAATCACTGCTTTCAGGAAGTTGATCATATTCAGGTCAACGCCCATTGTGGTAAGGTCATTGCTGAGAAGCACGTAGGTAAAGGTTCCCACTAATGCACTGCTGACCTTTGACTTCATTCCGCCTGAAAGAGGCATTCCACCAAGGATCAGGCAGATCATAACGTCCATTGCAAAGCCCGTTCCAGTTCCTTTTCCAGCACTTCCTGTACGGGTAAGCATAATAAAAGCTCCAATTGCTACAGTCACGCCAAATGCCATATATGCAAATACCTTCCACTTTGTAGTATTTACGCCGGACTGTTCGGCCGCAATCTCGTTAGCGCCAATTGCTTTGGTATATTTTCCAAATTTCGTATATTTGAAGAAATATGTAACAAGCACTGCCACCACTGCAATTGCAATAATCAGCATAAGTGTGTACTGATTTCTGTCCATTGGCTTGATTTTTGCCTGAATGGAAATACTTGTATTTCCAGTTCCCTCCATGAGAAGCAACTGCGCTCCTGTGAAGAAGAACATCAGAAACAGGGAGGTTACGATTGACGGAAGCCCCAACCACACTGCAACAGCGCCGTTAAAAGCGCCACAGGCAAGGGCGATTGCCAGAACTACAATAAACGCAACCGCTACACCAGCAGTTGTTCCACCCATTTTGTTGGAGATCAGTATGTACAAAATCGCATATACACCAACCTGCTGACCAACGCTGACGTCCATAAATCCCATGGAGTAAACAAACACCGCTCCCAAGGAAATGATTGCATATGGCGCAACAGTCTGTAAAACTGTGGTCGCATTGTACATCAGCTTATCTCCGCTGAAAATCAGAAATAAAATTATCGTAATTACCAGTCCTGCATAAGCAGCCACATCATAAACATGTCCTTTCAGCCAGGAGGCTGTTTTATTTTTCTCTTTTTCCACTTCTTTGCCTCCTTATATCATGTACTCGATAATGTCGGTCTCCTTCAGTTCCGGAGCACGCATTACTTCGCCTGATTTTCTGAAATCTTTCATAATAATAATCTTATCTGCCATACCGATCAGTTCCGCCATTTCTTCACTGATCAGAATGATTGCCTTTCCTTCTTTCTTCATCTGGGCAATCAGTGCATACATAGACTGTTTCACGCCAATATCAACGCCTCGGGTAGGACAGTCCATAATCAGAACTTCCGAGCCTCTCGCTGTCCACTTTGCAAAAGAAACCTTCTGCTTGTTTCCACCGCTCAGAGTATTTACCCACTGTTTTCCAGTTCCGCATTTAATTCTGAAAGAATCAATTTCTTTATCTGCGCGATCTTTTTCAGAAGCCGGGTTTATGAAGGTTCCATGCTCCAGTGACGGAAGCAGCGGAAGTACGATGTTATCCTGAATAGAACCGTCCAGTATCAGTGCCTCTTTGTCACGGTTCTTGGAAATATATCCGATTCCGGATTCAATCGCCTGCAGACAGGTTTTAATCTCTTTTCCGTTTCTCACAACACTTCCAGATTCAAGCTTCTCTAATCCAAATGCGGCTCTTCCAACCTCATGCATTCCACATCCGGACAGACCGCCGAAACCAAGAATCTCGCCTTTATGTAAGGTAAGTGAAAAATCTTTAATCGGTCCAAAGGAGACATTTTTCAGTTCCAGCGCAATCTCATCGCTGTGGCTGGTATCGTAATCCTCGCGGTAATAAGCCTCTCCGATTTCTCTTCCAACCATCATGTAACGAATTCTCTGGACTGCATCCGGTGCATCCATTTCTTCCCGGTTCAGATGTCCGATAATATTTCCATCACGAAGAACCGTCAAGTCTGTACACTGTTCCAGGATCTCATCCATATCATGGGAAATAAAGATCACACATTTTCCCTTCTCCTTCAGCTCATGAATCAGCTTATACAGAATCTGACGACCTTCCAGGGAAAGAGCTGTTGTAGTCTCATCCACCACGAAAACTTCTGTTTCATCAGATACGCATCTCACAATCTCAATCAGTTTTCTGTCCTCGAATGTGAGCTTATTAATGCTGTCTTTTGCATGAATATTGGTGATTCCAAAGCTCAGAAGCATTTTCTCAGCCTCAGCATTTGCCTTTTTCATGCTGACGAATCCAAACTTTGAAAATTCATCAAATCTTCCAGCCAGCAAATTCTCTGCCACTGTACAATCTGGAATCGTGTTTGCTTCCTGAAGTACCATGCTGATTCCGGCTTTCTGAGCCTCCACCATATTTTCAGGTTTCCAGCTTTGCCCTTTGTATGTCATGGTTCCTCCGCTGGCAGCCTGCATTCCTGCAATAATTGAAGTAACCGTTGACTTTCCGCTTCCGTTTTCTCCGATCAGGCCGCGGATCTCTCCGCGGTAAAACCTCATGTCTACTCCTTTCAGAGCCTGAGTCGGTCCGAAAAACTTTGTCATATTTTTTACTTCAATGAGTAACTCTTTTTCCATAGTTTCCTCCGAATTGTTTCACTCCTGTGTCTCTTGCTTTTCATGATTATATTGTACCGTTTTCGGTCATGGTGCTTCAAGGCTACTTTTTTGCATTGAATCGTACACTTTTTAATAAAAATCATAAAATTTCTTCATAGAGCACCTCTTTCATCTTTTTTCACATAAAAAAATGTACATTTTTATATTTACATTTGGAAATACGTATATCATAATGAAGGTAACATAGTGCGGCACAGCCTACTCAGGCAATTGGTTAACATAATTTCATTTCGATTTTTAGGATAATCGCCGATGTTTGCAAAGAAATTCATAGAAAGGACATTCCCTATGTTAGACGAACGCCACGAAATAATTGAATTTGGCCCACACATTCCCCTGAAAATATTCATTCATAAGCTTGGCTCCGTTTCCAAGCACTGGCATTCCAGCCTGGAGCTGCTCATGGTACTGGAGGGAAACATTTCCATTACTGTAGATGGGGAAACCTGGCAGCTGAAAGACGAGGACGTAATTCTTATCAACTCCAACAGCATCCACGAAATTCATTCAGAAAACGGTGCTGTCATGATTGCAGTCCAGATTAAGCTTTCTTTGTTCAATCAGTTTCAAACTGATCTGACTTCTATTGTTTTTGACTGCAACAGTGCAACCACACCGGACTTCAAGAGGTATGCCAACATCCGCTTTGCTATTGCTTCTCTGATTCAGGCAAATTCCTATCATTCCGATGGAACGGACTACATGAACTATTCTCTCAGCTATTATCTGGTCTCCCAGTTACTGGAAAATTTTAAATCCAATGCTTCGGAGACTTTACAGAAACAGCAAAAATACATGGAGCGTCTTACCCGAATCATCAATTTCATAAATGAGCATTATGCGGAAAATTTTTCCCTCAGTGACCTTGCCGCCATGGAAAATCTGTCTGTACCTTACCTTTCTCAGTTTTTTGACAAATATATGGGAGTAAAATTTATCCAGTACTACACTGGCATTAAACTGGAACATGCAGTAAGTGATCTAATTTCCACTAAGGATTCTATTGAAACGATTGCTATGCGAAATGGTTTCACAGAATCCCACGCTTTTATCCGCGCGTTCAAAAAACAGTATCAGATGCTTCCAAGTGCTTTTCGCAAGCAACAGGCCCAGAATCCTACACTTACAGCCCACGCAAATGATATTAATTATCTGCTTCTTGAGCCAAGCAATTACCTGCAGGCACTCACCAAGTACCTTTCCACCAACGACCTTTCTGCTCACTCCATGCCGTCCGCGGTACACAAGGAACTGGTCGTATCAGACATTCCGGTAACCGAAACACTTACACCCCTTCGGCATACCTTCAAAACTTTCACAAGTGTAGGCCGCGCTGCCGAGCTTTTGGACCGGAATATTCAGGAAATGCTTATTGATCTGCAGAAAAATGTGGGATTCCGTTATATAAAATTTCATGGGATTCTTTCTGATGACATGATGGTGGTCAGCCGCATCGGGCAGGAGCTTCGTTTTACCTATACTTTGGTAGACCAAGTTCTGGATTTTCTTTTGTCTATTCAGTTGAAACCCCTGATCCAGCTTTCTTTTATGCCAAAAGAATTAGCGGAAAATCCAGATAAAACGGTATGCTATTGTCCTTTTATTACCAGTCCGCCTGCTGATATGAAAGAATGGAACTTTTTAATTGAGGACTTTACCAGGCACCTGATTGAACGCTACGGACTTGATGAGGTAAAGCAATGGCCTTTTACTGTATGGAACGAACCGGTTACTTCCAAAAAGATGTTTGGCTTCGGAGATGATGCACTGTTTTTCCGCTTTTATAAACATACTTATGACACTGTGAAATCAGTTTGCCAGGATATTCAATTTGGAAGTCCTTCCATGCTGTATATTGAAAACCTTGGAAACGCGGACTGGATTTATCGTTTTGTAGGGTGGTGCCAGGAAAACAATTGTCTTCCGGATTTTATGAATATTCACTATTATGCAGATATTATTCTGCCAACATCCGGGGATGATTTTTTTCTTAACAAAGCAACCGCATCCTGTTTTCCCAAAATAACCGACGATTTCAGTCTTTTCATAGGCGGTGTCAAAAAAATATTTAAGACTCTCGGACTTCAGGATAAGCCGGTATACATGACTGAATGGAATTTCACCATGTCACACCGCAACCTGATCAGCGATACCAGTTTCAAAACCTGTTATATTATGAAAAATCTTCTGAAAAACTATGACAGACTGGATTCCTTTTGTTACTGGAGCCTTACGGACCTGATCCGGGAAAATCCGCTTCCGCCTAATCAATTCCATGGCGGACTTGGAATCTATACAAGCAGCGGACTGCGCAAGGGTGTATTTTATGTTTTTTATTTTGCCAATATGCTTGGAGATGAATTGATTGCTTCCGGAGATGGGTATTTCATCACACGAAAAGGCGACAGCTACCAGATTATCACTTATCATTACATCCACTATGGTGATCTTTTTGCTGCCGGAGAATTGTTCGATATTACAGAAACCAACCGTTATACCGCTTTTGATACAACGAAAAGCTTCGATATTTCTTTGCAGTTAACGGAGGTTGCCAACGGAAATTACAATGTGAAAGAGTATTTTGTAAACCGCCATCATGGAAATGCTTACGATATCTGGCTGGAGATGGGCGCTATTCCGCTTTCGCCCAAAGATACGGATCTATTCCGCGGATTATGTGTCCCAGGATTCCACCAGAGCAGGCTCTACGCAGAAAAACACGCGCTTACATATACTGCAGAGCTGAAACCTTTTGAAATTCGATTTGCGGAAATAAGTCCTTTGTAAAAAGATTTCGTTTTATCAAAATATATTGCGCTATTTAGAAATGTTTTATATCGTTATAGCATCAATCTTTCTGTATGTCGAATGGTATTTCGATATACAGAAAGACTTTTGCATTGTTTTACGTTTTTCAGAATTAATTTTATATCATGTCGTTCGTTTTATCGAATCATCTTTCGTTTTATAGAATATGTTCGCTACATATTTTTCAGCAGAAAACTGGCCTGGAACCGGTTTCCGTCGGCCTCAAACTTACAGGTGCCGCCGTTTTTCCCGCACAGCTTTTTGATGGAAAGGATTCCGATTCCTTCCTCTCCTTTTTCCCGCTTTTTGGAATAAATCTTATCTTTCTCCTGGAGTAAAATTCCGTCAAAGGAATTGTCTACTGTAATCAGCAGCATGTCGTGCTTTTTCTCTGAAAAAACTTCGATATAGCGTTCCCCCTCATATGACCCGGCTGCGGTTACTGCGTTGTCCAGTGCATTTCCCAGAATGGTGCAAAAATCTGTGTCCGGGATTGAGAGGTCTTTCAGATGACAGCACACGGAAAAGTCAATGTTTTTCGCCTTGGCAAGACAGCCGTAATGGTAGAGGACACCGTCTGCCGCAGCATTTCCCGTGTATGGAATATCCACTTTTCCCATTTGTTCCAGTTCCAGATTGTCACAGTAATCCCGCAGGCCCTGAAGGTCGTCAGCGTCAAGAAGTCCCTTGATTGCCGCCACCTGGTGGCGGAAATTGTGGCGTGCTTCCCTTTCTGCAAGAACCTGCCCGGTAAGTGCCTGGTAGTAACCTTTCTGCTGGTCGATCTGTTGATTCATCTTTTCCTCATTGCGGAAGCGCTGGTGATCGCGGGCAATGGCGATGCAAAGCAGTATGGTCGCCGCACCAATCAGACACTTGCTCAGCATCTGTCCAAAGGTGCTGGTATAAACGTCTGCGCTATCCGAAAAAATGCTTGCGAAAAACAAGGCAATGGGAATAAACCAGATAGAATCCCAATAGTTCTTGCAGTCGATTTCCAGGAATGGGGTAACGGTATACCTCATCAAACGTCTAAGCAATGGATACAAAACGGCATAGATGATAATCGCAATCACACTGGTCTGGGCAATCCCTGCTGCATCTCCCTGCATTCCAAGATGGGAGCTGATATACGCTCCAACGGCCAGTGTAATCATAACAATATCCGCCACAATTCCAAAGACAAATAAATGCACTTTGGTGTATCCGCGGACGATCTGCACATTTACCACTGCCATAACAATGCAGAAGACAATCAGATTCACCTTATAAAAAGGCACATCAATTACCTGATTGATTCCCATCCACATGCAGATCCCGAAATCCACAGCCAGACCAGCCAGATAAATTGCAGTTAAACGGCACTTGTCTTTAGCCGAAATTTTTTCATAAAATGGGACTATTCGCAGGAGCAGACTGGGGACGTGGGCAAAGATGCAAAGCAAGCTTACGACACCAATCATGAGTGTATTTTCCATATCAATATTTCTCCCTTTTTCGATCCTGTGCTTGAAATCTTTCGCAGCTATTCAGCCGCACTATTGCGCAAATCATTTTTTTGTAAACATAGTTCACAGAACGCCCAAGATGTACAGCGCGGATTTTCAGGCAGACCTTAACTATTAATTTCTTGTCGGTTGGTTTTCCATCCGCTTCAGCTCTGGCAGAATCGTTGCCAGCATGGTAACAAAACACAGCCCTCCGCCAATCACATTTGACACTGGCTCCGCCAGAAATACTCCATGTGTTCCCATGTGAAACACATAGGGAAACAGATAAGTAAGCGGCACCACGATCACAACTTTCCTCAGCAGGGAAAAGAAAATTGCCTGTTTTTTCTTATTCAGGGACTTGAAAACAGTCTGTCCAATGTACTGCAGATCCATGAAAATAAAAGCGGCAAAATAAGTTTTCAGCGCCGGAACCGCATCCTTCACAAGGAGCTTATCCGAACTGAATACTGCAATCAGATAATCCGGTGCAAAAATAATCACGCTCCACATTACAGCCGTGTAAACCAGAATCATCATAGCCATTGTCACCATAGCTTTGCGCACAAGTGCAGGACGATGAGCTCCATAATTATAGCTTAGAATCGGGGAAGTGCCCTCATTGATAGCATAAATAGGCGTCTCCACCATCTGCCGCACACTTGACACAATGGTCATAACCGATATGTACACATCCCCGCCAGTCACGCCAAGCACATTGTTGCAGCAGATCGTTACCAGACTGTTGGTCAGCTGCATAATAAAGCCCGCCGTTCCAAGGCTTACAATATTTTTCGCGTATTCCACACAGCTGTGCAGTTCCTTTTTCTGTAAAAGCCGCGCCTTCATCTCCGCCTTTCGCTCCAGGAAAAGAAGCACATATGCTGCGGACAAAAACTGGGAAAGCACCGTTGCAATTGCCGCACCTTTGATTCCAAGTCCAAACACAAAAATAAACAGCGGATCCAGAATCAGATTGGCCACAGCTCCAATTGCAACAGACAGCATTCCCGTAGTGGCGTATCCCTGCGCATTGATAAACGGGTTCATTCCCGTGGCAATCATAGACGGCACCGTTCCGATCAGGTAAATCATCATATACGGGTACGCATGCACCAGCGCCTCCTCGGACGCCCCGAACATCACCAGCAACGGTCTTGCAAACAGAAGGCCAATCACCATCAGCACCACACCGCTTGCGCAGACCATAGTAAAGGAAGTGTTCATGACCATCTGCGCCTTTTGGTTCTCTTTCATTCCTCTGTTAATGGAAAATAAAGGCGCGCCGCCGCTTCCAAACAGATTGGCAAACGCCGTAATAATCATAATCAGCGGAAAGCAAAGTCCCACCGCTCCCAGCGCCGTCGTTCCCACTTCCGGAATCCTCGCAATATAAATACGATCCACAATGTTATACAAAAGGCTCAAAATCTGTGCCACCAGCATAGGAATCGCCGCACTGAAAATATTTCTGGTCACAGTACCGTTTTCAAAATCAATACGTTTCATATTACATCACAGCTTTCTATTATTACTTTTTATATAAGATAATTTTGCACATTGCAGTTAGAATTGTCAAGTAAGGATGTTCACGTTCTAGAGCCTGTTTGAAAAATCATTCCTGCAATCTGCACGCCCTAGCATTTCAAAGCTTCTCCAATATTACCGTCCGGTCATTTTTCTTTAGTCCGGATTTTACTACTTCAAGTCCATATATAGATTTTCTAATCTGATATTTTCGCGTATTATTAAATCAAAGATAAGAATTCATAAATGAAAGGAGTCCTGATTATGCTACAGTATAACATTCATTTAAGAACCGTAAATGACTTTAGAAACTATGCAAATATGATCGTCCGTTTCAATATTGCCGGATTTGTAAGAGTAAGAAAGGAAGAAATCAACATGTACGATATCCTGGAAATCATGTCCCAGGGGCCAGTGGATTCCATGATTCTGAACCTGACAAAATATACTCCGGCTCAGATTCCGGAACTTGAGCATTATATGGAGAAAGCCAATTTTTTTAATGACTTAAATACAGAGGATGTCAGTAACATTGCCTGATTCTCCACCACTTAGACCAAATTTTACAATCCGCTCCGGTACTGCACAGGCGTAACTCCGGTATGCTGACGAAATACCTTTCCGAAATAACTCAGTGAGCTGAATCCGCACATTTCACTGATTTCCGTAATTGTACGGGTGGTTGAGGTCAGCATCTCCTTAATCCGCGCAGAATCTTCTCTGTGGGAAGAAGGTTCGATCTGCACCGCAGTTATTTTATCAAGCAGCCTGCACCAGAATTCTTCCAGCTGGGTGCGCACCCGAATTTCATAGTACTGCGGTTCCTGAGATGACAGACGGATCATTTCTTCAATATACACAAATGCCGGATCTGATGCTGGAATTTCCACTCCGGAAATCTCTGAATTCAGCACCGGGGCAACATACTTCCGGAAAATTTCTCCATTGTACTGCCCGGCAAGCAGCACAGGCTCGAAAAGAAGCGCATAAATCCTGCACTTCACAGGATTTTCCAGCTGATAGGCATGAAATTTCCATTTTTATTACATCCACATAAAACAACATTACCCTCCACCACAAACGATAGAGGGTATGTCATATTTTTACATTCTGTTAGATTCACTGGCTTTTTTCCCGAAGGCCCAGTCTCAAATTTACTCTTCCTCGAACTCCAGATCCTTACGGCTCATTTCCTCGATCAGCTCTCTCTTCACCTCAAAAAGCTTCGCGGAAAGATCCACATAAACCTTCTGCGGATTGGAGAATCGTCTGGACTCATCCCAGAGTGTACTCTGCTCCTTCTGGCAAATAGCGCGCAGTTCCATGACAGACGGGGAAGTGTAGACGCGTTTGCCCTCTTTGATAACTGGTACCAGAAGCTCACGAACTTCATAAGTTCCGCCAAGAATTTTGGTCTTCTTCCAGGTGTCAACCGGGTCAAATACAACCATCGTCTCATCCGGATTGATCTTTTCATCTGCAAGACAAATCAGATCGGCCTTAATCTTGCCTGTGGATTTGCTGTAAATACGGTATACGGTCTTATTGCCAGGATTGGTTACTTTCGCAGTGTTCTCGGAAAGCTTAATCTTCGGCACAAATTCACCTGTCGTCGGGTCTTTCACTGCTGCCAGCTTATAAACACCACCAAATGCCGGGTTGTCATTGGAGGTGATCAGACGTGTTCCAACGCCCCAGGAATTAATCTTGGCATCCTGTGCTTTCAGGCTCTCAATCAGGTACTCGTCCAGATCACTGGACGCGGAAATGGTGGCATCATCAAATCCGGCTGCAGACAGCATCTTATAAGCTTCCTTGGAAAGATAAGCAAGGTCACCGCTGTCGATACGGATTCCATATTTTTTCAGCTGAATGCCTTCCTCCCGCATTTCCTCAAATACACGGATTGCGTTTGGAACGCCGGATTTCAGCACGTCATAGGTGTCTACCAGAAGGATGCAGGCATCCGGATACATTCTTGCATAAGTCTTAAATGCGGTGTACTCATCCGGGAAGCTCATAATCCAGGAATGTGCATGGGTTCCCAGTACCGGCACGTCAAACATCTGTCCGGTCAGCACGCAGGAGGTTCCGATACATCCGCCGATCACCGCTGCTCTTGCACCGAAAATACCAGCGTCCGGTCCCTGGGCACGGCGAAGTCCAAATTCCATAATTCCGTCTCCCTTAGCAGCATAGCAAACACGGGCTGCTTTGGTAGCAATCAGGCTCTGATGGTTCATGATATTCAAAATAGCAGTCTCTACAAGCTGTGCCTCCATAATAGGCGCAACCACCTTCACCATAGGCTCTCTCGGGAAAATAACGGTACCTTCCGGGATTGCATAAATATCACCTGTAAAATGGAAAGCGCGAAGATATTCCAGAAAATCTTCTTCAAATATGGAAAGACTGCGCAGATATTCGATATCCTCATCTGTAAATCTCAGATTCTCAATATACTCAATCACCTGCTCCAGTCCGGCACAAATGGCAAAACCGCCTCCGCATGGATTATCACGGTAAAACATGTCGAAAACGACAGTCTGGTCAGTTGGGTTTTTAAAATACCCCTGCATCATGGTAAGCTCATAAAGATCCGTGAGCAGAGTCAGGTTATTTGCTCTCATGTTCATTCTCCTCATCAATAGGACCTGTCAGGCAGGTAATTATTTTGCTTGATTATATCATATTTCCCCTGAAATTCACAGGGCAAAGCAGTATTTTTTCCCGTAAAATCAAGGCTTCCAGTGAATTGAATAAATTTTTTTAAAAATTTTGAAAAAAGGGGTTGACTTTTATATATACGTTGATATATAATACAACATGTCGCAAGCGAGAAAACAACTTGCTAAAGCGCATAGGGCTATCGCCAAATGGTAAGGCAACGGACTCTGACTCCGTCATTTCAAGGTTCGAATCCTTGTAGCCCTGCTAAGTGGAGCACCTCAGATGAGGTGCTTTTTTCATGTCATGAAAGTCCCGGAAGCCGCATATTTACTGGCTTTGCGGGACTTTTAAAATATTTCTAAGAATCTTTTCTCAGGACTCTGGCAGACAATTTTCCCCTTATTTTCCTTACTGATTTTTACTGCATTTTTGGTGGTTTTCAGATGCGATAGGTCAATCTTAGGTCAATTTAAAATGACGATTCCTCCGAATTCCGATTGTCTATTTCTTCTTTTTTATCATCTTCTTTTTCATCGCATTATATTCAACCTGAACCCATGCGATCTCAGCAAATAATACGATCATAAGAATACCCACCTGCAGCACAACGCCATCCAACTTTTCAATAAAATATGCAAAAACTGATAGCGTAATAAAAAGTGCACAACCCATTCCTCCAAACACTCCATATCAAGGTTTTGAAGAGCCTTTCTGTAACAGTCAAAGGATTCCGGATGCTTTTCTTCCATCCACTTTAATGTCTTTTTCGGGCCAAAATAGGGATGATGCATGATATCGAAAAAAATCTCCAGGCTATCGATCAGCACCCAATGCCAGCGAAACAGTCCTTCACAATCCCCTCGTTTTGCACGCTCAAACATTGATTCCATTTCCGGCACCATAAAAGTCCCGGAAGGGGCATACCTGCTTTCCGAGACTTTTAAAATTTTTTGTTTACTCCTCCGCCATTGCGTACTGCACAATCATGGGATCATCATATTCCGCCCACATGGATTTGTTCTCGTCCAACATTTTGAGTTGCTCCATTTCGTTGTCGGTCAATTTAAAATCAAAAATATCCATATTTTGCTTCATGCGTTCCTTATGCACACTCTTAGGAATTACAACAATTCCACGCTGAATGTGCTGCCGAAGAGCAACCTGTGCTGGTGTTTTCCCATGTGCATCTGCAATTTGCTTTACAACGGGATTTTCGAGGACTTCTTTCAAACGGTGCTGGGCAAGCGGTCCCCACGCCTCGTGCTGGATGTTGTACTTCACCATCCACTCGTGCAGATTATACTGCTGCCAAAATAAATGCGTTTCCACTTGATTAACCGCAGGCGCAATCCGATTAAAAGTTGCAATATCTGCCATACGTTCTGCACTAAAATTAGAAACACCGATAGTCCTGATCTTGCCCTCATCATACAAACTTTCCAGTGCATGATATGCTCCATAATAATCCGACAGGCATTGATGAATCAACACAAGATCAAGATAATCCGTTTTCAGCTTTCTCAAAGATTCTTCTACAGACGATACCCACACTCTATTGCATCATAGACACACTGCGCCGTATGCTCTGCCGGAATTTCAAATACTCCGAATCCAATTATGGGCATTTCCACACCATTATTTAATTTTACATATTCCATATTTTTTATTCTTTCGTCAATATTATTTACAAAAAGGCTTTTTTACAAGGGCAAAACAGCTTTACCAGTTCTTTTTTTCTTTACTGCTGTCATGCTGTGATTTGCGTTTCTCAACCATTTTTACAAACCATTCCACCATTGCCGCCGGGTCCTGATGTGAGAAAAATGCACTCGTAGACGTATCCAATTGTGAAATCTGGCTCATATCATTCTCATCAAGCCTAAAGTCAAATACATTAAGGTTCTCAATCATACGTTCTTTATGTACTGACTTTGGAATTACGATCACCCCTCTTTGAATATGCCAGCGGAGCATTACCTGAGCTGTTGATTTTCCATATTTCTGTCCGATTGCTTTCAGGACTTCGTTCTCAAAAAGTCCGTTTCTTCCTTCGCCAAATGGTGCCCACGCTTCCAGTCGGATATCATATTTGTCAGCCCATTCTTTTAATGTTTTCTGCTGGTTGAGAGGGTGCGTTTCCATCTGATTCACCATTGGCTTAATACTTGTAAAGTTTGCAAATTCTACCATGCGGTCTGCATAATGATTGGAAATGCCGATTGCCCTAAGTTTCCCTTCCCTGTACAGCTCTTCCAAAGCACGCCATGCACCGTAAGTATCACCAAAAGGCTGATGCAGCAACATCAGATCCAGATAATCGGTACGCAGTTTTTCCATATCTTCCACATCAAATTCTAATGTTAAAGTCTGGATATCACCCATTTCCTATTCAAATGTAGTATAACTTAATCCATAACCAAACGGATAAAGAACCGTGTCATCGTAATCAATCAGGTTCTCCTGATCTGCTGTTTCATAAAAACGATAGCCTACATAGATACTCTCAGAATAATTAACGAAAGATACAATTCCATCAGCTCTTTCCCAGGCCTCTTTTGCTGCATCTGATACATCCTGAGTGTTTGTGTATGCAAAATGTCCGATGTTATTAAAATATGGTGCCTGATGAAGATCCCTCAACCAGGTATCTGTAGTTTTTCCGGAAGAATTTACATTACCGGCAATAATATTTCCAAGAGCATTAAATCCCGTTGCGCCTGCTCTGGCACAAAGAAGAACACTCTTTATCTGCTTATAGTCTTCTGTCCATCCTAATTCAAGCGGATTTGCGCCATTGTAGATAATAATAATATCATCAAATTCGCTGCATACCATATCTACAAGATCTTTTTCTGTCTGGCTGAGTTCCAGATAAGACTGTCCAGCCTGAAAGTCATCATACTCTGAAGAATTATTGGTATAAGAACCTTTCATATATTTTGTACCAATATCCATTGTTGAACCATCCATGATCGGTCCCATATCTGTTGGAAGGTCGGCACCTTCACCACCGGTACGTGATATTACAATTGCTGCTTTGTCTGAAAACTCTTTTGCATTTTCCATAATCTCATCAGAGTAATCTGCTGCCGGAACTTCCGGAAGAGTCCAGTCCTGACCGTCATTAATACTAATGATTGGACGATCTGCCCTGTACTTTACATACATATCTGATAATTCTTCATTTGTTTCAAATCCAGCATTGTTCAGTCCCTGAAGAATTCCTACCGCTGTTGCTGTATCTACAGTTCCGGATCCTGTTCCGCCAAAAATCGGTCTTCTGTTTGAAGTACCAGTTCTTTTTCTACCTTCAATTTTGCAAAACGAATAGCCTTTTCAAGTTTATTCAAAAACACAATGTCCAAATCACCTTTATAATCCTCAACAAAGTTTAATCCATTATGAAACTCCTGTATACTGAATTTGGTATTGTGTTCTTCTTCATACTGCAGCAAAAAAGTGCGCATTTTCATTAAATGCTCGCATTCATCATCCACTAAACCAATATAAATCATCTTCTCAGCCTTCCCTTTACTACTTTCCCGGTTCTCTTTTCCATCACCCACGCAAACGCCTTCGCTGTCCTCACATCTGGTTCCTGAAAATGATTTCCCTGGTTCCATTCCAGGGTACAATTTATACCCTGCTCCGACATCCAGGAGCAGGCATCTCTGATACATGCCCCCACCTGCGCCATAACTGGATTTCTGGTCTTTTCCTCTCTATCGCCAAGGCTTAAATAAACAGTTCCGGTTTTCATCCTGTGCTCTCTCATATAAGCTGAAAAGCCCGGGAACCACACAGACGGAGAAGCTGCCGCAACACCGGAAAATCGATCCGTCTGGTACGCTGCCCACAGCGCAAACAGGCCAGCCAGAGAATATCCCCCAATATAATACGTCTTGCCCGGATCTGTACACAGTGCGAGAATCTTTTCCAAGGTTTCGGCCGCACCGCCGCCAAAATCTTCATTTTTAAACACTGCCGGGGCTTTCCACGGCGAAAGTTCATCATTCCAGTTCTCTACTTTTGCCGCAATAAACCGGAAATCCAGTTCTCCTGATGAAGCCCGTTTCCGGATTTCCTTGACCTCATTCTCAAGCACCGCCAGTTCATGCTCTCCCGTAAGCTGGATCAAAACAACATCCGCCTCCGGGTTTCCATATTCATACGTTGTTATCATACGCTGCTGTCCATTCTCCATATCACACCACGCCCGTCAGATTTGTCAAAAAAAAACATGCATATATTTTTTACCAGTATACCATATTTTTTGCCATCGAAAAGCAAATTTCTTTCTTGACTCCAATTTCATTTTCCATTAAAATAAAGAAGATAAATCAAATAAAAAAGACGCGAATAAGACAATAAATGTCGCCTATCCACTGTCGGACGGATGGGTACATTTGTTGTCTTTTTTTGTTGTCGGAGAGGAGAAAGTTTATGAAAAAAATGAATGGAGGAAAGCACGATGCCTAAGACAAAAGGAGAGTCAATATTTTTTACAGCTATTACAGCATGGATGATGGTCTATGTCATGACCTTGTATAACACAGTAATTGCCATGGGAAGCTTCACAAATGCCGCCTTTCTCATCGCACTGAAAGGAATGTGGATCGAGTACATCATCATCGCACTGCTAGCCTATTTCGTATCCGGCCATCTTGCAAAAATGTGCGCTTTCAGAGTAGTTCAGCCTGGTGACAGACCTATTTTTATTATTTTCTCGATCCAGATCTTCACCGTCATCTGGCAGGTTCTGTTTGCAAGCGTGCTTGGTGTATACCATGGTTATGGCTTCACCAGCAATTTCCTGCCTGACTATCTTACAACCTATTGCAGCAACTTCGTTATGGCACTGCCGCTGCAGCTTATTATCGTAGGACCGCTTGCAAGACTGATTTTCAGAACCATATTTAGACGCGCCAAAAATTAAGTTTATTGTAAGGCAGTTTCAGGTGGATTTTAATTCGAAAGAAGAACGCCAGCCCGATTTTCATTCAGGCTGACGTTCCAGTCATTATTTGATCACCTTATAAATCATATCCATCAGGATCAGATCGTACTGTCCCGGGGCTGCCTTTTCCTTCCTCACTTTTCACAGTGATGGTACCGCCCATCATATCCACAATGTTCTTGGTAATTGCCATACCGAGCCCAGTTCCCTGGATTCCGCTGACGGTAGAAGTCTCTTCTCTTGAAAAGGATTCAAAAATATGTTCCTGAAACTCAGGCTTCATGCCGATTCCGGTATCACGAATAATGAACTGGTAGCTTCCATATCCGGTAGGCGCAGATTTCAGCTGTTTTACCCGGATGCCGATGATGCCTCCAATTTTGTTGAATTTAATACCATTGCTCAGAATATTCAGCAGCACCTGTGTCAGTCTCAGTTTATCCGCAATAATGTCTTCATCTCTTACATCCACGGTATCAATAAGAAAATCCAGCTGTCTGGAAGCAATATTGGGCTGCACAATAGTTCGGATGTCATGCGACATATTGTTCAGGAAAGTCTAAATATATCGTCAACAAAAAGCCGCTGAATTTCAGTCCAATTTTTATTCATCGGGCCATAATTTTCCCTCTTTATAATGCTTTCTGCAAAGAGCTACGTAGCTCTCATTGGAGCCAAGGAAAATTTGGGCGCCTTCCCGTACAATTTTTCCGTTTGCGTATCTAGTGTTGCACTGAGCGCGCTTGCCGCACCAACAGACAGTGGGGACTTCCTCGATCACATCTGCGATTTCCATCAGCCGCCTGGAGCCTGGGAAAAGATGGTTCAGGAAATCGGTCCGCAGGCCGTAGCAGATTACCGGAATGTTGTAGAAGTCTACAAGGTCAGACAGGATATCCACTTCCTCCGGGGAAAGGAACTGTGCCTCGTCTACCAGAACTGCGTCTACTTTTTTCCCATGATACAAATATTCTGTGCTGTTTGCATTCCAGATTTGGGAAATCTCTTTTAAAAATTCATCTACATAATCCGCAGGCGCAGATAATCCCATACGGGACTGGATCTCGCGCTCTCCGTCACGATTGTCCGTCCGCGGCTTCAGCAGTACCGCATATTGTCCACGCTCCTCATAATTATAGCGAACCATCAAAATATTAGCAGATTTCGAACTGCCCATTGCTCCATAACGGAAATATAATTTTGCCATTTTTATAACCTCGTCGTGTTTTCTCTTTCATGATTATACATGATTGCAGAATAAACCACAAATAAAAAGCCGCCTTTCGGCAGCTTTTTATACGTTTTTAAGCGCAAATTTATGATAACCATTCAGGTATATTTGTCAATTTCCATGCCGCTTCATGTACAGGAGCGGATATGGATTTCCTTCTTCATCGTGATCGGTTCTTTTGTATGTTTCAAAGCCCAAATGTCTGTAGAATCCAACAGCCCCGGGGTTCTGTTCATTTACGGTTAATTCCTGTACATCATAATTTGCAGTTCCGTATTGAAGCAGTTGCCTTCCCAGGCCCTTTCCCCTTACTTCCGGGGAAAGAAACAGCATCTCCAGCCGTTTCTTTTCTACTCCCATAAACCCTGCCGTTTCACCCGATTCCTCCCGGGCAACGATCAGATGTTCCACCCCGCTTAACGCCTGGGGAACATACGTCTTAATTTTATTTACCTCTTCCTCCGAAAGGAAAAGATGGGTCTCCCGAACCGAAGCCTCCCAAACCTTCAAAAGCTCCGCCAGAATCTGCGGATCCCGTTCCTGAATTTCATATATTTTCATATCTTTCCCCGTCTTTAGCACCCAAATAATTTCACTGTTTTTTCCATTCGCTCTGCAATAGGAACGCCAAATGGGCAGCGTGCTTCGCAGGCATGACAGCCAATGCACTCGGATGCTTTGTGTTCCAGCAGTTCGTAATGGGACTGTACCGTTGCAGGCACCTTAGGCTGCATGGTTGCCAGGTCATAGAATTTGTTGATCATCGCAATATCCAGATTGGAGACACAGGGTTTGCAATGGCCGCAGTAGGTGCATTCACCGCTGTAGGAATGGAACGGCGCATTCGCGATCACAGATGCATAGTCTTTTTCCTCTTCTGAAGCATCTTCATATGCTGCGGCTGCATCAACCTGCTCTTTCGTATCGTAGCCGCACATAATGGAACAGACTGCGGGTCTGGTCAGCGCATAGTGGATACACTGCACAGGTGTCAGACTTACACCAAATGGGGAACGTTTTTCATCAAACAGTCTGCCGCCTGCAAAGCCCTTCATTACCGTAATTCCTACGTCATTCTGCTCACAGACCTTATATAACCGTGCGCGGTCTCCATCAATTCCTTTCAAACCGGCGTCAAACTCCTCCGCAAACATAGTGTCAATATTTTCACTTGCCGGAAGCATGTCAAAAGCTGGATTAATGCTGAAAAGAATCATTTCCACATATCCGGATTCTGCTGCTTTAATGGCAACCTTCGGGTTGTGGGAGCTGATGCCGATATGACGGATTACGCCGCTGTTTTTTAATTCCATTACATAATCCAGATAGTCAGAGTGCTGGATTTGTTCCCACTCTTCCTCAGAATCTACATAGTGAATCATTCCCAGGTCAATATAGTCTGTCTGCAGTCTTTTCAGCAAATCCTCAAATGCAGGGCGCACATATTTCATATCCCTTGTGCGGAAATACTGCTCATCCTTCCATGTGGAACCAATGTGTCCCTGAATAAACCAGTTGCTGCGGTTTTCCTTAATTCCTTTTCCAATAATATCTCTGGATTTCGGGTCCGCCATCCAGCAGTCCAGAATATTGATTCCAAGAGATGACGCATAGTGGATCAGCTCAATTCCTTCTTCCTCCGGGTGCCGCTCCAGCCACTCCCCGCCGAATCCAATTTCGCTCACCATAAGCCCAGTTTTTCCCAATCTTCGTGTTTTCATTGTATTTCCTCCTCATCCTTGTTTTATTGGCACCCATTATTTCGACCAGGTGCTCTCTTCTGTTTTGCCTTCATAATCAAAAAGTCCGTCGTTTTTCTCTTCCAGAGCTTTAATCATGTGGTAGGTGTATTCGTTGTATGGGGTTGGAATGCCACTTTCTTTTCCCATGCGGATCAAAGCGCCGGAGAACATGTCGATCTCGGTGTGACGTCCTGCGTCCAGGTCCTGAAGTGTGGAATAGCGGGCAAATGGGGGAACTGCACTGCCATGGCTGGAAGACGCTGCTGCCTTGCTGATATCAATTCCTTTCGCAGCCGCAACAGCCTCAAGCTCCTGCCGCAGCCCTTCACTGATCGCCTTCATGTGAATGCTGTCCCTGTAGCAGCCAACTCCCGCGCCCAGAATTGCCTGGGGCAGATTGTTGCACACATTCAACCGGAATTTACTCCACATCTCTTCCCGGATATAGTCTGTATGGCGGAAATGAATCCCCGTATCTGCAAAAAGCTCCTCGATCGCACGCACCCTTTCACTTTCATAAGGTGCTTCCAGTTCCCCGAAAATAATTCCGATGGTAGTCTCCGGGTCAAAACAATATCCATCTTCTTCCTTATGAGATGCCACCTTGATCAGAGAATACATGATATTAGCCTTGGGAATCACAGTAGAAATCATTTCTTCGCTGTCCACACCGTTCATAAGACTCATCACAATGGTATTCTCACCCACAGCTTCCCGTATACTCTCCAGTGCTCCCGGCAAAGCTCCGTATTTCAAAGAAACAACCAGCAGATCTACTCCATAAGCTTCCTGCGGTGTCCACACATGAGGATGGTAAACGGTATGATTAATCGTGCATCCCTTTTCCTTCAGGCGCTTCGCCCTCTCCCCTTCTGCCACAACACCAAGTTCAATATTTTTCACCCCGGAAAGTCCCCAGATCACATAAGAACCTACGGCTCCTGCTCCAAGAACTGCCACTGATTTTATTTCCATAATTTTGTCACTCCTGTTTTTCCATATGTCAGTTTCAGCCAAACGATTATTCTACCACTCAACTGCTTTACCCAATATAACGGGTTCTGATTTCCAGCTTATTGTTCATCTGTAACTGCATTGTAGCATATGCCTGTGGGTTCGTAAACTGCGTATAATCCCAATGCCTGCACCTTTTTGCAATCGCTAATTCAAAACTTCCATCGCAAAAAGCCGCCGCATTGCTCTCTCAAACCAACGCGGCGGTCTGTTATTGCCTATATGTTATTCTTATTTCAATTTGCTGTAAACTTCATTTGTCACCGGCTCACACCACTCATTAGAGCCTTCCTCGCCCGGTACTTCAATTGCCAGATGGCTGAACCAGCTGTCCGGTGCAGCACCGTGCCAGTGTTTTACTTCTGCCGGGATGTTAATGCAGTCACCAGGTTTCATCTCGATGGGATCCTTGCCCTCTTCCTGGTAGTAGCCCCGTCCTGCGACACAGACCAGAATCTGTCCGCCGCCGCTCTTTGCGTGATGGATGTGCCAGTTATTGCGGCATCCAGGCTCGAAGGTTACATTAAAGATTCCAACCTGGCTGGTAGATACCGGTGCCAGATAACTCTTTCCAATGAAATACTGTGCAAAAGCATCATTCGGCTGTCCGATCGGGAATACCATTTCTTTGGCATGAGCTCTCATTGCCTCATCTTCATAGGGAAGATCACCCTCATTTACAGCCCACACTTCTTTTGCCAGATTAAATACAGCCCAGCCTTTTGGCCAGCCAGCATAAAATGCCACATGTGTGATGATCGCAGCGATTTCCTTCTGGGTTACGCCGTGATCCTTGGCATTCTGCAGATGGAATTTCAGGGAAGAGTCTATGATTCCCTGCGCCATCAGCGCAACGACTGTAATAATGCTTCTTGTTTTTACATCAATGTCATTGTTGTTCCAGTTCTCACCAAAAAGAACATCATCATTAAAATGTGCAAACTCCGGAGCAAATTCTCCAAGAGCATTTCTTCCTGCTGTCTGTGTAATTTTTGCCATTATTTTCAACCTCCTACAGTGATTTTACCCATTTCTCAATTTCCTGTTTATTTGCACGGTTCAGAAGTCTTCCTTCTACAAATTCAGCACCCGGTGCGGACGGCTGTAACTCGGAGATGGTGTTTCCAAATCCGCTTCCGCCTGATGTAGCGAACAGAATAATCTTCTTGCCGGAGAAATCATATTTCTCAAGGAACGTATTGATAATTGTCGGTGCCACATACCACCAGATTGGGAATCCCAGAAGAATCTCGTCATAATTTTCAATTCCGGCATCTGTGTCTGTCATCTCAGGTCTGATCTTTTTGTCGTTCATTTCCACGCTGCTTCTGGATTTTTTGTCCATCCAGTTAAGGTCAGTCTTTGTATATGCAACTGCAGGTGTGATCTCATATAAATCAGCTCCGGCTGCCTCTGCAACCATTTCTGCTGTTTTCTTTGTTGTGCCGCTTGCACTGAAATATGCCACAAGTTTTTTTTCCATAATTGCTGCCTCCTTTGAGCATGCTTTCTCTGCTTACCTGTTTATGCCAGGAAAAATCTGTTTCATCCTGTCATCACATATTAATCATAGGTAGCTGTTCATTTTCTTTACAGTTACAATTATAATGCCATTCTTAAATTATTACTAATACTTATAATGTATTTTATATTATGCCTAAAAGGCATTTATCTCCTCTATAAACAGCTGGATTGCCCTGGAATAGGGGATGTTTCGCCGCCAGGCGATTACAGTGCTGGACGTTATTTCCGGATACAGGCGTCTTTGAACCAGCAGATCCTCCCGCCAGTATTTTGCGGCACCCTGGATGGAAACAGGGTAGGCCAGCCCGTACATCGCCATCACTCCCGCGTTGGTTCCCAGATTGCTGGTAAAAGATAGGTTCAGCTTTTCAAAATCTTTTCCGAACCAGTTGGCAAGCTCACTCTGGATTCCAAGACGCTCTGGAAGAATAAGGGGAAGATTCAGAAGATCCTGTTTTGTGACAACTTCTTTTTCCGCAAGAGGATCATCCGGGCGCATTCCCACCACCCACTGGTCGCTGTCCGGGATTCTGATATATTCAAGATTTTCCGTACTTACCGGTTCCAGAAACAGCCCGATATCTACCAGACCTTTATTCATCATTTCCAGAATGGTATCCGCGGTTCCTGTATGCAGGGCAATCTGAACCAGTGGGTATTTTTCCTTAAAGGACCGACTGATCTGCGCAAGGATTTCCACTGCCGCAAACTCGCCGCAACCGATGGTAATAACGCCTTCGATCACGTCCTCGTTCCCTTTGATTTCGTCAATGATTTTATCTTCCAGATCCATAATTTCCAGCGCCCGCCTCTTCAGAAGCAGTCCTGCAGCGGTCAGCGTGATGCAGCGTCCGCCTCTGTTAAAAAGCGCAGTTCCAAGCTCCTCCTCCAGCGCCGCCAGCTGTCTGGAAAGGGTGGGCTGGGTTATATGCAGTTGTTCCGCAGCCTTAGTAAAGCTCTGCTCCTTTGCCACAGTCAAAAAATAACGCAGTACTCTCAGTTCCATAGGTGCTCTGCCTCCGTAAATTCTACTTGTTATAACGTTTTGTAAATATAATTTTATTATATTCATCCAATGGGTGGTGTCAATTTTGTGCAGCTCAATTCTGTGGGGCTTAGGGAAATTTTTTTACCGGCTTTTTTCAACTTATAATTGAAAACTTTTCTGAATTGTGTAAAATGAAAGCAAAGAAATTTATGTTTACGAAGGAGGAGCTTTATGAAACAGAAAAAGACAAATCATTACCTTCTTGGAACAGTTTTTTGCCTGCTTCTTTTGCTATTACTGACTCCGGGACAGGCAACTAAAGTTCAGGCGGCAACTGACAACAGCCTGATTGATGTGAAGCTGGCAGAAGGAATCAGACGTTACGATTACGCGTATGAGGTCCTGAATCTAGTGAACCAGGAACGTGCGAAATCAAACCTGCAGCCCGTAACTATGGACAAAAATCTTCTGGAATGCGCCATGACAAGAGCCCAGGAACTGACTCTTTACGCGTCCCATACCCGTCCAAACGGCGCCAGCTGTATGACTGCTTTTCCATATTTCGGGTATAACTCAAGTGAAAACCTGGCAATTAATCAGGTATCTCCGGAAGATGTTATGAACTCCTGGATGAATTCCTCTGGCCATCGTACCAATATTATGGCTTCTGGAAATGTATCTGCAGGAATCGGATGCTTTTACCAGAATGGGGCACTTTACTGGATACAGTGCTTTTCTTCTCATGCTGCGCAGACCTGTTCACAGCCGGGAAATCAGAAGGTTTCCCCCACCATTTCCGCACTTCCGGATCTGGTAAATATCAGTTTCAGTGAAACTTCCCCTGTAAGCTTTACCGAAGCACAGAAAACGATGAAAATCTATGTGACATGCGCAGGATTTTCTTATATGAAATCCGTTCTGGATCCAACATCCTTTAACTGGTCAACCGGAGATTCCGCAATTGCTTCTGTAAACCAGAACGGCGTAATTCAGCTGAAAAATGCAGGAACTACTACGGTTACAGCATCTATGAAGTCTGCACCAACCAAGTCCCTGACGGCACAGCTGAATGCATATTTTGATCTGAATAATGCATATTACAATATTTCCCCTCGTTCCTATAACTACACGGGAAGCGCAGCAACACCTGCTGTAACAGTTACTTTCAACAGTCAGACGCTGACACAGGGAAAGGACTACACGGTTTCTTTTGAAAACAATGTGAATGCCGGAAGAGCCAGCTACACAATTAAAGGTCTTGGTCTTTACAAAGGCACCCTGACCTCCTATTTTTTCATTTACAATGCTTCAATCCGAGATGCAGAAATTACTTTTGACCAGTCCTCTTATATTTATAAGGGAACGCCTCTGACTCCCAAGCCAACTGTCACCTGGAAGGGAAAAACACTGACAGAGGGCAAAGATTATACACTTTCCTGGAGCAATAATAATCAGCAGGGTAACGCATACATTACTGTTACTGGCAAGGGAAACTTCAAAGACGAGAAAAACAGCCATTTTTATATTGATACCACACCGATTCATACCGCTGTAATCGGCAATATTCCTACATATGACTATGCTCCTGGAAAAGAGTTTAAGCCGGAGCCCACCGTTACCCTGGACGGCGTGCTTTTGAAAAAGGATAAAGATTACGTCCTTTCTTACGGCAATAATAAGAATGCAAGTTCCAGATACAACAAGCCTTATGTAGAGATTAGCGGAATTGGTCTTTACAGAAGCGGTGTGAGAAAATATTTTACCATCAATCCGATTAAAGTTTCAGGCGAGACGGTCAAAGTTACAAAGACAAATTTCGGCAATGGAAGTATGTTGGATTTCCTGAAAAATAATGTAGTCGTTACTTACAAGGGCACTCAGATTCCGTCTGACTGCATGGAATTTTATTCTGTCTGGGGATCTTCTGATAATGAGATTCTCGCTTTTACCATTGAATATACGGGAAATTATACCGGAGAATCCAGAAATATGACTTCTTTGAAAAGATGTGCAGTTTCTGCGATTGGGAACCAGACTTATAAAGGAAGTGCACTGAATCCAAAGCCGACTGTAAAATTTGGTTCTACTGTACTGAAGGAAGGAACGGATTATACCCTTTCCTGGAGCAATAATACAAAGGTGGGAACCGGATCGGTTACGATTACCGGATTGAATAATTACTTCGCAAGCGTGACAGTGAATTTCAAAATTGTGGCACCTGCACCAACTGCAACGCCGACTCCGAAACCAACCGCTACGCCGACTCCGAAACCGACCGCTACGCCAACTCCGAAGCCGACCGCTACGCCGACGCCAAAGCCAACCGCCACTCCAACTCCGAAACCAACCTTGTCCAGGCCAACAGCGAAGCTGGCAACGGCATGGAACAGCGTCACCATCAGTTGGAAGAGAGTTGCAAATGCGCAGAGCTACATTATTTACAGACAAACTGGTTCTGGCAGATATACCAAGCTTAAAACACTGAATTCCAGAACATTTTCTTACAAAGATACAAAAGTTTTGGTAGGTACCAAATACACCTACAGAGTTCGCGCCTGCAGAAAAGTGGGTTCCAGTTACATTTACAGCGCCTATGCCAGAGCTGTATCCGCAACACCAACCCTTTCCAGACCAGCACTTACTTTAAAAACAACCACAAGAAGGCAAACCATTTCCTGGCGGAGAATTTCCGGTGCCAGCGGCTACTTACTGTATCAAAAGACTGGAAATGGTTCTTTCAAACGAATAAAGAAACTTTCTTCCAGAACTACTACGTACACAGTTAGCACCAGAAGAGGCACTGTTTATAGCTATAAGCTGCTCCCATACCGTGTAGTCAACAAAAAAGCAATATATGGTCCATCCAGTGCGGTAAAAAGAGGCAGAGCTAAATAACGTAAAATCAAAGGGAGGCTTCTCAGTTCAACCAAACTGCAGCCTCCCCCAATAATCTACGGAGGTAAACACCCATGGAAAAACAGATCGACCTTTCTTCCTGGAAGCGAAAAGAAATTTTTGATTTTTTCAGCCACGCATCCAATCCCTATTATATGGTAACCTTCCGCATAGATGTCGCACCGTTGTACGCCTACGTGAAAGAACATCATCTGTCATTTTATTATTCGCTGGTCTATCTGTGCACCCAGGCAATTAATGACGTGGAAGCATTTCGATATACCATAAGAGGAGAACAGGTCTTTTATCTGGATCCGCGCATCCCCAGCTTTACCGATCTGAAAAAAGACAGCGAATATTTCCACATTGTTACCATGCCGACCATGGGTTCACTTGCAGAATTCAACGAAGAAGCCAGAAAACGCAGTGCCGCCCAGCAGTTTTTCCTGGATACCTCCCAGGAAACCGACCGTGTAATCTACTTCTCCTGCCTGCCCTGGTTAGACCTTACCGCACTCACAAATGAGCGCGATTTTTCCTCCCCCGACAGCAAAAACGACTCCATCCCCCGCATCGCCTGGGGAAAATACGTCCCAAACGGCGACCGCCTGGAACTTGGCATTTCTATAGAGGTAAACCACCGCCTTATAGATGGACTGCACATTGGACAGTTTGCGCAGAGGCTGGAAAAACTGATTGGGGAGTTGTAGCTACTCCCCCAGCGTAAGCATCGTATCAATACAAGCCTTCGCCTTCATCCTCACAGTTTCATCCAGATTAATTTCCTCACCGCCCTGACCGCGGACGCAGTTGTAGACGTCCATCAGGGTGGTCAGCTTCATGTTGTGACATACGCAGTCTTTGGAAAGCGGGTAGAACTTCTTGTCCGGGCACTCGAACTGAAGGTGCTGGACAATGCTGTTTTCTGTGCCGATGATGAACTCTTTGGCATCACTTTCTTTGGCATACTTCATGATTCCGGTTGTGCTTCCGATATAATCTGCCATGGCGGAAACTTCTGACAGGCACTCCGGGTGAACCAGGAATTTCGCCTCCGGGTGCGCTGCCCGGGCCTTTTTCACATCTCTGACAGACATTCTTAGATGGGTAGGACATCCGCCGTGAACAAACTTAAATGTTTTCTCAGGCACCTGCTTCTCCACCCAGGCTCCCAGATTGCAATCCGGGATAAACAAAATCTTATCGTTATCAATGTTCCTCACGATCTTCACAGCCGATGAAGAAGTTACGCACACATCGCAAATCGTTTTCAGCTCTGAGGTGGTGTTAATATAAGCCACAACTGTATAATCCGGGTTGGACGCCTTCAGCGCAGAAAGCATCTCCACATCCAGCTGCTCCGCCATTGGACATCCGGCGCCGCTGTTGGAAAGGTAAACCGTTTTCTCCGGGGAAAGAATCTTCACCGTCTCTGCCATAAAACGAACTCCGCACATCAGCACATTTTTCTGAGGCGCTTTGGCCGCCTGCTGGCTCAGTCCGTAAGAATCTCCTGTATAATCTGCCACCTCCAGAATTTCCTGGCTCTGATATGCGTGGGCAAGAATGCAGATGTCTTTTTCTTTCTTTAAACGCAGAATTTCATCCTGCAGTTGTCTTGTAGTCATCATAATTATTTTTTCTCCTGTTTTCAGGCATTTTCTTAGGATTATATTCTCCTTCCTCCTCACTGTCAACCAAAAAGTTTACAGATATCTTGTCAAGTGTAAACTTTAGTGTTATACTACAGGGCATGTCACCCGGCAAAAAACGCTGCAGGCAGCCAGAACACTTTCCATTTCGCGTCTGCCGTCTGCCCCCAAATTCAAATTATCAAAAAAGGAACCCAACTATGAAAACAGATATTCTCATCGCAGGCTCCGGCTGCTCCGGCCTTTACTGTGCCCTCCAGCTTCCCCGCGATAAAAAAATTACCATTATCACCAAGTCCGATCTGACCAGCAACGACTCCTACCTTGCACAGGGCGGTATGTGTATGCTGAAAGAAGAATCCGATTACGACAGCTTTTTCGAAGACACCATGAAAGCCGGTCATTACGAAAATGACAAAAAATCAGTAGAAATCATGATCAAAACTTCCCCGGAAGTAGTCAAAGATCTGGTTTCCTACGGCGCACGTTTCGAACGTAATGAGGACGGCAGCCTTTCCTACACCAAAGAAGGCGCCCATTCCACCAACCGCATTATTTTCCATGAGGATGTCACCGGCAAAGAAATCACCAGTTCCCTGCTCCGGGAAGTTCAGAAGCTTTCCAATGTTGAGCTTCTGGAATACACCACCATGGTAGATATCCTGGAAAAAGACAACCACTGCTACGGTGCTGTGATCCGCCGCCCGGACGGTTCCCTTGATACCGTAACTGCTTCCTGTACAGTTATGGCAAGCGGTGGAGTAGGCGGACTTTACCGGCATTCCACCAATTTCCGCCACCTTACCGGCGATTCTCTTGCCATTGCCCGCAAGCATGGAATTGAACTGCAGAATCCAGATTATGTACAGATTCACCCAACCACCTTCTATACCAGACGCCCGGAAGACCGAAGCTTCCTGATCTCCGAATCTGTAAGAGGCGAAGGGGCGAAATTATACGACAAAAACATGAACCGATTCACCAATGAGCTTCTGCCCCGCGACCTTCTTTCTGAGAAAATCCATGAGCAAATGGCAAAGGACGGCACCGATTTCGTCTGGGAGGATCTGCGCACAATCCCGGCTGAGACCCTGCGCCATCATTTTCCCAACATTGTTGAACACTGCAGGGAAATGGGCTATGATGTTTTCAAAGAATGCATCCCTGTGGTTCCCGCACAGCACTATTTCATGGGCGGTGTGAAGGTTGACCACCAGAGCCGTTCTTCCATGGAAAATCTCTATGTGGTAGGCGAAGCCGCATGCAACGGCGTTCACGGCAAAAACCGCCTGGCAAGCAATTCCCTGCTGGAAAGCCTTGTTTTCGCCAAACGGGCAGCACAGGATATGGCAAAAAATGTTTTTTCACAGACAGATGACGCGGCAGACTGCGGCACAGATAGCAGCATCACAGAGATATCCAATACATATGCAGCAGCCAATACTGCAGATATTCACGATACACAAATTACTGCAGACTACTTAGCTTCCCATGTAGACCTTCACCAGTACGAAGACCAGCAGGCCCTTGCCGAAGCTTACCATCACCTTGCAACCGAAGCCATCACACTTGGCGCAAATACAGCCAACAGAAAGGAATTTTTATATGTTTGATCAGGTAACTCTTGGGTTAAATGTTGACCCATTTATTTTAAGCGCATTAAAAGAAGATATCACAAGCGAAGACGTATCCACCAACAGCGTTATGCCAACTCCTACCCCAGGCGTGGTAGACCTTATCTGCAAGCAGGACGGAATCATCTGCGGACTGCAGGTTTTTGAGCGTGTTTTTACACTTCTGGATCC
Source organism: Blautia segnis (assembly GCF_014287535.1). Taxonomy (NCBI): domain Bacteria; kingdom Bacillati; phylum Bacillota; class Clostridia; order Lachnospirales; family Lachnospiraceae; genus Blautia; species Blautia segnis. Next base: position 16,809 of record NZ_JACOOT010000038.1, on the reverse strand, counting down.
ATCCACAAAGGCTGAATTCTACGTAAAAGACGGCGACCATGTAGAAAACAAACAGCTGATTGGAAAAGTTTACGGAGACATTCGCGTGCTGCTCTGCGGCGAAAGAACCGCCCTTAACTATCTTCAGAGAATGAGCGGAATCGCCACTTACACAAGCCAGGTGGCAGCCCTTCTGGAAGGTACCGGAATCAAGCTTCTGGATACCAGAAAGACCTCACCGAACAACCGTATTTTCGAGAAATATTCCGTACGCATCGGCGGAGGAAATAATCACCGCTACAACCTTTCCGACGGCGTTCTTCTGAAAGACAACCACATCGGCGCAGCTGGCGGAGTGAAGCAGGCAATTTCCATGGCAAAGGCCTACGCACCTTTTGTCCGCAAAATCGAAGTGGAAGTAGAGAATCTTGATATGGTAAAAGAGGCTGTAGAAGCTGGTGCTGACATTATCATGCTGGATAATATGACCACCGAGCAGCTGAAAGAATCCATTGATTACATTGCCGGACGTGCCGAAATCGAAGTTTCCGGAAATGTTACAAAAGAAAACATTGCCAGACTTACCGGTTTGGGTGTAAATTATGTATCAAGCGGAGCACTTACCCATTCTGCTCCTATTATGGATTTATCTATGAAGAATCTTCACGCAGTGGAGTAACTTCGCATAACAAGCAGACAGGAGATGAAATTATGAAGGGTGAAGAAAGAAGAAAACAGCTTTTAAAGATCTTATCCTCCAGCACTGGTCCGGTTTCCGGCGGCACTTTGTCACAGGAGCTGCATGTAAGCCGCCAGATTATTGTACAGGACATTTCTCTCCTGCGTGCCAACGGTTCCACTATTTTTTCCACAAACAAGGGTTATCTGCTTCAGGAAGAGAAGAAATATTCCAGAGTTTTTAAGGTGTATCACACCGATGACCAGGTGGAAGAAGAACTGAGTGCCATTGTAGATGCAGGCGGACAGATCCGTGATGTGTTTGTCTATCACAAGGTCTACGGCGTCCTCAAAGCAGACATGGGAATTAAATCCCGCCGTGACATCCGTGCCTACATGGAAGAAATCAGCACCGGCAAGTCCAGCCTTCTGAAAAATGTAACCTCCGGCTACCACTACCACACCATAGACGCCGAAAGTGAAGAGATCCTGGACGCCATCCAGGAAGAACTTCGTCAGCGCGGTTTCCTGGCCAAGCTGCAGGATTACGAACCCGTAGATTTCTGGGGCGGACAGGACTAAAGAATATTTCCCCCTTTTCCTGCATACATATAAAAGGATGTTGCAGAAAGGGGGACTTTTTTATGCAGAATATTTATACTCGCCTGATCAACCGCAATCACCCGCTTCCACCCGACTATGTTCCCGAAAATCTTGTTGATATTGGAATTCCATTCGATACCCGTCCCGGGGATCCGAAACGTCTTCTGGAAAAAAAGACTGCTCACGCTGCCCTTTGCCTTATAAATGCAGCTTGCAAAGAAGGATTATGCCTTTATGGAATCTCCGGATATCGTTCTTATAAGCGCCAGCAGGAGCTTTACACAGGCAATCCCTATGTTGCCCAGCCTGGCACCAGTGAGCACCAGAGCGGACTGGCACTGGATGTTTCCTGTCCTGCCGTTGGCCTGGAACTGATTCCTGAATTTGCCCAAACTCCAGAAGGCAAATGGCTTACCCGCAACGCATCTCTTTTCGGATTTATTCTCCGCTATCCCCAGAACAAAGAAGACATTACCGGAATTCCATACGAGCCCTGGCATATCCGCTACGTCACACGGGAGCTTTCCGGATATCTGACCCTTACCGGAATGACGCTGGAAGAATATCTGGATTTTCCCGTTAAAACAAAATCCGCCAGCGGTTTCGAAAAATGGAAATTTTAATGTTTTGGAAACGCTAAAAAACATTAAATGTCAGGCATAATTCCCCCAATTTTTCACATACTATCCATACAGTACAAAATATGGAAGCAGATGAAATATACAGGAGGAACAGATAAATGAAAGCGACAGGAATTGTAAGAAGAATTGACGACCTGGGCAGGGTGGTCATACCCAAAGAAATCCGCCGGACTCTGCGAATCAAAGAAGGCACACCCCTTGAAATCTTTACCGACCGTGAAGGCGAAATCATCTTGAAAAAGTACTCCCCAATCGGAGAGCTGAGCATTTTCGCAAAAGAATACGCCGAATCCCTTTCCCAGTCCACCGGCATGCTTTCCTGCATTACCGACCACGACCAGGTAGTGGCTGCTGCCGGACCGGGAAGCAAAGAATTTATCGGGAAAATGATCAGCCACCAGTTAGAAGGCGTGATCAACGACAGGGAATCCAAATGCCTGAACACCAAAGACCGGGGCAAAATCCCCGTAGTGGACGAACAGCCTGACGTTTCCAGTTCCCAGGTCATCCACCCCATCATTGCCGCAGGCGACGCCATCGGCAGTGTCATCCTCATGGGAAAAGGCGACAAAGACATCATGGGTACCAACGTAAAACTCCTGGTCCAGACCGCCGCTGGATTCCTTGGACGGCAGATGGAGCAGTAACGCTTCACACACTTTTTCAGACAAAAAACTGCTGCACCCTGGTATATTTTTTATATGCCAGTCGGTACAGCAGTTTTATTTTTTCTTATTTCGCCTGCTCTCTCATCTTCTGTCTCTGTTTGGTAATATCGAAATACTCTGGAGAAATAATCCCATGCTTCACCAGCGCGTCAAAAACCTCTTTCTGTTCTGGCGTCATGGCCATTCCTACTGTGGAATTGTAATCTGTAAGCACGCATCCGGTTCTCTCGATCATCCAGAATAGTGCGGAGTCATTCTCCGGTATCATTTTCCAGATTTCTTTCTCCGGATATGGCAAAAGCGCCATCATGGTCTGGAGATGTCCATTCTCTTCGATCAGCCTGTAATCTCCATCCGGCATAATGATTCCATCTGAAAAATTCTGGATTTGATCAGCTTTCTGTAAAAGCTCTTCTGTTACCTTCACAATTAGTTACCCCCTGCAAATTCTTCGCAGCATTCTCTTAAATATGCTGCTTTCTTGAAACTCATTATACCATGCTGCAAACTTAAGTGCTATCTATTTTTGTCTTCCAGACAATTTCTGGCTGCCCCCAAACCCCAAAAACTTTTATTATAAAACTTTTCTAAAACCCCTTGCATTTTCGAAAAAAAATGGTATAGTTATTGCATACTTGATGACATAGTTTTTAATACTACGTATATTAGTTTTCGTTTTCCATTTGTCTGGAGGTGTTGTTTATGAAATTCAAATTAAAAGATCCCGGAAGCGCGATTACCCACGGTATTGCCTTTCTTCTGGCTGCTGCCGGAGCTGCGCCGCTTTTGATTCGTTCCTCAGTGTGGAGCGACCACATTCATGTTCTGGCACTTAGCATTTTTATTCTTACCATGATGCTGCTTTACGCGGCCAGCACACTTTATCACTCCGTTGATTCTACAGACAAGGTGAACCGACGTCTGAAAAAGCTGGATCACATGATGATCTTCGTAATGATTGCAGGCAGTTACACACCAGTGTGCCTAATCGTACTTCACGGCAAGATTGGTTATGCACTCTGCGCTCTTGTTTGGGCAACTGCAATCCTTGGTATTGTATTCAAAGGATTTTGGGTCACATGTCCCAAATGGGTATCTTCCATGCTGTACATTGGCATGGGCTGGCTGTGTGTTCTGGCCTTCGTTCCAATTATTCACGCACTTCCCAAGGCTGGGTTTGGATGGCTGCTTGCCGGCGGTATTATCTACACCATCGGCGGTGTGATCTACGCACTGAAGCTCCCCATTTTCAACGCCAGACACAAGAACTTTGGATCACATGAAATCTTCCATGTATTTATTATGCTGGGAAGTGCCTGCCACTTTATTGTGATGTATTGCTTTGTGGCAAATATGCCAGTGTAATGGCTTTTTCCTAAAACATATTTGAAAAAGGCTTTCTGCAATAATTTGTGAGACATTTTACCCGGATGAGGGACTCGTAGCTGGAGCCCGAATTCGGGTAAAATATACCGCAAATCAGGTATACAGGTCGAAATATTTTTTCCCATTCTGTCTACGGCAACTGAATTCGGACTAAATATACCGCAAAGTGGGGCGTGCAGATTGCGGGAATGATTTTTCAAACACGCTCTAGTCAGACGGCTGCTGCCCTCTGTCATCTCAAAATTCCATCAGCGCAAATTTCTTAGCCCGCGTCAGCTGCTTAATGGCATACTCCCGGCTCATCGCCTCCTCCTTCGTCGCGTATCCCTCATAATACACAAGGGTCACCGGCCGCTTCGTCTTCGTGTACTTCGCTCCGTTTTTCCCGCTGTTGTGCGCCTTCAGGCGCTTCTCCAGACAGTTTGTCCACCCGGTATAAAGGGTTCCGTCCGCGCACTGCACAATATAAGTATAATTCATTTTTATCCTTTCCAATTCCCGAATCTTTTATAGAGCATTACCACGTTTTTTCCAGTTGATAAGTATTTCCTGGCTTCTGGCAGCGTCAATTTCATTCTATGTAAAGGAGCACCGCCTTCGTCTTTCCCAACGGCCAGCACCCCTTATCTTTATAAAAAGCAATCGGTCCAAACTACAGTATTTCACCAACAAGCCCCATCATTTCCCTGCGGAGCCGGAAAAAAGCAGGTAGGACACAACACCGACTGCGAATTTTCCCACCTGCTTTATTATACGTTGTTTTTACTCTTTTGTGAATGCTGCCATCCTGTTATAAACACAATTTATAGCATACAAAGAGTTACTGCTCACACCGAGATCAGTAACCGCTTTGTTATTCATAAGCGGTTACTATCAAGAGCCTAAGCTCCCATCTTACGGCAGATATGCGATCGGATCAATGGGCTCTCCGTCCTTCTTCATTGCGAAATACAGGTTGCTGCCTTCCTCACTGTAATACTTGGTAGGCGCTGCAACATAGCCGATGATCTCTCCTTTTTCAACCGAGTCACCTTCTGCCACATCCAGATCTGTCAACTGTCCGTAAATTGCCTGATAGCCGTTTCCAAGCTCCATGGTCACGGTAGTTCCTGTCTCAGCGTCATTCTCAATGGAGTACACAGTGCCGTTCACGGCAGACACAACAGGTGCCCCTTCCACTGCCTGTACGGAAATCGCAGGACTTAATTTATACTGGTCAAGAGTTGGAAAATAAACGCTCTGATCCATGCTGTAGTCGATCATCACATGTCCGTTCACTGGCCATTCCATCAATGTATCCTCAGAAAAATTGATTTCCGGACTCTGATTCAGGGAAACCTGGGCATTCACGCTGGTACTCTCTCCGATGTCCGCAGAATTTTCAACACCTGTAAGATCAGCCGCATTATCCACCTCATTGGCAGCTTCCTTCACTACAGCTTCCTCATCCAAAATTCCTGTATCAGACATTTCGTCCATATCTGCCTCAACCAGGCTGGTTCCTGCCTCTGCCAGAGTTCCGGAATCCGCGGAACTTTCCCCATTCGCCGTATCGTTTTCCTGTGTACTTTCCAGGGGAAGCACCTCCTGAATATGTTCCTGTTTGTTTGACACCTGATAAGCTGTCACGCCCAAAACTGCCATCACTGCCAGAAGCGCGCCATTAAAAATAAATCTTGCTGTTCTGTTTTTCCTCATATTCTTTTCACCTCTACATACATTCTGTTCACAGCTGTTGTACCGTCTGTATTTATAGGGTGTCCAGAATAAACAGGCTTATTCATTTTATCTGCCAGATTTGTAAAAAATCTACACGGAATTTATATTTTGAAGCTCCATCTCCGGAAAATAAGCCTCCAGAATTTCCTCCCAGCTGCTGCCCTCCTTCGCCATCTCATTTCCCCCATACTGGGAAAAACCCAGCCCATGTCCTTTTCCCTTGCACAGAAACCGCACCGCATTTCCCACTTTTTGCATGGAAAAATCCGCCGAAGCCAGATGCATTCCCTCCCGGAAGCTTTCTCCCTCCAGCCAGCTTTCATCTACTGTCAAAGCGGTCACGTAGCCTGCACTGTCCCTTTTTTTGATCACAAGCCTGGCTGGAAGCTGACTTGCTGACACATATGTACTGTTTACATAATCCGGAGCATCCTTGTCCTGGCTGCTGTCCACAGATTTCAAATAGGAATATTCTTCATTATGAAAAACCTCCGCCCCATCCCTGGTCATTCCGCTGCTGATCTGGTGATACGGCACCAGCTTCAGTTCTCCCTGATAAGTAAGCACCTGCCCGGCAGTTGCATCTGCCGCGTTTTTATTTTCCTGCAGCGTATCAGCCTTTTTCATCATCTCCCAGATTTGGGACAAATGTCCTGGTGACAGAGTTCCATCCAGAATAAACGAATACTCTCCACCGCTATTTCTGTCCGTATTTTTCCCGGTAACTTCCCCGCTTACTTCTTCCATAATTTTCCCCGCCTGCTCCCCTGCTGCCAGCCGCCTGTACAAATTCGACCTGGCGATCACAGCCTGAGCCTTCACCGCTTCCTCCTCATAATCCCCTTTCAGCTGCACCATAAGCAGCAGTGGAACCATAACCTCCTCATCCGGAGAAGAAAGTAAAAGTGCTTTATCCGCACCGTTTAACAGAATCGTACACACATAAGGCATCAACAGAACAAGGGGAATGAAAAATCCCGAAGAACAAAACTTCCGAAACCACTTTCTCATGCCAGCCCCGTGCCGCCTTTTTCCCAATACCGTCCAGGCACAATTCGCGGCACACTCGTCCTTATCATTTTCTCCCTATTATATGCACAATTGCAAAAACTTATGAACCGTAGTATACTGAACCTGTTTTACAGAATTTTATAAATAATGGAGGTTTCTATGGGAGCAATACTTCTTGCACCTGTGTACATCCTGATCAACTTTTATGTGGTCCGCTGGATGATACGCTGGATGGGCGCATGTCACAGGCTTTTCCAGACTATGGCATTCCGCGTTTCCTTTGTGGGAATTTATATTATACTTGCCACTGCACTGCTCACCGGTTTTCTTGTGAAAAAACCGCTCAGCCTGCACCGCATTTTGAAGCATATTGGAAATTACTTTCTCGGTACTTTTATTTACATTCTTCTTGTAATCGCTGTTGTGGATTTCGGACGCCTGATACTGAAATACGTTTTCCACGCGCCCTTTATCGGACAGCGGAGCACCTTTGTGATCACCGGACTGATCTGCACGGTTCTGATCATTGCAGTCAGCATTTACGGAATTCTTCATGTCGCCAATGTGAAAACCACGCCTTATGAGGTTACTGTGGAAAAATCAGTGGACGGCATGGATTCCCTGAAAGTAGTTCTTCTTGCAGACACTCATTTCGGCTACAGCATGGGCACCGCCCAGGCAAAACGCATTGTGAAAAAAATCAATGCCGAAAATCCTGATGTCGTCTGTATTGCCGGAGATATTTTCGACAACGAATACGATGCAATTTCTGAACCGAATAAATTAAAGAAAATTTTAAAAGGGATCAAATCCAGATATGGGGTGTACGCCTGCTGGGGAAATCACGATCTCAACGAGCCGATTCTTGCAGGATTTACCTTTAATGGAACAGAAGACAGCTACAACGATCCAAGAATGGAAGAATTTCTTACAGATGCAGGCATTCACCTGCTGGATGACGAATCTGTACTGATTGACAACAAGTTTTACATAGTTGGGCGCCGGGACGCCTCCCGCTGTGAAAAAGTAGAAGGCTCCCGTCAGACTCCGGCCCAGCTTACCCAAGCGCTGGACCAGAGCAAACCAATTATATTTATCGATCATCAGCCGAAAGAGCTTTCAGAAACAGCTGCTGCCGGTGTGGATCTGGACCTTTGCGGTCACACTCATGACGGCCAGATTTTCCCCGGAAATCTCATTATCCATCTATTCTGGGAAAATTCCTGTGGCTACCTTCAGAAAGGAAGCATGCACAACATTGTCACTTCCGGGGCCGGAATCTGGGGACCAAGCATGAGAGTAGGAACCGACAGCGAGATCTGTCCTATCACCATTCATTTTACGAAATAACACCGTTTACAAAACATTTTTCAGGCAATCCTTATAGCTTTCCTCACAAAGGACTGCCTCTGCACACGGACTGCCGCATATACGGCAGTCCTTTTTTGAAATAAACATCTCTTATCCGGTTGCTGTTTTTATGAAAAACATCCCTTATTCGGTTGCTTCTTTTATAAAAAACATCCCGTATCCGATTGCTATTTTTTCCGCGCATTTCTGCGGCCGTCACTTTTCTTTTCTCCGCATCTGCCGCATGCATTTCTTCTGATGTCATTTTCTGCAATAATTTTCCTGAAATTAATTTCTCACGGACACTACAGGGGCCTTCACTGCATCCTGATCTTAACCAAGTCTGGGCGCCTGCAGCCTGTCCGCTCACAAGTACCTTTACGAACTGAAGTGCATTACCTTTTCCACAAAATACTCCTGTGACAAAGCCAACCATAACAGTCATCATCATATCAAAAAAATGCTTCATAAAGGTCCTCCTTTTTTTCATGCCTGTCCACAACCGCGATGGAACTGCGCACTTTCCATGATTGTGCAGGTATAGTTATTCTTATGCCTGTCCGCTTGCAGGATAGAACCTGATTTCTGAAAAATTTTTGCCAAATCACAGCCGCACTTTCCTTTTTTGCCTTATTGACACCGCAATTGTCCACTGCTACAATAAGCTCAATCAACTTTTGGTTATACTAATATAGCAGTTACCTAATATTCCCTTCACCAGAAAGGAGCAGCCTATGGCAAAAGAACAAATTGCAGTTGCAGAACTGATCACCAATATCATTCTTGGAAAAACCGATGGCGCAAGCAGAGTAGATTTTTTCCCGCAAAAGCCCAAGTTCCCATTTGACAAGCCCTATGAGCAGCCATTTCCCAGAGCAACACCGGAAAGCCAGGGCATTTCTTCCGATATGCTGGCGGATCTGCTCCGTGATCTGGTGGCTTCCCACTATACAGACATGCATCATTTCATGGTTCTTCGAAACGGGAAAGTCATCTGCGAAGCCAACTTCGCGCCTTATCGCAGCGGAATCTGGCATGTCACCCATTCCATGTGCAAAAGCATCACAGGAATGGCTATCGGACTTCTTGTAGAAGAGGGCAAGCTTTCCCTGGACGAAAATATTTATGATATTTTCCAGAAGAATTTGAATACCTTCACCAAAATTTTCCGTCCCACCGTCACCGTGGAGAATCTTCTCACCATGACCAGCGGCATCACCTTCAATGAATCCGGCATTGTGTCTGGCAACGACTGGCTCACCAGCTACATGAATTCTTCCATCACCGGAAACCCTGGGGAAAATTTCCTATACAACAGTCTGAACACCTATGTTCTTTCCGCAATTATCACAGAGCGCACTGGTCAGACACTTACAGAGTATCTGGAGCCGCGGCTTTTCGCTCCCCTTGGCATTACCCGTTATTTCTGGGAAACCTGTCCTAAGGGCATTACCAAGGGAGGATGGGGACTTTTCCTTTGTGCGGAAGACATGGCTAAACTTGGACAGCTTTATCTGCAGAAAGGCAAATGGAACGGCCAGCAGATCATTCCTGAATTCTGGGTGGAAGTTTCCACAGCCAAGCATAAGGAGAGCATCGAGGGCACTTACGGATACGGTTACCAGATATGGATGGAGGCCCGCCCCGGCAGCTTTGAATTTAACGGAATGCTGGGGCAGAACGTAATTGTTTATCCGGACATGAATATGGTAATCGTCACCAATGCAGGCAACAACGAGCTGTTTCAGAACTGCGTCATGCTGAATATTATCCGCAAGTATTTTCCACGGAAATTTCACCCTGCAGACGTTCTCCCTGAGAATCCATGCGCGCAGAGCCTGTTGAACCGCCTTACTGCCCAGTTAGAAAACGGCACCGCCACTGCCCAGACACTTTCATCCCTTCGAAAAGGCGGCTGGAAAAAGAATCCTGCCGGACTTCGCCGCAGCACCGGTGCCCGCCAGAATATCTGGAATTATGTGAAAGGAATTCCTTCACCTGATCCCCATCAGGCAGCCTTACAACTGAATGGGAAAATTTTTGAACTTTCTCCACAGAGCATTGGACTTTTTCCTCTGTTTATCCAGGTTTTCCACAATAATATGACGGAGGGTGTGCAAAAGCTTTCTTTCACCTGTGAAAAAGGGGAGTTCTCTGTAAACTTCCTGGAATCCGGAGAGTGGCATCCCCTCCCGGTTGGATTTGGACAGGCAAAGGAATCCTGGCTTACGCTTCATGAAGAGAGTTATCTGGTTGGTACCTGCGGAGAATTTACCACTGACGAAAATGGCACCGCTGTCCTGAAGCTTGAGATTACTTTTCTGGAAGAATGCGTGCGCAGAAAAATCCATATTTTCTTCCTGCCAGAGGATGAACTTCAGATTCGCTGGTACGAGACTCCGGGAAAAGGCATGATTATGGAAGGACTTGAATCTATCACGGAAGAAATCTCCAAAAACTTCCTCTATGGCACCTTCAAAGGTGCCGGCGGCCTGGAACTGCTTCACCGCATTATGGAACAGACCATTGAACCGGTCTCACATGGATATCTGGTGACAGAAGAGGAAGATCCGGGGGATTCTGAAGAAGGAACACTTGAGAAAGAAAATGCTGAAGTACCTGGTGCCCAAAGCGCAGTTGCATCCGTTGCTGACGATGCTGAACCTGCGGGTTCTACAGCTAAAGATTTGCAGGAATGAAATTAAAAATCCCATCGAAATACCTTGAGTCAGATACTCAAATATTTCGGTGGGATTTCCACATTTCACATTATTTTATTTTTAACTTAATTCTCATACCACAAGGTTCCATCCGGCCCTGTAAACGTTCCGTCTCCATTATCCGAATACGCACCAGAAGCATTATTTTCCCATTCTCCGGCACTGTTCTGATAAAGAGTCTGATAGTTCAGCCCTTCCTCATCCACAACAACCAAAGACGCCTGCGCATTCTCAGAAGGTGTTTCCGGCGCATCTTCTGACCCCTGTTCACCAGTTGCAGCCTGGGTCCATTCTCCGCCGCCATTTTCATAATACAGTCTTCCGCTGCCATCATACCAGTTTCCATCTGTGGCACGATATACATAATTTGCCCAGGAACCATCCTTCGCCCAAACTGTGACCTGTTCATCCGTTAAGGTAATTCCTCTGGTTTCGGCACTGCCTGTCACGGAGTCATCACTTGAATCCGTACCTGAATTTCCAGATTCAGAAGTACTGTCTGATGTACTTCCATCGTTAGTATCTATGCCCTCTGAATAATCAGCTTTACTCGTACTCTCACTGTTCAAAGTCTCGCTGCCATCTGCATTTATATTCCCGGAAGCAGATTGATTTCTTCCTGCAACGGAATCCTTGTCTCTTCCTGCTCCGTAAGAGCTATCAGAACTGTTTTCTGCTATAAGGTTTACATATTCTCCTGCAGCTCCCCGATCTGGCTGAAATTCCACCAGGTCACCTACAGCCGCCTGAACCGCATAGAAGGAAACTCCTACAAATACCTGAGCTCCCACCAAAATAGCTCCCAGCAATACTGCCGGAAAAACATTTTCCTTCAGGCACCTTAAATTTTTCATATACAAAATACGGTCCTTAAAAACCTTCTTGCCATCACTGAATCCCACTGACATATAAGGAATGTGATTTTGGCTCGCCGCAATCTTTAGCAATAGCTCCCCATATTTCATCCGATTCTTCATGGTATAATGGGCTGCCATTTTTCCGTCACAAAGATTTTCAATATCTTTCTCCGCTTCCCGCTGCATCAGGTAAAGGGCCGGGTTAAACCAGTAGATGGTTGTAACGATGAGCATCAGCATTTTATACCACAGGTCATGTCTCATATAATGGGACAGCTCATGGGAAAAGATAAATTCCAGTTCTTCCAGCGTGAATGCCTTTTCCGGCACATAAAGTCCGGGATTGCGAATTCCTGCCAGCATCGGGGAGGTAAGCCCTTCCCATACAAGAAGCCTTGGCGGATTTTTGATATGTTTCTTACGGCAGAGCCTGAAATACAATTCCTGCATTTCCTCATTATCTGCGGGGTAACTCCAACGCTCCATCTTATGCAAGGAAAAATAATAGCGCATACCCCTGGTGAAGCCAAACAGAAGAATTCCGCACAGCCAGATGATTCCTGCCGCATTCAGAAGCTTTTCGAGCGGCAGCGTGCCGTAACTGAGAGTAATCGTAGAAATACCTTTAGAAGGTACTTGTCCACTCTTAGCACTTTCTTCAGCTGCATTATTTACAGCATTAGACTTCTCATCAACAACTGTACTGATCAGATTTCCCGAAAGTACTGCATCTGTTGTGGAGGTTTCCCCAGCTTCATTTTTATTCTCCGCCTGGTTGCTGGCATTTTGTTTTCCCCTCCAGGAACTGCTTGCACTGCTATTTGCTTCCTTCTGCCCGATCTGAATCCTAAGCAGACTTCCTCCTGAGAAATCCACGGGTATCAGCAGAAAAACCATAACAATCAGCCACATATAATATTTCCATTTCGATGAATATTTTCCCTTCGTAAAATGTCCGATCCACACAGTTGCGCAGATTATCAATGCTGCAATCACATTCATCTTCAAAATCAGAAACATAAATGATGTCATAAATCCTCTTCTTTATCCTCCAGCTCCTCTAAAAAGTCATGAAGTTCTTTAATGTCATCCTGATTCATTTTTTTGCCCTGGTACAAAGAAGCCACAAATTTCTTCAGAGAATTGCCGTACAGCTTCTCCAGCACACTTTTGCTTTCACTCTGCTGATATTCCTCCTGGGAAATCAGCGGCGTGTAAAGATTCATTTTTCCCTGTTTTGTCACTTTCACAAAATTCTTTTTCTCCAGTCTGGTAAGAAGTGAAAGTATGGTTGTTGGCGCTAAAGCTTTTTTCTCATTTACCACACGTTCAATCTCAATTCTGGTCATCGGCGGCTCATACTTCCACAAAACCAGCATAATATCCAGTTCCGAATCTGGAAGACGGTTAATTGTTTTTTTCATCCTACTCTATCCCTCCTTATTGACACATCAAACACGCATATTCCTATTTAAGTTCTCCTTGTATATCCTCTCTATCTATATTTCCCACAATAGATAGTATGGTAATTAGCTGCTGGTCCCACCATGCACAGTAACGCAGAATGCAGCCAGTGAATAATCACTTTAATTCTACACTTGTAGTAATACTTTGTCAACAAAACTTGCAAATTTGCAATTTTAATACTATACTGAATATAACACAAAACCTCAGGAGGTATAGAATGATATCCAGAGAAAAACGACTTATCATAACCTTTCGCTGCACCACAGATGCCATCGCTATGGAAAAAGCCTGCAAGGCAGCCCAGGCACCTGGGCGGTTAATTCCTGTTCCAAGGGCGATTTCCGCCAGCTGCGGACTTTCCTGGTGCGCAGATCTTAACAGCCGTCAATCTCTCGAAGAACTGCTTTCACAGCAGGACCTGCAGCCTGAGGGAATTTATGAATGCATGATTTAACAGAATACCGACAAGTACTTATTAAAAATTTTTAAGGAGGAACTTTATATGCAGAACAAAACTGTAGACGCAAGAGGCATGGCATGCCCTCTTCCCGTAGTAAATGCCAAGAAAGCATCTGAAGAAATGACTGAAGGCGGTGTTCTTACCGTTCTGGTAGATAATGAAATCGCCGTTCAGAACCTGACTAAATTTGCAGCAAGCAGAGGCTTCCAGTCTTCCGCAGAGAAAAAAGGGGAAAAAGATTTCGCTGTAACCTTCCAGATTCCAGAGAAAGATGCACAGACTGCTGTTTCTCAGCCCACAGCCTCATCTGAACCAACCTGTGCTCCAGATTCCAAGAAGCACGGCCTTGTAGCTGTTCTGTCCGCCAACACCATGGGAAACGGAGAGGAACAGCTTGGCAAAATTCTTATGAAATCTTTCATCTTTGCCCTTACCAAACAGGATCATCTCCCGGAAACCATCCTTTGCTATAATTCCGGCGCTTACCTTACCTGCGAAGGTTCTGACTCTCTCGAAGATCTGAAGTCCCTGGAAGCAGAAGGCGTCAAAATCCTCACCTGCGGAACCTGCCTTGATTTCTACGGCCTAAAAGAGAAATTAGCCGTAGGCGGTGTTACAAACATGTATGAAATCGTAGAAATCATGGAAAACGCCGGAACTATTGTACGCCCATAATTCATTACTATAAAGCTTGTGCACAGCAATACCTTTTACGAGATTGCAAGCCACCAAAGATAGATCATCTTGTGCACCCCAAAATAGCGTTTGCTGCGCAAATAATATTACAAAAAAATCCAAGTTTTTAAGTATTTATATTACTACTTAAAAGCTTGGATTTTTTATACACCTCTTAGATATTTATCTATTAAAAAATCAATGTCCTTTATAAAGTCTTTGTGGCCCAGGAAATTTCTTCCGTTGTGATATAATCCGCCTTCCAGCCTACATACTGCCGCATGATCTGCTCACTGGTTATATCCCAGACTGCGATTTTAATTCCCTGTTTATGCAGATCATCTATTGTCTTTTGGTTCACATACGCACTGCTTACGCTAAGTTGAAAACCATAAACCCTAGCATCTCGAAGCGCAGACTCTGTAATTCCCTCCCTCATAATATACTGAATGCCTATTTTTGAATTAATCTGTCTCAATTTAATTAACGGCTTTTCCCGGAAAGAAATAACTATTGGCTGACGTTTGGAAGTTAGGAAAATCTTGTTCATTTGCTCTACTTCAGCATCTTTGCAAGTCCATTTCAGCTCAATGACCGGAGTTGCAAAATATTGATTGCAAACATTAATGTATTCCTGCAAAGTCGGTGTATAATTACCTGGATACAATTCTGCATTCATACCGCCAATAATGGGATAGGATTTCAACTCAGCATATGTAATCTTCTCAATTCTTTTATCAACACCGCACATGCGCATCAAATTACTGTCATGAGCTACTACATATACCCCATCAAGAGTTTTTCGTACATCACATTCCAGATATTTTGCACCTCGTGAACCAGCTAATTTAAAGGAGGGCAGCGTATTTTCAGGAGCTTCTCTTAGAAGCCCACGATGCATAATGAAATTTGTCTTCGTATATGTATAAGAAGTTCCCCGTGCTTTTACCTGAATAGTAACAGATGCTGTATACTTATATTTTCCATAAGATGTATAGGTAATTTTTGTTTTTCCTTTTTTCTTCGCATATACGGTACCATTCGAGGAAACACTGGCAATACTCGGTGCTGAAGATTTATAAACTGTTACAGAGCCTTTCTTTTTCGGAACAAGTGTAATGCCCTCACCCGTTTTCATAGAAACGCTACTGCCGTATGAATAAAATCCTGTTTTTACAGTCTTAGAATATACAAAAATTTTGCAGCGAATGTTCTTCTTACCCCTGCTGGCTGTAATATACGCACTTCCAGTCTTCTTGGCACGTATAATGCCCTTAGAAGAGACGGTAACAATTCCTTTATTAGAAGACTTCCATTTAAAAAGATCAGCCTTCACTTTCTTCTTTCCAGAATATACAGGAATTTCTTTTTTACTTCCAGTCTTTATTACTACCTTGGAGGCACTAAACGAATAAGTCTGTGCCTCTGTTGAAACAGGAAAGCAAAATAGAAAAACAATCATAATTCCCCATATTAACTTCTTCATAACATGCCCCCGTAATTTTTATTATTTTTTATAATTGTACAGGACAGTTTTCTATTATGCAAGTCATGTTTTCAAACAAAAAAAAGACCGAAAACCTATTTGAAGGTCTTCGGCATTTTTTTAGTGAAGCATCGGGGATTCGAACCCCGGACAACTTGATTAAAAGTCAAGTGCTCTACCAACTGAGCTAATGCTCCATATTATATTTTTTATTTTAAACGTCTGGGCTGTTTAGAAGAAGCCTTTGACATTTAAAATGCTCAGGCTTTTTCTAAACAGCCATCGCATTCAAAATGCCCAGAGCCGGAATCGAACCAGCGACACGAGGATTTTCAGTCCTCTGCTCTACCAACTGAGCTATCTGGGCATAAGTAGCGGGAATAGGATTTGAACCTATGACCTTCGGGTTATGAGCCCGACGAGCTTCCAGACTGCTCCATCCCGCGATATTTTATTCTTTTTCAAAGAAAAAGCCGATGATCGGACTCGAACCGATAACCTGCTGATTACAAATCAGCTGCTCTGCCAATTGAGCCACATCGGCGCGTAACCATTGGCTACAACAGATGAAATTATTCATCAAGTGGATGGAGAAGGATTCGAACCTTCGAAGGCATCGCCAGCAGATTTACAGTCTGTCCCCTTTGGCCACTCGGGAATCCATCCATAATATATGGGACCTATAGGGCTCGAACCTATGACCCTCTGCTTGTAAGGCAGATGCTCTCCCAGCTGAGCTAAGATCCCATAATATTTAATTATTACTGATTTTCATCAGTAGCGACCCGGAAGAGACTCGAACTCTCGACCTCCGCCGTGACAGGGCGGCGCTCCAACCAACTGAGCCACCGGGCCAAATAAAGGTTTGCACCTTCAAAACTACATACATGTTACATCCTTGTTCGGAATTTGTCAAGAATCTTTTTTCAACCTTGCGATTGTTGGTCAAGCCCTCACCCTATTAGTAGCAGTCAGCTCCGTGCGTTGCCGCACTTCCACCCCTGCCCTATCTACCTCGTCGTCTTCAAGGGGGTTTACTTCTTTCGAATGGGACATCTCATCTTGAGGGGGGCTTCACGCTTAGATGCCTTCAGCGTTTATCCCTTCCG